>NZ_JAYJJS010000041.1:0-34488 GCF_020181635.2 Mycobacterium zoologicum | reverse complement strand
CGGTCGTGGCCGCCGCTTCACCCTGCCCTTGACAAACTTCCCTACATATCAGTCGTGGGCCGACACGAGTTTGCCAGCCAGCGCCGGAAGTCTTCGGCATTGTGGGCTATCGTCATCGCACCAGCAGCCGTTTTCTTTGCTGTGGGCGGCAGTGCTCATCCCGCCGTTTCCAGCGAAGCCGCGCCGGTGGTTGCTGAGGTCGAATCGCCCGGCGGAATGCAGCTGGTCGCGGCGCCCGCCGACTACCTGGAGCGGGGCTCACCTGCCGAGATTGCTGCCGCATCGCGGACGCGGATGGTCTCCCGGTTCCTGCCCGCCGGCGTCGCGCCCGAGCGCGGCCTACAGGTCAGAACGATCCAGGCGGCACGCAGCATCAGCGACGCCTTCCCGGGTATCCACCAGATCGGCGGCGTACGCGCCGACGCACTGCGTTGGCACCCCAACGGGCTGGCGCTCGACGTCATGATCCCCAACCCCGGTAGCGCCGAGGGCATCGCGCTCGGCGACTCGATCGTGGCCTACGTGATGGAGAACGCGGGTCGGTTCGGCATCCAGGACGCCATCTGGCGCGGCGTCTACTACACGCCCGGCGGCGGGGCGCAGCGCGGCGGCTACGGGCATTACGACCACGTTCACGTCACCACCACCGGTGGCGGATACCCCAGCGGCGACGAGGTCTATCTGCGCTGAGCGGGACCGATCGGTGCGACGCCGACGACGCTGGGCGCTGGAGTGCTACGCGGTAGCGGGCCGGTCCAGAAAGAAGTCGATCAGTGGCTCGGTGCCGCCGCCGTAGCCGGAGAAGTCCGTCACGCCGGCCTCGGTGAGCACATCGGCGTCGATGAAGCACTGGCCGGTCACCTCGGCGGCGCGGCGCCGCAGGATCTCCACGGCGGCGTCGGCCATGATCCGCGGGCTCCGTGACTTGCCGATCAGCTCGTCGGCGCCGGGTGAGTTGGCCACCGCGGAGGTGGCGATGTAGGTCTCTGGCCACAGACAGCTGAAAGCGATTCCGGCGTCGGCGTATTCGGCTGCCCAGCCCAGCGACAGCAGCGTCATCCCGTACTTGGACAGCGTGTAGGAGGGGTGAATACCCAGCCAGTACGGGTTCATGTTGAGCGGGGGAGCGATCGTCACCACATGCGGGGCCGCCGAGCGCCGCAGGTGCGGCAGGCACGCCTTGGTCAGCAGGAAGGTGCCGCGCACGTTGATGTCCTGCATGAGATCGAACTTCTTGGCCGACAGCTGCTCGGTGGGTTCGACGGCGATCGCGCTGGCGTTGTTCACGCAGATGTCGATGCCGCCGAATCGGTCGACGGCGGCGTCGATGGCACGCTGGACGTCGTCCTCGTTGCGCACGTCGCCGACGACGGCCAGTGCTTTGCCGCCGGCGGCTTCGATGTCGGCGGCGGCGGTGTGCACGGTTCCGGGCAGTCGGGGGTGCGGTTCGGCGGTCTTGGCCAGCAGCACCACGTTGGCGCCCAGTCGCGCGGCGCCCAGGCCGATCGCCAGTCCGATACCCCGGCTTGCGCCGGAGATCACCAGGGTGCGGCCGGAGAATTCGGTGTGCGCCACCAGTTGACTCCTCGTTGTGTCGACGCGGCTGTCTCGGGCGCAAGCGTGACAGTTTGAGGTGTTTTTGTAAAGTTCGGGCCGGGCTCAGGCGGGGTCGCGCGACGACGCCAGGGTGCCCGCCAACCGCTCCGCCAGGGCCTCGATGCCGGCGGGGTCACCCAAGCGGTCAGGCGCCCAGGCCAACGCGATCTTGACCGGCGGCCAGGTGCTCTCGTCGATGCGGATCAGTTTGAACTCCGGTGGGGAGAAGATCCTGCCGATCGCCGAGGCGGGTGCGTAGCTGAGCAGGGCGACCAGGTGCCGATTGAACACCTGGGTGGCCATCTCCAACTCGCCGCCCAGCTGATTGACCGCCCGCACGATTCGGGTGACGCCTCGCGCGTTGAGTCCGCGCGTCATCTGCGCCAGCACCACGGGATTGGGCCGGGCGAAGTCGATCACGACGTCGCGGTCACGCAGGTCCTCGATCGCGATGACGGAATGCTCTGCCAGGGGATCGTCGAACCGGACCGCGGCGGCGCCCGGGTAGCTGGCCACCACCCGGTAGCGAAGACGTTTGTCTGTGGTCGGCAGGTGAATCAAGCCGAGGTCGATGTTGCCCGAGACCAGTTTGGCGGTGACTTCGGCGGCCGAGCCGGGCACACCGAACTCGGTCGATATCGGCAGGTCGGCGACCGCGGTCTCCAGCCTGGCGAGAAAATCCGAGGGGGCATAGGCGGTGGCACCGATCCGAATCGGGCTGGGTGCCTGGGTGATTCGCGATGCGAGACTCTTGAGATCCTCGACTTGGCGCAGGATCTCGCGTGCCGGGCCCAGCAGTTGTTCGCCCAGCCGGGTCAGCCGCACGTCGTGGTAGGTCCGCTCGAACAGCGGCCCGCCCAGTTCGCGTTCCAGCACCTTGATCTGTTTGCTCAGCGGCGGTGGGGTGATCATCAGGCGGTCGGCGGCGCGTTTGAAATGAAGTTCTTCGGCGACAGCCACGAAGTACCGCAGTCGGGTGAAGTCGATCTCCATCAGCTCGCGCTCGGGCTGGTCAGCGCCCCGAATGCGCCTCCACCGCAGGAACTTCCAGAACACCGCGGCCGATAAGGTCGTCGATCTGTTCGTCGTCGAGATCCAGCAGTTCCGACGCGATCTCGCGGGTCTGCTCCCCGAGCAGTGGCGCCTGCCCGAGTGGGGGATCGGCGATACGGTCGGAGTGGATCTGCACGTTCTCCACCATAAAGGGCACCGTGGCGCGCGGGTGGAGTTCCTCGCGGAAATCGCGTCGCTCGACGTAGTAGTCCCATTCCGGTACCTCGACGGCATGAAGGACCGCGCCGGCCGGTACGCCGGCGGCCTGCAGGTGACCCATCGCGCCGGTGGGGGTGTGCCGGGTTGTCCAGCCGGCAACGGCCTCGTCGATCCGGCAGCGGTGACGATCCCGGCCGGCCCGGGTTTGCAGGTCGGGGTCGTTGCGCAGTTCGGTGTCGCCCATCACCTCGCACAACGCCGCCCAATCGGCGTCGTCGCGAACGGTGACCGCGACCCAGGCGTCGTCGCCGTTGGCGGGAAAGATTCCCCACGGCGCGTCCTGGGCTGTCGGCTCGGTGGGGGTGTGGCCGTGGGTGGTCAGCACTTCGCCGGCGATCTCGGCGGCCAGGTGGCTGAGCATCACCTCGGATTGGGCGATGCTGGCCGATCCGCCGGTGCCGCTGCGTTCGCGGCGCAATAGCAGTGCCACCGCGCTCAGGGCACCGATACGTGCGGCCACGTGGTCGGGGTAGACGGTGACGGTGTCGCAGAAGGTGTCGGGATCTGCCGGGTACTTCCACAGTTCGGTGAAGCCCGCCTTGGCGCGCACCAGCGGGCCGTAGCCCAGCCGTGCCGCCCACGGTCCGGTGGGCCCGTAGGCGGAACTGTCGACCACCACGATGCCGGGGTTGATCGTGTGAAGTGTCGCGTGGTCCATCCCGAGCGCTTGCGCCACACCGGGTTTGAAGTTGGTGAGCACGACGTCGGACTGTTCGGCCAGGCGATGTGCCAGCGCTCGGCCTTCGTCGGTGCGCAGGTCGATTCCGATCGACCGTTTGTTGCGGTGCCCGGCGGCGTAGGTCTGGGTCATCCTGGTCAGGCTGAAACGCAGCCCGTCGGGGAAGGCGGAGTTCTCGATCTTGACGACGTCGGCGCCGAGGTCGGCCAGCAGCCGTCCGGTGTCGCTGCCGACGACGATGACGCCCAGGTCCAGTACCCGCAGCCCCTCCAGGGGGAGACCGTGGTCACCGGGTGCGTGCTCTGTGGCCGCATCGCGGAGCCGGGGGCGCCTTCTGGCGTCGTGTGCTCTGCTGGCGCGGTGTCCGTCGATCTCGACGATGCCCACCGGCACGGGGGCCTCCAACCCCGGCGCAAGCTGCGTATCCCGCAGGAATCCGCGTGCGGCAACCTGTTCGGTGGCCAGCGCTTCGGCCAAGGTGAGCACGGCCGCGGTGGGGACCCGGTGACGCTGCCCGGCGAGTTCGAGTTCCGCGCGGGTCTGCTCGGCGCAGAACTTCTCGATCGCGGAGAACAACTCGGCCGAGGCGACTCGTTCGCGCAGGCTGTTGAACCGCGGGTCGGCGAACTCCTCGGGGCATCCCATCCACTCGAACATGCCCTGCCACTGGCGCTTTGCCAGCAGGCAGATCCGGACATGGCCGTCCTTGCATCTGATGATGGGGTAACGCTGTTGTTCGGCGGCCCAGTCGCGCTGCTGTTCGCTCACCGGCACGCCCGCGGAGGCGCTGCCGGCGGTGCCGAACGGTGGGTCAAGCGTCTGCATCGCGCCTTCGAGCACCGAGAAATCGATCAGATCGCCGGTGCCGCAACGCAACCGGTCCAGATATACGCTGACGACGAACAGGGCCGCCTGAGCCGCCGCCACCTGATACGGCAGGTTCTGCCCTGGCGGCAGCAGCGGCACCCGGCCCGGAATGCCGGACCGGGACAGTTCACTGGTCAAGGCGTGCAGCACCGGCGTGGTGGCCTGCCAGGACCGATAGCTGCTGTCCCGGCCGAAGTCGCTGATCGACAGGATCACCAAGGACGGATGCTGGACCCGGATCTGCCGGATCGCCAGAAGAGCTTCGGCAGACGAACCGGGCCGGGTGTTCTCGATCAGGATGTCGGCGCCTGCCAGCAGCTGCGTCCAGGTCCGTTGGCCGACCGGTGTTTCCGTTTCGATGTCGAGGGTCGGGATGCCGGCTCGGGTGATGGCGGTGCCGATCGGGACCGCGTCGATGTGGGGCCCGATGGTGTCGTCGGCGGTCACGCCGGCCAGTCGCACCGCTGTGACACGGGCGCCCAGATCGGCGAGCAGGTGAGCGACCTCGGTCATCGGCCCGGTGGACAGATCGAGAATCTCGATGCCGGACAACGGCGGGTCGTAGGCCATACCGGTCAGCTCCGCCGGGCCTGCCGGAACGGGATGTCCCGGTCGACTTCGGGTTCCTTGGGCAGGCCCAGTACCCGTTCGCCGATGATGGTGCGCTGGATCTGATCGGTGCCGCCGCCGATCGAGGTGAAGAAGGCGTTGAGCGACAGGAAGTTCACGTCGTCGGACTCCGGGTTGTCCGGGCCCGCCAGCAGTGACTCCGCGCCGATGATCTCGGTCTTGAGCGCCGCCTCGGAGTGCAGGATGCGTGACATCGCGAGCTTGCCCAGCGACATGATCGAACTCGAGCTGCCCTGGCCGGTGGTGGCTTTGGCGCGGGCGTTGTTGAGCTGGTTGAGTTCCCGCAACGCCAGGACGCCTGCCAGCTGCTCGCGCAGCGCGGCGTCGTCGAGGCGGCCGTGCGCGCGGGCCAGCTCGACCAGGCTGTCGGCCTTGGACTTGTTGCGCGAACCGCGGCCGCCGTCGCCCATGATGGAGCGTTCGTAGGCCAGTGCGGTCTGCAGCACCCGCCAGCCGTTTCCTTCCCCGCCAAGGAGGTTGGCGTGCGGCACGGTGGCATCGGAGAGGAACACCTCGTTGAAGTGCGACTCCCCGGTGATCTGTACCAGGGGCCGCACCTCGATGCCGGGCTGGCGCATCGGGATCATGAAGAAGCTCAAGCCCTTGTGCTTGGGCACATCCCAGTCGGTGCGCGCGATCAGCAGGCCGTACTCGGAGGTCGCCGCGCCGGAGGTCCACACCTTCTGGCCGTTGACCACCCAGCGGTCGCCGTCGCGCACGGCGGTGGCGCTCACCCCGGCCAGATCCGATCCGGCTCCCGGTTCGCTGTAGAGCAGGCACGTTCGGGCCCGGCCGGTCAGAAAGTCACGCAGCAGCGCATGTTTGAGGTCGTCGGAGCCGAACGCGAACAGGGTGTTGGCCGGGATGTTGTAGCGGTCCTGGCAGGCTCCCGGAGCCTTGACGGCACGGAACTCCTGCTGAATCACTCCTGCGAGCTGTCGGGGGTAGCCGCGCCCGAACCATTCGGTGGGGTAGGTGGGGGCGGCGTATCCGGCGTCGAGGACCTTCTCGGTCCAGGCGATCTGCTCCGGTGAGCTCACCCAGGGGTCCGCCGAATACGGTAGCGGGGCCCAGTTCCGGGCCAGCCAGTCGCGCACTTCGGCGCGCAGGTCGTCGGCATGCGGTGCGGTATCGGTGGTCATGTCAGGCGCCCTTCGAGGCGAGGTAGCGTTCGCGGTGATCCCGTGAGCTGCCGAACAGTTGGCGGCCGGTGCGGGCCCGCCGCAGGAACAGATGAGCGGGGTGCTCCCAGGTGAAGCCGATACCGCCGTGCATCTGGATGGCCTGCATGGCCGTGGTGTGATAGGCCTCCGCACAGGCGAATCCGGCCAGCGCGACCGCGCCGGCGGCGTCGTCGGGGTCGGTGGCGAACCGCTGCGCGGCGTGTCGAGCGGCCGAGGTCGCCGATTCGACTTCCAACAGCAGGTCGGCCGCCATGTGTTTGAGTGCCTGGAAGCTGCCGATCTGGCGGCCGAACTGGATGCGGGTCTTGAGGTAGTCGACGGTGATGTCGAAGATGCGGCGGGCTCCGCCGGCCTGTTCGCCGGCCAGCGCGATCACCGCCCATGACAGCGCATGTTCGACGGCATCCCAGCCGGCGTCACCGATGCGTCGGGCCGGGGTCTGGGTGAAGGTGAACGTCGAGAGCCGGACCGTCGGATCGAACACCGTAGCCGCGGTGCGCTCGAAACCGGACGCCTGCGGGGTGATCTCGAAGACGCCGAATCCGTCATCAACGGCGGCGATCACCAGCAGCACGTCGGCGACCTGCCCGTCGAGCACGTAGCGGGCGCTGCCGGACAGCAGATGGCCGTCGTCGTCCCGGACCGCCCGCACCGACACCCCGTCCGGCGCCCAGGTGCCACGCGAACCGGTAGCGGCGACGGTGGCGATCGAGGTCCCGTCGGCCAGTGCCGGCAGTAACCGGGCCCTGTCGTCGTCGGTGCCGGCGGCCTGGATCAGCGCCGTGGCGAAGACCGCGCTGGACAGGAACGGGGCCGGCAGCAGGGCTGCACCGGTGACCTCGGCGACCAGTTCCAGTTCTTCGGCGCTCAGCCCCACGCCGCCGTACTCGGCATCGACGATCAGCCCGGTCACGCCCTGGGCGGCCAGCCTGTTCCAGAGGTCGGGATCGAATCCGTGGTCGCCGGCCATTATCCGGCGTACGTGGGCCTCGCTGCAGTGTTCGTCCAGGAGGTCTTTGACCGCGGCGGCCAGTTCGCTGCGCTCGGCCACGCTCATCGTCATCGGTGTTCGCCCTTCCCTGGTGTCGCTCTAATGCAACGTCGGTATCGGCCGGGTGTAAAGCGCACATTGCGACACCTATAGATGTGCCGAACGCTCACCGGTGGGTTTCCGCGCTGGTCGTTTACAGCGCGGGCCGAAGTCAGCCAAGCTGTGGGGCATGAACCCCAGAACCCCGGTGCTGGTCGGCTACGGTCAGGTCAATCAACATGAGGAGAATCCCGGCGCCGAGCCACTGGACCTGATGGAGGCTGCGGCACGCGCGGCAGCTGATGCCAGAGTGCTCGCAGCCGTCGACTCCGTGCGGATCGTCAACGTGTTGTCGTTGCGCTACCGGGACCCGGGCCTGCTGCTGGCGCAGCGCATCGGCGCATCGGGTGCCGCAACGCGCTATACCCCGGTCGGCGGCAACGTGCCGCAGTCGCTGGTGAACCGGTCCTGCCTGGATATTCAGCAGGGCCGCAACGACGTGGTGCTGATCGCCGGGGGTGAAACCTGGCGCACTCGAAGCAGATTGAAGGCCCGGGGCGAGCGGCTCACCGGGACCGAGCAGGACGACTCGGTGCCGACGGCACCCAGTGACCCCGAGTTCGAGATGGCCGGTCCGGCCGAGCTGCGGATCGGCCTGGTCGCGCCGTCGCACGTCTATCCGATGTTCGAGCAGGCGCTGCGGATCGAGGCGGGGGAGTCCAGCGATGCTCACCGGCGCCGGATCGGTGAACTGTGGTCGCGGTTCAGCGAGGTGGCACAGGGCAATCTGCACGCCTGGAGCCGCCAGGCGGTGCCGGCTGAGGAGATCTGGCAGCCTGGGCGAACGAACCGGATGATCAGCTGGCCCTACACCAAGCTGATGAACTCCAACAACATGGTCGATCAGGGCGCCGCCTTGATCCTGACCTCAGTCGAGAAGGCCACTGCACTGGGGATCCCCAGGGAGCGCTGGGTTTTCCCGCACGCCGGCACCGACGCCCACGACACCTATCTGATCGGCGAGCGGGCTTCGTTCGCCGCGTCACCGGCGATCCGGATCGCCGGCCGCCGGGCGCTGGAGCTGGCGGGCGTCGGCGTTGACGATCTTGCGGCCGTCGACGTGTACTCGTGCTTCCCGTCGGCGGTGCAGGTGGCCGCCAACGAGCTTGGGCTGGCCTTGGACGACCCGCGGCGTCCGTTGACGGTCACCGGCGGGCTGACGTTCGCGGGCGGACCATGGAACAACTACGTCTCGCATTCGATCGCGACCATGGCCGAGCGGCTCACGGCCAACCCCGGGCAGATCGGGCTGATCACCGCCAACGGCGGCTACCTGTCGAAGCATAGTTTCGGCGTCTACAGCGCGCAGCCGCCGGAACACGAATTCCGTTGGGAGGATGTGCAATCCACGGTCGACGCGGAGCCGACCGTGGTGGCCGAAGACGGCTGGTCGGGCACCGGCACCCTGGAGACCTGGGCCACGCCGTTCAGCCGCGACGGTGAGCCCGAGAAGGTGTTCGTCGCGGTTCGCACGCCGAGCGGCAGCCGGGCACTGGCGGTGATCGCCGACGCGTCGCAGGCTGCGGCCAGTGTCCGCGAGGACATCGCCGGGGCGAAGGTTGCCGTCACTGCGGACGGAACCGCTGAGCTGGAGTGAGGTCTAGCTGCCCTGAGGTGGGCTGTCGGCACTCTCGGCATGTAGCTGGCCGAGCAGAATCCCGAGGGCCAGATCGTCGATGGCACCGAGGTGTTGGAACCGTAGCCGCCCGGCCCGATCGATCACCAGGGTCGACGGAGTGCCCTGCAAGCCGTAACGCCGCATGGTCACCGGCATCGAGTTGCCATCTTCGTGGCGGTCGATTCCGGCCGGAAAATGAATACCGAACTCGGACAGGAAGACCTTCAGCGCCTCGGGGCCTGTCACCTCGTGATGCTCGAACACCGTGTGCAGACCGATGACCGCGGTCTCCGGGAACATTCGATGCACCCGCTGGGCCTGCGGCAGGCCGTAGCGGATGCAGCCCGGGCAAAGCATCTGAAAAGTCTCGACCAGCACGACGCGACCTCGTAGCGATGCCAGGGGAGAGGGTTGACCGATCCACTCGGCAACGTCGAGTTCGGGCGCGAGGGCGGCGGGTTGGGTGTCTGGGGTCATACCAACCACAGTAGGCCGGGTAGATACGCCTGTCGTGGCGCTGTTCACCCAGCCGCGTGCGGTTCGCTACCCGGCTTTCACCTCTCTGTTTCGCTCGGCACGGGCGAGACGCCGATCGCGTTGTTCCTCGAACCGGATCACCTGGCGCTCAAGACCTTCCAGATACGTAGCCAGCTGTTCACGGCGTTGTTCACCCTGGAACGAAAAATCGTCACGCTCGAAGATCCGCCACTTGCGCAGAGTCGGTCGTACGACTTCGTCGAGATGCTGACGCGGGTCGTAGATCCCGTGTTTGGCCATCAGCACCCCGTTACGTCGGAAGTTCGGCATGCCCTGACCCGGCATCCGAAAGTGCTCCACGACATCGGCAACCGCCTCCAGCGCTTGATCGGGCACTAGATCCAAGGCCGCACCGCAGACATTGCGGTAGAAGATCATATGCAGGTTCTCGTCCGCGGCAATACGTTTCAGCAACTGATCTGCGATCGGGTCGTTACACACCTTGCCGGTGTTGCGGTGGCTCACCCGGGTGGCCAGCTCCTGGAACGTCACATAGGCGATCGACAGCAGGAAGTCGGTCTTGTGCCGTGCCTCTTCTTCGGCAGTGGCCCCGAATCCGTTGGCCACGTGCTGCATACGTGCCTGCTCCAACTCCACTGGGTCGACCGCGCGCGTGACCACCAGATAGTCCCGCAGCGCGATCCCGTGCCGGTTCTCCTCGGCGGTCCAACGACCGACCCAGGCCCCCCAGGCGTCGTCGAGGGAGAAGTGTTCCGCCGCCTCACGGTGATACGACGGAAGGTTGTCCTCGGTGAGCAGATTGGTGATCATCGCCGCTCGGGCGACATCGCTGAGCTGCGACTGCTCGGGCGACCAGTCGGCACCACACCGTACGCGCAAAATTACGGCCACGATCCCAGGGAACGTAGTCATGCGGATTCCATCGCGGCGCTACCGACTCGTGTCGGTTGACGTTGGTCGCCGCAACCGGTTCCAATTCTGTGCGAATCTCCACCTCGGTCAAGTGCCTCGGCATCACGCCCCCTTTAGGTAACCAGAGACGCCCCCCAGCCTGATAGAGCCTATCCCGCCCGAGCACAACAAAGCGCCTCGGGCAGGTCGAATGGGCGAAGTCACAGTCAGAATTAGGCAGGGTGCCAGGGCGGACGACTTCTTGCGGCCGTTGCGGTCAGCCGTGGTGCGCGCGGGCGGCATCGAGCAACTCCGTGACGGCGCCGCTCAGACACTGCTCGTAGACCTCGGGGTCCGGGATGGCCTTGCGGTCGGCGGTGAAGCAGAAGGTCACGCGATTGCCGTAGCTGCCGATGCCGTTGTTGAGGCCCATGCCGTCGAGCACCGGCCCGAGGCCGGTGGTGTCGACCATCTGGGCGCCGCAGAAGTACATCGGGGTGAGCGGTCCGGGGACATTACTCACCAGGGTGTGGGCGGCGACGGTGCGCCCACGCCGGCTCAGGGCGCGCACGGCGGCCCGCTGCACAGTGCCCATCAGCCCGCCGAACGCCTCCTCCGACATCGCCATGAGCGCGCGGACGGGGTGGGCACCCGAGTCCTTGACGTGCGCGGTCGATGTCACGATGCGCGCGAGCCGGTCGAGCGGGTCGGCTTCGTCGGTCGCCATCGTGATGGGCGCGATCGAATACTCATTGCCGCTGGTCTCGGTGCTGGTCGCCGAACTCTTTGTGCCGCTGGCGCGGGTGGCCGTCGGCCGGATCGAGATCGGCATCATCGCCACCATGGCCTCGTCGGGCAATTCGCCCTTGTCCAGGAGGTAGCGGCGGATTGCCCCGCCGACGATGGCGACACCGACGTCGTTGATCGTTGCGTCCGGCAGCGCGGTGCGGATCTCCTTGAGGACGTCCAGCGTCGTGTAGGCGGTGCCGAACACGCGGTGGGGCGACACGACCTGATTGAACCGGGTCGCCTTGGGCAGCGACGCCGGCGATGTCACGGCCGGGTCGCGGGTGTCGGATACCAGCGCGGGCAGTTGGGGCGCCACCTTGCGGACCTGCCGCAGTATGTCGACCGGCCGGGTGGCACCGTGCAGCGCAGCGCGGGTCAGGAGGCTGAGGTCCGACGGGACGGTGTCCGGCTCCCACTGGTAGTCCTCCGGCACCGGCGGTGGGCCCTCGTCTGGCTCGTGACTGTGGATCGCGGTGAGGATCTCCGCGCCGGCGACACCGTCGATGGCGGCGTGGTGCACGCGCAGGAATACCGCGAAGGCGCCCTGCGGCAGGCGGTCGACCCCGTCGAGCCCGTCGATCAGGTACAGCTCCCAGGGTGGCCTGGTGAGGTCCAGAGGCCGGGCGTGGATGCGTGCGATCTGGGTGCACAGCTGCCGCCAGGTTCCGGGCCGCGGCAGGGCGATGTGCCGGACGTGGTATTCCAGGTCGAAGTCGCCGTCTCGGATCCACCAGGGCCGGTCAAGCCCGAACGGCACGTGGATGAGCCGTTCCCGAAAGCTCTCGGCGACGTGGAGGCGTGCACCGATGTAGTCGAGCACCGCCTCGTGGGTGACCGGGTCGTGCGCCCCCGTGCGAGATCCGCTACGCGTCGAGGGGTCGTAGATCCCGACGATGCCGATGGTGTTGTGGGCGGTTGCGGTGTCCAGTGACACCATCGTCCAGTCAGCACTGGAAAGCTGGCGCATGATCCCTCCTCAGCATCTCAGGATTGGTGTCGCAGCCCAGACGAGGTGAGGAACGAAGCGATGTGGTCATCGTAGGCCGTCCCGTGCCACGCGGTGAGGTGCCCGCGTGGGCACCACGCGATCGACGGCTCGTCCCAGTGCCGCCAGAGTTGGGCAGCACCGCGCGGCGGGGCGATCCGGTCCACCTGTCCCGCAACGATGTGGCGCCGCTGGTGGGCTACCAGGCACGGTCTGGCAAGCGGCGAGACGACCCGGTGCACGAGCACCGAGCGGTGGTCGTGCACCTTGCGGTGCAGTCGGCGTTTCGCCGGCGTGACCGGCGCAGCGTTGCGCATCGACGCGGCCAGGTCGTCGGTCGGGACGACGGCGATGAGGCAGGCCAGGTCGCCCTCGAGGGTCGACAGCAGATTGATGACGTACGAGCCCAGCGAAACCCCGAGCAGGCCGACCGATGGCGCCCGCTGGTCTTCGCGCAGCCACTGCAGGAGTCGGCGGACATCCCACACCGCCTGGGTGAGTCCCAGGACGTTGTTCGTCGCGAAGACGTTGGACGCGAACTGCCGTGCAGGGGAGAGGCCGCAGGAGCGTGGTCCGTGTAGCGGCAGGACGGGCAGTGCGACGTTGACGCCGAGTTGGTCGTGGATCCGGCGCACGTGCAGCATCTTGACGTCGGACGGGCGTCCCATCCCTTGTCCGTGGACGACGACCAGCCACGGCCGGGGCGCGCCGGGGTGGCGCAGCAACCGGACCGGCACCCGTTCGTTGGCGCGGAACGTCAGCCAGCGCTCGCCGCCGGGCTCACCCGCCTCTGGTCGCCATCCACTGTCGAAACGGGCGAGGTCCATCTCGGGCGAAAGGGCTTTGATGGCAACGGCGCCCGGCGCGTTCGGGCGCCGGTGCCGAAGCTGGGGGGCATCAAGCCAACCGGCGTCACCGTAGTAGCGGACAGCGGCGTCGAGTTCGGCCGATGCCAGCGTGTAGTGCTCCGCTGCCCCGAGCGACGACAGCAGCGGCATCGGAGCTGCCAACAGCGTGTCGACGGCCGCGGCCACCCCGAGCCCGATCGACGGCTCCGGCACCGGCACCCCGTTGCGCGTGGTGACGCCTCGCCGGCGCGCCGCATCGGCGCGCACAACCTCGCGGGCCCCGGCCACGCCGGCCGCCACCAAGGGTGTGGCCGCGGCGGCCAGACCCAGCCAGTTCGCGCGTCTCACCGCTGCACTCCCGGGGCGTGCCGAGGGCTCGCTGGTCTGCCCGTGGTCCCAATAGACGGGGGACACCGCCATGGAGGCGTCATCGAAGCCCGTCGAGTGGCCGTTGGTTGCCGCTTCCGACACTGCACCAGCCTTGCAGCCTGGTCATGCCTAGCCAGCGTTATCCGCCAAATTCGCCAGGGCGAAGTTCGACTGCAGGGCCAGCGAAGCGTAGACCAGGGCAACCAGTACGGGGACTTCGATCAGGGGGCCGACCACACCTGCCAGTGCTTGGCCGCTGGTGGCGCCCCAGGTGGCGATCGCCACTGCGATGGCGAGTTCAAAGTTGTTGCCTGCGGCGGTGAACGCCAGGGTCGTGGTACGGGCATACCCCAAGCCCAGCGCGGCCCCGAGCAGGTAGCCGCCGCCCCACATGATTGCGAAGTAGGCGAGCAGCGGGACGGCGATACGGATGACGTCGAGCGGTTGGTGGGTGATCTGATCGCCTTGCAGCGCAAAGAGAACCACGATCGTGAACAACAGTCCATACAGCGCCCACGGGCCGATCCGCGGCAGGAACCGGGCCTCATACCAGTTGCGGCCTTTGGCTTGTTCCCCGATGCGTCGGGACAGGTAACCGGCGACCAACGGGATGCCCAGGAAGATCGCCACGGATTTCGCGATCTGCCAGGGGGAGACCTCGATGCTGGTTTGGGGCAAGCCCAGCCATCCGGGTAGCACCGCCAAGTAGAACCATCCCATGGCGGCGAACATGACGACTTGGAAGATCGAATTCAGTGCGACAAGGACGGCGGCGGCTTCTCGGTCGCCGCGGGCCAAGTCGTTCCAGATGATGACCATGGCGATGCAGCGGGCCAAACCGACCACGATCAGGCCGGTGCGGTATTCGGGCAGATCGGCCAGCAGCAGCCAGGCCAGCGCGAACATGACCGCCGGGCCAAGTACCCAGTTGAGCACCAGGGAACTCACGAGCAGTCGGCGATCGGAGGTGACGGTGTCGAGGCGGTCGTAGCGGACCTTGGCCAGTACCGGATACATCATGATCAGCAGCCCGGCCGCGATCGGCAGCGAGATTCCGTCGATCTGCACGACACTGAGCGCGTTGCCCAGTCCGGGGATGAGTCGCCCCAAGCTCAGGCCGGCGGCCATGGCCAGGCCGATCCAGAGCGGCAGCAGGCGGTCCAGGGTGGAAAGCCGTGCCGCCGCGGGGTGGACTGCGGTGGTGCTGTCGGTCATCGGCTTTCCGCCTGGGTGGTGCCACAACACGCCGGTTGCGTTGTGTCCTCGCCCCGCTGCGTGCCGGCCCCAAATTCCTCGGTGTCGGCCAGTTTGGTGTAGATCTCCCAGCGCTCGTTGCCGGGGCCGGTCACCCAGACCTTGTCCTGCGTGGCGAAGCAACAGGTGGTGCCGATCTCTTCTTCGGTGAACAGGCCCGCTTCGCCCAGTCGGGCGATCTCGTCGTGTACGGCATCACTGGTGGCCACCTCGACACCCAGGTGGTTGAGGGTGCCGCCGTGGCCGCGGTTCTCCAGCAGCACCAGCTTCAGTGGCGGGTCGGCGATCGCAAAGTTGGCGTAGCCGGGCTTGACCTTGGCCGGCTCGGTGTGAAACAGCTTGGAGTAGAACGTGATTGCGGCGTCGAGGTCGTCGACGTTGAGGGCGAGCTGAATGCGGGACATGACAATCGCCTTAGGTAGTGAGACATATATCGAACCGGTGGGCGAGACCCAGCATGCTCACCTTTTCGACATATGTCAATATCTGTGGCAGAATACGGACATGCCCAAAGCCTTGCCGGTGATCGACATGACCGCACCGGTGTGTTGCGCTCCGGTGGCCTCGGGCCCGCTGAGCGATGCCGATGCGTTACAGATCGCGTTGCGACTCAAGGCTTTAGCCGATCCTGCGCGGGTCAAGATCGTTTCGTACTTGTTCGGCGCGGCCACCGGCGAGGAGATTTCCGGCGAGCTGGCCGCAGCTCTGGACTTGAGCGAGTCGACGATAAGCCACCACTTGACCCAGTTGCGCAACGCCGGGCTGGTGACCTCGGACCGGCGCGGGATGAACGTATTCCACCGGATACGCCCGGAGGCGCTGCAGGCGCTGTGCACGGCACTGGACCCGAACTGCTGCACCTGACCGCTCTGGCAATGCGAACGTCGCTGCACGAACTACTGATTCGCGCTGTCCGTTGTCGTTCTATCTGAGGCAGGTGCGGGCGTCTGACCTGCGGTGCCTCAGATCAAATGGCGATCCTGTTGCGGGTGGTTTGTCATCTGATCTGATGCAGGTCGACCTGTGCGCGCAGCCGGGCCCGGATCACGGACGAGCTGGCGTGGATGCCGAAAGTCCCTACTCCCCGTCAAGTCTGGTCGTTCTATTGTGCACTTCGTGGTTTCGCCAGGAGTCGGTCGGATCTGGCGAACACGGTGCCTGGCGTGTTCCTACAAGCCAGGCGAACCCTGCCGCGTCGCACTCGGCGTATCAGCCTTGGTTTTCCGAAACGCAGGGTGTGATCCGGACCGATGGCCGCCGAATGGCCCCAACGCATGCGTGCGAATCGGCGTAGATCCACAGGATTTGACAATTGCTCCGACGATCGCGACGACGACCACCAGTGTCCGTTGTCGTTCTATCTGAGGCAGGTGCGGGCGTCTGACCTGCGGTGCCTCAGATCAAATGGCGATCCTGTTGCGGGTGGTTTGTCATCTGATCTGAGGTAAATAGGCCGGATCCTGGCCGCCTACGGGGAGGCGTGTTCGTCGGCGGCTCGCTGGCGTGGGGTATGGCCCTCGAGGGGTTCCGACCCGGCCGCTGGGACGTGCTTGGCGCCCCTGGTTTTCCTGGCCGGCGTTGCCGTGAACATGTACGCTCCTCGCGGCCACTAGCTTTCGGCCGCAATCGCCCGTCGCAGCGCGGTCAGTATGACGTCACGGCTGGGCAGATCCAACCGACAGACGTCACCCGTCGGCGGCCGATCGGGACGCATCACATCGGTGCCGTCAATCAGTATCGACGGTGACGGAAAGGGTCCGACCCGCTCAACGATCGCCGTGTTGATCCCGACCACGGCCAAACAGTCGACCAGCATTTCATGGGCCGTTGCCGCGTTCGGACAGCCCGGGCTGCTCAGATTCTCAATCCGCATCCCACGGTCTCCCAACACCCGTCATTAGCATCTCAGGTGGGTCAATTTTCGCGACCCGGTGACAGTTGCAGCCGGAGTTCGACGCGCCCGGTAGCTCGGCGATTTCGGGTACGCCGTGGCAGGCGCACTCCCTTGCGGCGAGTTCAAGCCGCGGCTCGCCGCTGCTGCGGTCGCAAAGTGTGCCGAGACGCGTCTATGCCGGCCATTTCTTGCGCCTGCTCGGCTGCGGTCTGCCCTAGCCGGACCAAATCCGCTCGCTCCTGGACCGAAAGCGGCTGTTCGCCAGCGACATCTGGCCGCTGGCCGTCACCGCTGCGGGCCTGGGACATCAGCCACCGCTCATCGCGCACCCATGTATGCAGCAGGCTCGTGTCCACGTTTAGCTGGCGGGCTACCTCAGCGACTCGCCGCTGCCCGTCGATCACCATGTGCGCGGCCGTGACTCGATACTGCGGGGTGAATGAGCGCCGATGTTGTGGCATACCTACTGGCTTCACGAATCCCACGTCGCGCTATCTGGGATGTCCACCATGTGGGCGGTCTGGGGCGATCCTTGTCGGGTGTGGCGGCCGAAGCGGCGTAGCCGCAGCGAGTTGGTGACCACGCTGACCGAGGAGAGCCCCATCGCCGCTCCCGCGATGATCGGGTTGAGCAGACCGAGTGCGGCTAGGGGGATCGCGGCGGTGTTGTAGCCGAAGGCCCAGCCAAGGTTCTGGTGGATGGTGCGCAGGGTCTGCCGGGAGAGCGCGATCGCCTCCACAACACCGTCGAGCCGGTCGGACATCAGCGTGATGTCGGAGGCCTCGATGGCCACGTCGGTGCCGGTGCCGATCGCGATGCCCAGATCGGCCTGCACCAGCGCGGGGGCGTCGTTGACGCCGTCGCCCACCATCGCGACCACCCGCCCCTGGTCTTGTAGCCGCTCGATTTCGGTGACCTTGTCCTGCGGCAGCACCTCAGCCAGGACGTGATCGATGCCGACCTGCGTGGCGATCGCGGCGGCCGTGCGGGCGTTGTCGCCGGTGATCATGGCGACCTGCAGGCCCATGGCTTGCAGTTGAGCGACCACGTCGGCGGCGTCGTCCTTGACCGTGTCAGCGACGGCGAGCACGCCCACAACGTGGTCGTCGCGGCCGACGAACACCGCGGTGCGGCCTTGCTCTTCGAGTTCGGCGGCCGCCGCAGAAAGGTGCTCAGGCAGAACCAAATCGTGATCGTCGACAAGTGTGCGACGTCCGACCAGCACGGTGCGGCCGTCGATCTGGGCCCGCACCCCGTGGCCGGCGAGGCTGGTGAACGCCGTCGTGGCCGGAATCTGCAACCCCAGCTCGCGCGCGGCCGCGACGATCGCTGTGCCGATGGGGTGCTCGGAGCCCGACTCGACCGCGGCGGCGATTCGCAGCACCAGATTGGGCTGGCGCCGCTTGCCGGCAATCACATCGGTGACCCGCATCTGGGCGCGGGTCAGCGTGCCGGTTTTGTCGAAGACCACGGTGTCGATCTTCTTCGAGGCTTCCATTACCTCGCCGCCTTTGACCAGGATCCCCAGTTCCGCGCCGCGGCCGGTGCCGACCGTGATCGCCGTCGGGGTGGCCAGGCCCAGCGCACAGGGGCATGCGATGATCAGCACCGCGACCGCGGCGGTCATACCGGCGACCGGGTTGGCGGCGATCAGCGTCCACCCGGCAAATGTCACCGCGGCAACCCCGACGACGGCCGGGACGAACACCGCCGAGACGCGGTCAGCCAGTCGCTGCACGGGGGCCTTGCCGCCCTGTGCCTGCTCGACCAGGCGCACAATCTGCGCCAGTGCGGTATCGGCGCCGACGGCGGTGGCGCGCACGGTCAGCAGCCCGTCGATGTTGACCGTCGCACCGGCAACACGGTCGCCCACCGATTTTTCGACCGGGACGGACTCGCCGGTCAGCATTGACTCATCGACGGCGGCGCGCCCGTCGGTGATCTCGCCGTCGACCGGGATCTTCTCCCCAGGCCGTACCCGTACCAGGTCTCCGACTTGTACCTGATCAACCGGCACGAGAATTTCTTGCCCGTCGACGAGCAGGCAGGCTTCCTTGGCGCCCATCTCCAAAAGCTTGCCGATCGCCTCCGACGCCTTGCTCGTGGATCTGGCCTCGAAGTAGCGACCCAGCACCACGAACGCAATGATCAGCGCCGCCGTCTCGAAGAACAGTGCGCCACCGGCGAACAACTCATACGTGGAGTAGCCGAATGCGGTCAATGTGCCCAGTGTGATCAGCGTGTCCATGTTGGCG
Organism: Mycobacterium zoologicum; assembly: GCF_020181635.2. Taxonomy (NCBI): domain Bacteria; kingdom Bacillati; phylum Actinomycetota; class Actinomycetes; order Mycobacteriales; family Mycobacteriaceae; genus Mycobacterium; species Mycobacterium zoologicum. The sequence goes on along the minus strand of NZ_JAYJJS010000041.1, from coordinate 15,769 downwards.
CTTCCCGCCCGCGCCTGTTGCACCGCGCCGCGCAGGAACGGCCACCCGGCGACGAATTGCACCGGTACCGTCGCCGCGAACGCCAACCACCCCGCCCACGGATAGGCGCCGAACACCATCGTCGACACCGACGCCAGCAGCGCCAACGGCATGGCCAGCCGCAACCGCCGCAACCAGTTCCGCTGCTCACGCCTGTTCAGCTCGCCCGAGGACGCCGTGCCGCACGCACCGCCCTGTCCCTGCCCGCAACCGCCACTACCCTCGGTGTCGCGCGGCGCGTCGCTATCGGCCCGGGCGCCCAGCAATCGGCGGAGTCCACCGATGGCCTTGCGAACCACCCCGGGGGTGCGGGCATCGCCGGAATGCGAGGCGCGGGTGGGCACCAACTCTGCAGGGATGTGCTCGGCTTGCCCGATCGCCGACAGCACGGCCGCGGTGTCGCAGCGCTGCGGCGAATACTGGATCACCACCGATGCCGTGCGCGGATAGGCCGTCACCGCCTGCACACCGGGCACCGTGGCCAGAGTCTCCTCGATCGCGACGGCCCGGACCGCATCGACATGAAATCCGGTGATGCGCAGCCGCATCCGCCCGGACGCGTCCGATACGACCGTCGCCGTGGCGTCGGCGGCCGGCAGGACCTCAGTCGTCATGGCCGTCGCCCGGGCTCGTCACGATCGCCGGTTCGGTGTCCTCTCCGGCGCGCTCTCGTGCCTCGGCAACCACGTCGGCGACCGTCAATCGGATCTGTTCCGTGTTCGTTTCGGCCGTGCGCTGCGCTTCGCGGGCGGCCCGGATGCCCCACGCGGTCACAGCAACGGTTGCCGTGCGCAACGGAACCTTCGCCACGGCCGTGCGCACTGCCTCATACGCCGCAACCCCCACCACCCCGGTTACCACCGTGGGCGCCGCCTTCATCAAGAACCCATGCCACGCCATACCAAGCACTCCCTTCCCGTCGTTGCACCGCCAAACGGTGACCAGTCGGCCACGGTCGCTGCGGAGCGACACGAACCCATCCTTGACCTTCCAGTACAGTGGAAGGTCAAGGATGGGTTCCATGCAGATCGGCGAACTAGCGAAACTCAGCAATACCAGCGCGAAAACCATTCGCTTCTACGAGAACGCGGGGCTGCTCCCGCCACCGGCACGCACGGCGTCGGGGTACCGCGACTACGGGCCCGAGGTCGTGGATCGGCTGCGGTTCATCCATCGGGGCCAAGCCGCCGGGCTGACCTTGCAGAAGGTGCGCCAAATCCTGGCGATCCACGACCGCGGTGAGGTGCCGTGCGGGCACGTGCAACAGGTCCTGCACACCCGTCTGGACCAAGTCCGCGCGCAGATCGCCGAACTGGTCGCCCTCGAAGGCCACCTGCAGACCCTTCTCGACCACGCGGCGCACGCCGCGCCCACCGAACATGACCAGTCCACGGTGTGCTGGATTCTGGAAAGCGACCTGGATGCCGACGCCACCGTCGGTCCCGGCCACTAGACCATGAACAGCACCGAAATGCGTGAGTGGTCATGGACTGATGCGTGGTTGCCGGCCGCCCTGCTGGGTGTGGCGGGGGTGGGCTGGTGGTGGTCAGTGGTCAGCATGACCGGCGACGCCATGTCTATGGACACCGAGCCAGGAATGCCCATGGAGACCGCGCCAATGATGTCGTTCGCCGGTTTCCTCATCGCGTGGGTGGCCATGATGGCCGCGATGATGCTTCCTGCGGTCCTGCCCGTCGTTCGCGCCTACGCCCGCGCCGCCACCGGCAGCGCCGCTCCAGCGATCGTCTTCGTCGCCGGATACCTGGCCCTGTGGAGCGCCACCGGGATCCCCGCCTTCTGGGCGTGGAGCCACCTCAACGGGCCACTGGCACACGGATCACCGTGGGTCGGCCGCCTGGCCGGCGCCATAGCGCTGGCCGCCGGGATCTATCAGCTCACGCCGCTGAAAGCAGCGTGCCTGCGGCACTGCTACTGGCCATTGTCGGTTTCCCCGCCGTGCGGCAAGTACCACGACAGCCCGGCCCGGGCGCTTCGTGCCGGTGGGCGCTACGGCGTCTTTTGTCTGGGCAGCTGCTGGATGCTGTTCGTAGTCATGATCGCCTTCGGCACCATGCAATTGGCGTGGATGCTGGCGCTCTCGGTGGTGATCTGGCTGGAGCGAGTCGCCTCCTTCGGCGATTGGCTCACGCGCGTCACGGGGGCGGTGCTCGTAATCCTTGGCGTTGTGCTGCTGGTGCACCCCGCGTTGGTCATCAACCTTGTCTAGCGAGGAGTTAAGTCATGACGACGACGACACAACCACGCACCCGCCCCTGCGCTTTAGCGGCGACATTTTGATCTGGCTGTCCGCTGTCGTTTGATCTGAGGCGCTGCTGGCCGTTTGACCTGCGGCGCCTCAGATCCGTGCGCTTGAGCACAGTATTGCGGGGTTGATCGAGGATGCCGGTGCTGCCTGCGTGAGCGGGTCCAGTGCCGAGTGCCCAGTTCTCGAAGAACTGACTGAACCGGCAGTGCGGCATTCGATTTGAACGCCAACGCATTGCCGTGTTCACGTCGGTTCCCGTGGGTTGGCTCTCTGAGTATGGTGTGCGGGGCAGGTGTCTGTCACGGGTACGCGCACGGGTCGACGATCGGGTTGTGGGGCTGCCGCGTCCGGAAGCCGGGGACGCCCCGATGCCCCGGCACGGTCTCCTAAGATCAGCAATCATGGTGGCGCGTTCAATCCTGTTATTCGTCCTGGCTGCGGTCGCCGAAATCGGCGGTGCCTGGCTTGTCTGGCAAGGCGTCCGCGAGCAACGTGGTTGGCTCTGGGCGGGACTCGGCGTCATCGCGCTAGGAATGTACGGGTTCGTCGCCACCCTGCAGTCCGAGGCCCATTTCGGCCGGATCCTGGCCGCCTACGGCGGCGTATTCGTCGCCGGCGTCGCCGTGATCATGTATGCCCCTCGCTAGCTGAGCATCACGTGGCGGCCGGGCATGCTCAACCGACAGATATCACCCATCGGGGGCGGAGCGGGACGCATCACCTCGGTCCCGCCGATTAGTATCGACGGTGACGGAAACGGGCCGACACGCTCAGTGATCGCCGTATCGATCCCGAGTACGGCCAGACAGTCGACCAGCATTTCATGGGCCGTTGCCGCGTTGGATAACCCGGGGATCTCAGTGGCGTAACAGGTTTGGGTGACTGTGGGTTTGGGTTATGTGGTGGTGCCGGGTAGCAGTTCGGCGATCAGGGCCTGGACGCGGTTGGCGATGTCGTCGCGGATGGAGCGGACGACCTCAACGGGTTGGGCGGCAGGGTCGGGCAGTTTCCAGTCCCGGTAGGTGACGCCCGGGAAATATGGGCAGGTGTCTCCGCAGCCCATGGTGATCACGACGTCGCTGGTCTGCACCGTGTCGGCGGTGAGCACCGTGGGGGTGTTGGCCGTGATGTCGATGCCCAGTTCGGCCATCGCGGCCACGGCGACGGGGTTGATCTGGTCGGCGGGTTCGGTGCCCGCGGAGCGGACCTCGATGCGGTCACCGGCCAGGTGGGTGAGCAGCCCGGCGGCCATCTGGGAGCGTCCGGCGTTATGCACGCAGACGAACAGGACGCTGGGTTTATCGGCCATCAGCGGTCCCCGCTTGGGGCTGGCTGGGATCCGAAGAGGCGGGTGCGCAGTGCCAAGGACACGTAGACCAATCCGACCAGCACGGGTACTTCGATGAGTGGGCCGACAACCCCGGCCAGGGCTTGCCCGGAGGTGGCGCCGTAGGTGGCGATCGCCACGGCGATCGCCAGTTCGAAGTTGTTGCCGGCGGCGGTGAACGCCAACGTGGTGGTGCGTTCGTAGCCCACTTTCAGCACGGCGCCGAGTAGGTAGCCGCTGGCCCACATGATCGCGAAGTAGGCCAGTAGCGGCACCGCGATGCGGGCGACATCGAAAGGCCGGGAGGTGATCTGATCGCCTTGAAGGGCAAACAGGATGACGATGGTGAACAGCAGCCCATAGAGCGCCCAGGGGCCGATACGCGGCAGGAACTGCGACTCATACCAGGGGCGGCCCTTGGCCCGCTCGCCCAGGCGGCGGGACAGGTATCCGGCCAGCAGCGGGATGCCGAGGAAGATCAGCACGGATCTGGCGATCTGCCACGGGGACACCTCGATCCCGGCTTGGGCCAGGCCCAGCCAGCCCGGCAGTACCGACAGATAGAACCAGCCCAGCGCAGCGAACATGAAGACCTGAAAGATCGAGTTCAACGCAACGAGCACTGCGGCGGCTTCGCGGTCCCCGCAGGCCAGGTCGTTCCAAATGATGACCATGGCGATGCAGCGGGCCAGCCCGACGATGATCAACCCGGTGCGGTATTCGGGCAGATCGGGCAGCAGCAGCCAGGCCAGGGCGAACATCAATGCCGGCCCGATCAACCAGTTCAACACCAGCGAGGACACCAGCAGTTTACGGTCGGCGGTCACCTCGCCGAGCTGGTCGTAGCGGACCTTGGCCAGCACCGGATACATCATCACCAGCAACCCGGCCGCGATCGGCAGCGAGACCCCGTCGACCTCAACGGCGCTCAGCCCCTCGCCCAGGCCGGGCACCAGCCGCCCGAGTAGCAGGCCGGCGGCCATCGCGACCCCGATCCACACCGGCAAGAACCGGTCCAGTGTGGACAGCTTGGCGGCCACTGCGGGTGCAGCAGTCGATATGGCGGTGTCACTCATGAGGTTTCTCTCCCGTGTCGCGAGCGGCGTACCGCTTCACTGGCAACTGTCAACGTGAGGTGGGTCGGGGGCAGTGATGCGGTCTTTCGCTGCGGCTGTCTCACTCGGACGATGCGGCGGGTTTGGTGGCGTGGATGATCGCGCCGTGCATCCCTTCAGCCACCTGGTGGGTGAACGTGACCGTGGCATCGGTGAACCCGGCGGCGGCCAGCCCGTCGAGGTACTCCTGGCGGGACAACGCTCCGGCGATGCAGCCGACGTAGGAGCCGCGTTCGGCGCGCTGGGCCGCACTGAGGTGGTCCTCGGCGACGACGTCGGAGATCCCGATCCGCCCACCGGGCACCAGCACCCGGAACATCTCGGCGATCACGGCTGGTTTGTCGGCCGACAGGTTAATCACACAGTTGGAGATCACCACATCGACGGCGGCATCGGGCAGCGGAATGTCTTCGATGGTGCCCTTGCGGAACTCGACATTGGTGGCACCGGCCTTGGCCTTGTTCTCCTGCGCCAGGGCCAGCATCTCGTCGGTCATGTCGACGCCGTAAGCAAACCCGTTCGGGCCGACCCGGCGCGCCGATAACAGCACGTCGATCCCGCCGCCAGAGCCCAGATCCAGCACCCGCTCTCCGGGGTGCAGGTCGGCGACCGCGGTCGGGTTACCGCAGCCCAGGCTGGCCGCAACGGCTTCGATGGGAAGCTCGGAATGTACGTCGTCGCCGTAGAGGCCGGCGCCGAAGATGGTCCCAATATCGGCGGAATCGGCGGACCCGCAGCAGCTCGCGGCGGTCAGCACATCGCTGTTGGTTTCACCGCTACGCACCGCGGTGGCGGCGGCGCCGTAGCTCGCCCGGACCTGATCACGCAGCTCATTGTGTTCGGCGGTCATCCCACCCACTCCTTCCATCGACAAGTATCTATGGGAGCAGTCTGCACGATGCATCGATATCTGTCAATGCGTATGTCATACTGTGGTCATGTCCGCCACGATCGCGTCCTCAACCGACCGCGATGACGCGCTGCTCGTCGCCGATCTTGCGGCGTGTTGCAGCCCGATCGCCGAGGGGGTGCTGGATGCGGCCGCCGCCGAGCGGTTGGCCGGCGTGCTCAAGGCGCTCGCCGAGCCCACCCGATTGCGACTGGTGTCGCTGATCGCGGCCCATGAGGGCGCCGAGGCGTGTGTATGCGACCTGACCGCCCCTGTGGGGCTATCCCAGCCGACGGTGTCGCATCACCTCAAGATCCTGGTCGAGGCCGGCCTGCTCGACCGAACCCAGCGCGGCAAGTGGGCGTACTACCGGCTGGTGCCCGCGGCCCTAGATGCACTCGGCGGGGTGTTTGTTGTCCGTTGTCGTTGTGGCTGAGGCACGCTTGAGCGCTGACCTGCGATGCCTCGGATTAAGTGGCGCGCCGCCGCTACCTTGAGTCGGCCTGCGGCCGGGTGTCTTGTGTTGGCCCGGCAAGAGGCCTGATGCGCCCGGCGCGTCCACCGTTGGCGATGACGACGACTTCGGCAAGCTCATGGACCAACACGACGGCAGCCAGGCCGAGGGTGCCGAACACCGCTAGCGGCATCAGCACGGTGATGATGCCCAGGGAGAGCCCGACGTTTTGCAGCATGATCTGCCGGGAGCGTCGAGCATGTGCTAGTGCGTGGGGCAGGTGACGTAGGTCTTGGCCCATCAGGGCGACGTCGGCGGTTTCGATGGCCACGTCGGTTCCCATGGCGCCCATCGCGATTCCCAGGTCGGCGGCGGCCAGGGCTGGAGCGTCGTTGACGCCGTCGCCGACCATCGCGGTGGGCCGGTGAGCGCCCAGTTCTGCGATCAGGCGGGCCTTGTCCTGCGGGCGCAGTTCGGCATAGACGTGCTCGATGCCGGCTTGGGCAGCCAGCGCGGCGGCGGTCGCGTGATTGTCGCCGGTAAGCATCGTCACCTGGTAGCCGCCGGCGCGGAGCCCGGCGATGACCTCGGCTGCCTCGGGACGCAGCTCGTCGCGCACGGCGATGGCACCACGTAGCTGGTCGTCGCGTTCCACGAGAACCGCTGTGGCCCCGGCTTGTTGCATACGTGCCACCTGATCAACCAGGTCGGCGGGGTCGATCCAGCCGGGCCGCCCCAGTCGGACGCTGTGTCCTTTGAGTTGGCCGGTCAGCCCGGCACCGGGAATGGCCTGCACCTCGTCGGCTGCGACGATCGGCGCCGTGTTGGCCGCCAGGACGGCCGCGGCCAGCGGGTGTTCACTGCGGATTTCCAGTGCGGCCGCCACCGCCAGCACCTCGTCGCGGGTAGCACCGTTGGTGGTGGCGACGTCGATGACGGTGGGCCGGTTGGCCGTCAACGTTCCGGTTTTGTCCAGCGCGATCCCACCGATGGTGCCCAAGACTTCCAGCGCGGCACCGCCCTTGATCAGTACCCCGATCTTCGAGGCGGCACCGACTGCCGCCACGACGGTCACTGGCACGGCGATGGCCAGCGCGCACGGGGACGCGGCGACCAGCACCACCAGAGCGCGTTCGATCCACACCAGCGGGTTGCCGAAGATGCTCCCCGCCCCGGCGATCAGCACCCCGGCGATCATGATGCCCGGCACCAACGGCTGCGCGATCCGATCGGCCAGGCGCTGGCTGGCGCCCTTGCGGGCCTGTTCGGCTTCCACGATCTGCACGATCCGCGCCAACGAGTTGTCCTGGGCGGTCGCGGTGACGTCCACCTGCAGCACTCCGGACCCGTTGATCGACCCGGCGAACACCTCATCACCGGGTCCGGCCTCTACCGGAACCGATTCGCCGGTAATCGCCGAGACGTCCAGGGCGGTGCGCCCGGCACCAATGATGCCGTCGGTGGCCAGACGTTCCCCGGGTTTGACAATCATCTGATCACCGACGCGCAGTTCGGCTGCGGCCACCACGGTTTCGACACCTGCGCGCAGGACCGTGGCCCGATCCGGCACCAGCGCCAGCAGAGCACGCAAGCCGCGGCGGGTACGCGCCACGGCGTATTCCTCCAAACCCTCGCTGATGGAGAACAAAAACGCCAGCATCGCAGCCTCGCCGACCTGACCGAGTCCAACAGCGCCGAGGGCGGCGATAGTCATCAACGTGCCTACACCGACACGGCCCTCGGTCAGTCGCCTAACGGTTGAGGGCACGAACGTCGAGGCGCCCACCGCCAGCGCCGCGACTTTCATTCCCAGTGCCACCGGCCCGAATGGAGTCAGCCACGCCGTCACCAGTGAGGCTGTCAGCATTGCCCCGGAGAACGCGGCCCGCCGCAGCTTGACGACGCCCCAAAGCCGCTCCGACTCAGGCTGGCTGTCGTCGTGGTCGCAGCAGCCATCGCTTCGTTGCACTGGTCGTTGCGAACACCTGTCGGCTTGCTCACCAGATAGCGTCCGCTCGCTCCAGTCGAGGATCCTCTGCAGCACACCGGGGTTGCCTCCCTCGACCGAGTGCGGCGCCCGGGCGGGCACCGACTCGGCAGGGATGTGCTCGGCGGCGGCGATCGCCGACAAGATGGCAGCGGTGTCGCAGCGCTCGGGTGAATACCAGACCACCACGGAAGCCGTGCGAGGATACGCGCGGACCGCATCCACACCAGCCACCGCGGCGACCGAGTCCTCGATCGCGACAGCCCGCACCGCGTCGGAGCGAAACCAGTTAGCACGCATCCGTATTCGTCCCGCACCCGCAGACACGACGACCAGCGCGGATCCGTGATCGGAGGAAACCTCAGCAGTAGGCACGATCAACCTTCCCCGTGAAAACGGCTAACCCGTCACTTGGCAGCAGTCGTCATCGTCGGCCTTGGCGACAGGCGGCCGAGGGGCATCGTCGCCGATGCGTCCGCGGGCTTCGGCGACCACGTCGGCGACCTTGAGCCGGGCCGACTCCGCTGCTACCTCCGCACTCCGGGTTCCGCGCAGTCCCCACTCCGTCACGGTCACCGCAGCCCGGTGAACCGGCGCCGCGCCCACCACCTTGCGCAACACCTCGTAGGCGCTCACCCCGACCAGCCCGGTAAACACTGTCCCGGCCGCTTTGGCCACGAACCCATGTATAGCCACTGCTTCTCCCTTCTGTGCTGCCATCTCACTACGGTTGAGCGACCGCGATCTTCAAAGCGACCGGATCGCTGCCACTGATGGTCATCGACCAACGGTGGCCTCGGCTGCGCCCGATGCCGCGCCCTCGCCGACACAGGGCTGGTCGGTATCCACCGCCAAAACAACCTGGACCAATTCACTCAAGGCGCGAGCGAGGTGGGGATCGGCCAATGCATAGCGAACCTGCCGGCCCTCATAGGTGGCGACGACCAGCCCGCAACCCCGCAAACACGACAGATGATTGGACACATTCGACCGTGTCAACCCCAGCTGCGCCGCCAACTGGCCCGGGTAGCACACCCCATCGAGCAGTGCCACCAGAATCCGGCACCGTGTCGGGTCCGCCAGCGCCCGGCCCAGCCGAGCCAGCGCCAATTCCCGCTTCTCACACGTCAGCATGCACCAAACAGTACAGCCCATACTGATATATCAGCAAGGGGTGAATTGTGCCAAGGCTCCACACGCCGCCGTCAGCCCTCACGCCGCCCAGCTGGCCCAGCCGGGCACGGTGATCGCGGGGATTGACCTGGTCGTGGTTTCCACGCGTCGAAATGGTGTGCGCGGCGCGTGGCGCTGAGTTGTTGATCGTGGATCCACTGTTCGATGGGGCGGGTTTGGTCGCGGTGCTGGGGAAACCGGGCGCCGACATTGACGTAGACCGCATCGACGGCGCGGGCCCGGGCGGGTGTGGCTGGCGCGGTGCCCCAGATCCGGCGATGAGCGCCGGCCAGGATGGCGGCCAAGGCGATCAGGTCCGGGTAGGCGCCGATGTGCGTGTCGGCGTCGGCGCGGGCAGGCGGCAGCGTAAACGGGCTGGTGCTGCGTGCCCAGCAGCGGTGAATCCGCGCGGCATCCCTGACCGCGAAGCGCGCAGCGTCGCCGTGACACCGATCCAGTCGGGCATGGCGCTGCGCTGCGGCGATCACCGCGGGGGCGCAGCGCAGATCGCGTTGATCGTCGAGGGTGTAGGTGCCCGGGCCGATCCATCGGCGGTGGCGGCAGCAGACGGTCGCGTCGGGCAACCAGCAGTAGACCGGCTCATAGACACCGCGGCGTGCCATGCACAGGCGGCATGCGGGCCGGGCGTGGCGGCGTTGGCGGGTGGTGTCGCGGTCGGGGGCGGCCAGCCCGATGAGCCGGGCGTGAAGGATGCCCACGGGCTGGCCGCTGGCGATTGCCAACCAGTCCGGCCGGGGACGGCAGATCGCTGGACCGTCGGCCAGGTAGCGCCGCAGACCTCGGGGTTCTAGGTGGTTGGCGTGCGCGAGCCGATCAAGATAGGACTGCACCGTTTCGCCACGAAACGGTGTGACCGTGCGCGGTAACGGCGCGGCAGGCCCCTGAGGCCACGCCGGCGGTCTCGACGCCTCAGCTGGCATGGCGTTGGGACGATGTTTGCGCGGCGTAGTCGATGAGCACCGTGTCCATCAGATCCCTGGTGAGGTTCTCGGTTTCGTCGAGCATGCTGCGGATCGCCGCCGAGCGGATCAGATGCGCAAGGCTGCCGATCATGCCGCCGGTGCGTCGATGCAGGTACTTGGCCTCGGCGACCAGCGTTCCCGCGGTGTGATGGTGCAACCGCAGGGTGCCTTCCATCGCGGCCACCAGCGACTTCCATTCCCCGGCGTACGGGAACGGGCTGGTGTTGATCACACCGCAGCGCCCGGCGAGCTGGCGTCCGCGGGTGCCGGTGAACACACCGGAGCGCTCGACGTCGATGCCGGCGTAGACGAACGTGGCGGGCAGGTGTTCGGTGAAGTACTTCAGGTGATCGGACAGTTCCTCGCCGGCCCGGGTATCGAGGTTGAGGTTGTGGATCTCGTCGACGATCACGATGTCGGTGCGGGCGTCGATGAGGACCTGGCAGACAGCGTCGGCGATATCGGTGACATTCATCCGCGGTTGCATCGGCGGCAGACCCAGGAATCGCGCGAACTCCATCGCGAGTTTGCGCGCCGAGCCTTTCGGGGGCGCGGTCACGTAGACGACGGGATCCGGGACTTGTCGGCGAAGCGTGTCCGGATCCGCAGTTCGTGGAATCGGCCAAGTTGTTTGACCGCAGTGGTCTTGCCGGTCGCGGCCGCCCCGGAAATGATCAGCCCGCGCCGGGCGCCGATCTCGCGTTGGTTGAGCAGGGTCAGCAGCCGGCCTTCGTTGGTGATGCGCTGGATCGCCGACGTGGTGACCACGACCAGCTCACTGTGATGCGCTACCCGGGCTTCGTTGTAGTTGGTCCTTTCGGTCTCCGACAGGGCGCTCCACTGCTCATCGGGCAACAGGGTGAACTCGGGTGGATCGGCATCAACGAAACGGCGCCAACCCTCGAGCGTGGTGGTGGGTTGGCGCCGGTCCTCGAGTTGGCTCACCGGGGCAAAAGTGTTCACAGCCGCCACGATTCAGCCTCCTTGCGTGCATCGAACACCGGTAGTGGAATGACTTGGGCGATCTCGATGTCGTCGGCGTCCTCGTCACCGCCTGGCGGCGGCTCCTCATCGCAGGGTTCTGCGGTATCCGGCGGGCGGGGCCAGGCCGGTGTCGCGGTGGCTCGCGTTCGACCCGCCACCCGGCGATCCTTGGATTCCTGCCTGGAGGGGACGGGGCCTTGCGCGGCCCGGTCAAGCAGGTCATCGGCCGCGCGGGCGATCTCGGCTTCGGTCGCCTGATCGCATCCGCGCCGGGCCAGCACGGACCGCGCATGCTGCCATACCAATTCGCCGAACGGTACCGGGTGGCTGCGCAAATGCGTCCAGGTCACGGCCAGCCAGCCCTCATCGTGATGGTTGCGCACCCAGATCCGCGACACGTCGTAGGGGTCGTAGTGCACCTCCCACTGGCCCTTCTTCGATTCCACCCCCGAGTGCTGGCGGCGGTAGGGGTTGAGCGCCTTAGCGTCATAGCTGCGGTTGTTGACCCGGATCCCGTAGGAATTGATGCGCCGCCAGCACGACGGCAGCAACTCGATGTAGTCCTCAGCCGACAGCGGCACCGGAACATACCCGGCGACCTCGACCAAGGCGGCGTACTTCTCGTTCGGCGTCAATGCTTTGGCCGGGGTGACGGGGTCACGCAGGCCGTCGTGGGGCCGGTTTTGCCACACCGCGACGATCCACTCATCCAGCAGGGCCTGCAGCTCCACGATCGACCACACCGCGTCCTGTTCGGCGTTCTTGCCGCGCCGCTCGACGCTGGAGCCGACATACCCGGCGACATGCTGGGCGAACAAGGTGGCCACCGACTGCAGGGTCCGCTCGATCTTGGGTTTGTCGGTCGGCGTATCCGGGTGGGCGGGCTGCAGATTGATCCCCAACGTGCAACACGCCTGCCGGAAGGTTTGCGACAGATACGCCTTCCCGTGGTCGCACACTACGGTCTCCGGGGCGATCACCGGCCGGGCGGCCGCATCGGCCAACCGTTGATCCACGCCGGTCAAACAGCGATACGGCAGCACCGACCGCGACATCCGCAGCGCATCGGACCACTCCGGCCGCATCGGTTCTGGCGTCAACGCTCGGGCCAGCAGCAGCGCCGCGTCGACCGCTTTGGTCGTGGGCCGCAACACCGCGGCCGGAATCGAGCAGGTCGCGTCGTCAACCATGCCGGTCAGCTCGACCCGGTCCACCGTGCCGTCATCGAGGACCACCCGCACATCCAGGGGGGTCGAATCGATCTCGACCACCTCGCCGGGGCGCGCCACCGTCAGCGCACCGAACGGGCCGTCGGGCTGTTTGGACAACGAACGCCGGGTGCGCGCGGACCCGAACGTGTGCCGGCCCTCCGACAGCCTCTTCACCAGACGATAGAACGTCCGCTGAGACGGCATCGCCGGTGCGTCCTGGGCACCGTATTGAGCCACCAGCGATTTGGTCACCCGTCGCTGCAGGCGGCTCACCGTCCCGGTCGACACGTCGGTCTCGTCATCGATGGCCTGCCGCACTGCGGCCACCAGCCGCTCGTCGACGCGGCCGAACATCGCCCGCCGGGGAATGTGCCGGCGATCCACAACCCCCAGCAGGCCGTCTCGTTCGTAGGCATAGCGTTGCCGCTGCAACGTGTACAAGCTGATCTCGTGGCCAGCCGAGCGCAGCTCGGCGAGCTTGGCCAATTCGCGCTGCCGCAACGAACGCGACGCCGGATCGAACTCCGGCCGCGGCCGGCTACCCGCCTCGGAATCAACCCGTCGACCCGTCAACACCTCGATCAAGTGCCGTTCCCACCAGCGGGCCCGCTCGGCGGCAGCCTCGGGCACCCCGGCCAACGCTTCTTCGGAACACAAAGCCGGTCGCGATCCTGACACCAACTCCAACGCCGGGTCGCCCAGCAGCCGAGACAGCGGTACCACCGACTGCCCGCCGACCGCATCGGTCAGCCTGGCTGAACTGCCCGAAAGTGTGACAACCGTGAATACGCCGTCGGATAACCGGATTTCATCGCCCTCGCGGATGACACCCGACCGCATACCCGTCATCGTGACAACGCGGGCCCGACGATCGACTCCTCGGTCAAGACAGCCGCGGAAAGATCCACGCCCAGTCGCCGGTGCCACAACAGGTGAAACAGCACCGGCAACACCATGATCGCTTCACCGACCGGTCTCACCCCGGTCATCAGCGGCCGCGCCGAGTCGAACACCGCCTCCAACGCTGCGGCGACCGCCGGGCGGTACACCCGTGGATGCCGATACCCAGACAACCAGCGCAAATTCGCCGTCACGACCGGATCCGCAACGCCCGCTCGCCGATAGGCCCATCCCAGGGAACGGCACGCCTGCTCGGACCGGTCGAACAACTCAGCATCAGCATCCGATATTCGGTCATCGGCCCGCACGTCAAGAACCGTCGCCGTTCCGTCGGACAACCGCACGAAGTAATCAGGCACGTGGTGCCTGCCGTCACCCCAATGGAGCCGGAACGGCTGCGACGCAACACCAACCACCGCGGGATCGGCGTCCAGCGCGATCAAATGGTCACGCTCCGACCACGACTCGTACCCAACGTGCTCACGAGTCGTCGAAAACCACCACAGGCCTGGATAATTGCCCTGCCCGCGAAACGCTGGGAAACCACGCACGGGTGAGCAGTCCAACTCAAAGGCCACTGCGGCACACTCCGCCAGCGGCAAGCGCGAAGAACCCCCGGAGGAGTTGAATTCCACCTCAACGCCACCGTTGACCTGCGGCCATAGCGCCGCCGGCGCCACACTCACCTAAACAACGCTACCGGCGGTACCTCGGATAGATTGGCAAAGACACGCCGATACCGCAGATACGGTGGCAATACATCACATCGGATGTCAACGGACAATTCGCGTGTTCATGCACGGGAGTACAGGGTACCGCCGCTCGACATCATTTCGTCACTGTGACGTATTGACGCCCGGCAGGCAGCAGTGGGGGCATGGACCCAAGGCCGTCTCAGTGTCCGCCGCGAGTAGCGGCGCACGTGTTGTACCGGGGCGCTCACTGGTGCTGATTAAGCGTGTCGATCATCGCGCGGACGTTTACCGACGCTGAAGATCGCCGGATCACCTCATTGGTTATACCGGGTTATACTCTGGCTATGAAGACCGCCATATCCGTTTCTGACGAGACGTTCGATCGCGTTACCCGCACCGCTTCTGACCTCGGCATGAGTCGATCCGAGTTCTTCGCTCGGGCCGCGCAGCGCTACTTGGACGAGCTGGATGCCCAATCGCTAACCGGTCAGATCAACAACGCCATGGAGCAACTTGATGGCACCGATGAGGCGGAGGCCGCCGCGGTAGCCGCCGGACACCGTGTGTTGGACGCGGTGGGCGACGAGTGGTGATCAGCCGAGCCGAACTCTACTGGGCCGACCTCGGAACACCCTCCGGCAGCCGACCCGCGAAACGCCGGCCGGTACTGGTTATCCAGTCCGATCCATACAACGCCAGTCGTCTTGCAACAGTGCTGATCGCGGTGATTACCTCCAACACGGCCCTGGCGGCGATGCCCGGCAATGTGTTCCTACCCGCCGTAACGACGGGACTTCCACGCGATTCCGTCGTCAATGTCACCGCACTCGTCACGCTTAACAAGACAGACCTGCTGGACCGGATCGGCGGGGTGTCGCCGAACATCATGCACGAGGTCGACCGGGGACTCCGGCGCGTGTTGGGCCTTTGATCGCATCCCTGGCTGCGAGATAGCCTGCACCGCCATATAACCCGCATCGGTTTTTTACCGATAATCGACATTATGTCAAGTAAACATCGCCGTGTTCATCTGATGAAACCCCCGCCGAACCGGACACGTATTACACTGCGCCCCAATTGCTTTCGTCCGACGATGCGATCCCGATAGCTGAGCATCACAGATCGAGGACACAGCGTAGAGCTTGGTCGATGGCCTGCATTTGATCTGGGCCGATCATTCCCTGGCGAGATGACAGCCGTTCGACCGAGACGATTCGCAGTTGGTCGCAGCGCGCGTACGAGGTGTGATTCAGCCCGCTGGCCTCCGGCACAAGTTCGACATGGCTTCGCAGGCCGTAACCAGCGGTCGTGATCGGGACGACGACCACCAGACCACCCGGTCCGTTGTTGAGAATGTCGACCGACACCACCACCGCCGCGCGACGGAAGGCCGGCTCGCGTCCGACCGGCTGGCCGAGGTCGACGTAGTGGACCTCCCCTCGCCAAATCACGCCAACGCGTCCCACTCGCGACGCTCGGCCAGGTAGCGCTCCCACAGTTCGGGGTCATTACGCAAGCGCTGGTAATCCCCGTTGAGCCCCCGCAGGAATTCCTGCCGTTCCAAGGCGTTGATCGCTGCGTGCACGACGTCGATGACGGCGGATTGACGAGCCTTGGCTAGAGACTGCAGTCGCTCAGAATCGGGACGGCGGACTCGGACAGTTGTGGTTTCTGCTGCCATGGAGCAAGTGTGGATATTACGGTCGGTGGGAGCCGGCGTTCCGCTGCTTGGTGAGCCAGTGTTCC
>NZ_JAYJJS010000040.1:0-34527 GCF_020181635.2 Mycobacterium zoologicum | reverse complement strand
GGGGATGGGGAAACAGGCTCGCATTGCGAGTACTGCGCCCCTGACTACCAATGACCGAGCGATTGCCCGGCGGGGCGGTGCACGAACTTCCCGACGACCTGCGCGACGGACTGACCGTCAGCGCCACGGCGCTGGCCGCGTGGCTGGACATTACGCCGTTGGCGCGCAACGAGTTCATCTGCTGGGTCGAAGACGCCAAGCAGCAGGCCACCCGGGAGCGCCGCATCCGCCGGACCCGTGAGGAACTGGAGGAGGGTATGCGGCGGCCGTGCTGTTGGCCCGGTTGCAAACACCGCGAGCGCACTGGAAGCTGACCCCGATGGGTGCAGAATGCACCCATCGACCGGTAGGATTGTGCGATGTCGAAGGTCATGCACATCCGGGACGTTCCTGATGAGGTCCACGCCGCGCTGGTCGAGGCCGCCGATGCGCAAGGGCTCTCGCTGACCCGGTATCTCCAGCGTGAATTGGAGCACCTGGCCAAGCGGGCGCAGGTGGTACGGCACAACGCGGCGGTCGTTCGTCGAACGCAGCGCGCGATTGGGGGCCGGGCCGGCCGCGACACGATCTTGTCGGTGCTGCACGAGGGGCGCGGTGAGTGAAGATCGTCGACGCCGGAGTGCTGGTGGAGCTGCTCGTCGGCGAACTTGATCCGGGGATGCTCGGGCACGAAGAACTGGCGGCTCCGCACTCGGTGGACAGCGAAGTCACCCAGGTGCTGCGCGGACTCGTCCGGCGTGGCGTTATCAGCGCGGACCAGGGCGATCTGGCTATGAACGGCTTCATGCGGTTGACACTGACCAGGTTTCCGGCTGATTGGCTGCGGCCGCGGATGTGGGAGCTGCGGGACAACCTCAGCGCGTATGACGCCACGTACGTGGCGCTGGCCGAATCGGCTGACGCCACCGCACTGCTCACCACCGACGCTCGGTTGGCGAACGCTCCCGGACCGCGGTGTCGGATTGAGTTGTTGTAGCTCGTCGCTACGAAACGACCCGGGTGCCGATCGCCGGCTCGCCGGCCGCCAGCTTCAGCCCCTCCCAGGGCAGACTTCCCAGCCCGGCCGCAACCCGGTCGCGCGCTGCGGCCAGTGCCTCAGCGCCGGTGGCCGCCACCACGTCGCCGCCGTGCACCATCGCCACCGACAGCACCCGTGCCGGACCGTCCACCGCGGGCGACCCACCGGCCGGGTAGACCACCTCCTCGACGACGGTGCCGCTGGGCCGGGAAACCCGCAACGCCTGCTTGTGTCCGCCCTGCGATGCCTTGTTGACGCTGCGTTTGTGCACCGCCACACCGTCTACGTCGACCAGCTTGTAGACGAAGCCGGCCGTCGGCGCGCCCGAGCCGGTCACCAGGGAGGTTCCCACGCCGTAGCTGTCCACCGGTGCGGCCCGCAGCGCCGCGATGGCGAACTCGTCGAGATCGCCGGAGACCACGATCTGGGTGCCGGTGGCGCCCAGCCTGTCCAGCTGGTCACGGACCTGATGGGCCAACACGGCCAACTCGCCGGAGTCGATGCGGACCGCGCCCAGCCCCGGCCCGGCCACTTCGACCGCGTTGGCTACCCCGGTGGCCACGTCATAGGTGTCCACCAGCAGGGTGGTGCCGACGCCCTGCGCGGCGACCTGGGCGCGAAACGCCGCGAGCTCGCCGTCGGCGCCGGTGTGCAACAAGGTGAAGGCGTGCGCGCTGGTGCCCAGCACCGGCACGCCGAAACGCTTGTGTGCCTCCAGATTCGACGTCCCGGCGAAGCCTGCCAGGTAGGCGGCGCGCGCTGCGGCGACCGCGGCCTGCTCGTGGGTGCGGCGCGACCCCATCTCGATCAGTGGCCGGCCGCCGGCGGCGCTGACCATCCGGGCCGCCGCCGAGGCGATCGCGGTGTCGTGATTGAAGATCGACAGCGCCAGGGTCTCCAGCACGACGCACTCGGCGAAGCTGCCACGCACACTGAGAACCGGGGAGCCGGGGAAGTACAGCTCACCTTCCGGGTAGCCCTCGACGTCGCCGCGGAATCGGAAATCCGCCAGGAAAGCCAGCGTCTCGGGGTCCAGGAACTCCGAGCACAGGCCCAGCGCCGCGTCGTCGAAGCCGAAGTCGGGCAGGACGGCCAGGAACCGGTCGGTGCCGGCGACCACTCCGTAGCGTCGGCCCGCGGGGAGCCGGCGGGCGAACAGTTCGAAGGTCGTGGGGCGGTGCGCCGTGCCGTCGCGCAGGGCCGCGGCCAGCATGGTCAGCTCGTATTTGTCGGTGAGCAGCCCGCCGCGCCTCATGTCGTGCACACGCCAACGGTATCGGGACGCCGACTCGACTCGGTATCCTGAGGGGCATGGCCGCGTCCGCCCCGATGTCGACACCCGTGCGGGAACGCGATGCCGACGTCGCCGAGGAGACCGCCTCACCGTGGGTGACCATCGTCTGGGACGACCCGGTCAATCTGATGACCTACGTGACCTACATCCTGCAGAAGCTGTTCGGTTACAGCGAGCCGCACGCCACCAAACTGATGCTGCAGGTCCACCACGAGGGTAAGGCCGTGGTGTCGGCGGGAAGCCGGGAGTCGATGGAGATCGATGTGTCCAAACTGCATGCCGCCGGGTTGTGGGCGACCATGCAGCAGGACCGTTGAGACGTCAGCCGAAGGGGACCGGGCCGAACCATGCACAAGTGGAAGCGGGTTGAGACCGACGACGGACCCCGCTTCCGGTCGGCGCTGGCGCTGCACGAGTCGGCGTTGCTGCGGAGCCTGGCCAACTCGATCATCGGCATGCTGGACGCACGCGAATCCGCTTCTCCGCCAGATGAGCTCGAAATGATCACCGGCATCCGGACCGGCAACACCGCACCGCCGGAGGACGCCACCATGCGGCGTCTGCTGCCGGATTTCTCTCGCTCCGAAATCGAAGACGGCCTCAACGCAGCGCTGCGCAGTCTGCATGAGCCGGCGATCATCGACGCCAAACGTGTTTCGGCGCAACAGGTGGTGGACACCGTTCCCGAACAGGGCGGCCGCTTCGAGCTGACCGAGGAACAGGCCAACGCCTGGATCGCGGCGGTCAACGACATTCGGCTGGCGCTGGGCACCATGCTGCAGATCGGTCCCGAGGGCCCGGATGAACTGCCGCCCGGCCACCCGATGGTCGGCCAGCTCAGCGTGTACCAATGGCTGACCGTACTGCAGGAATACCTGGTGGTCGCCTTGATGAAGAGGTCCCGCCGATGAGCGACCTGGGCGCCATCACCGATGTCGCCGGTATCCGGGTGGGCCACCACGAGCGGCTCGATCCCGACGCCAGCCTCGGTTCGGGCTGGGCGACCGGGACCACCGTGGTGCTGACGCCCCCCGGAACCGTCGGGGCCGTCGACGGCCGCGGTGGGGCGCCGGGGACCCGCGAGACCGACCTGCTGGATCCGGCCAACAGCGTGCGCTGGGTGGACGCCGTGGTGCTCTCCGGTGGCAGCGCCTACGGCCTGGCGGCCGCCGATGGGGTGATGGCCTGGCTGGAGGAGCAGGGCCGCGGGGTGGCGCTGGACGGCGGGGTGGTGCCGATCGTGCCGGCCGCGGTCATCTTCGACCTGCCGGTCGGCGGCTGGGATCGACGGCCCACCGCCGAGTTCGGCTACGCCGCGGCCCAGGCGGCGGCCGGCCCCGACGGCGAGAGCCCGCGGGTCGGCAGCGTCGGCGCCGGAACGGGAGCCCGCGCCGGAATGCTCAAAGGCGGGGTGGGCACCGCGTCGGTGACGCTGGACCTGGAGGACCAGACCGTCACTGTGGGGGCACTGGTGGTGGTCAACCCCACCGGCGAGGTCATCGATGACACCACCGGGCTGCCGTGGTCGGCGCAGCTCATCGAAGAGTTCGGGCTGACGGCACCGCCGTCGGAGCAACTGTCGATACTCGGCGGGCTCGCACCCAAATCCGCGGGTCTCAACACCACCATCGCCGTGGTGGCCACCGATGCGGCCCTGAGCCCCGCCGGGTGCCGACGGGTGGCGATCGCCGCCCAGGACGGGCTGGCCCGCACCATCCGGCCCGCCCACACCCCGGTGGACGGCGACACGGTGTTCGCGCTGGCTACCGGAGCCGTCGAGGTCCCCCCGATAGCGGGAACACCCGACGCGATGTCCCCGGAGACCGGCTTGGTGACGCTGGTGGGCGCCGCCGCGGCGGACTGCATGGCCCGTGCGGTGCTGGTGGGCGTGCTGGCCGCCGACTCGGTGGCCGCAATACCGACCTACCGGGGCACGCTGCCCGGTGCGTTCGCCGACCGTGCCGGCGGAAGGTCCTGATGTGCTGACGCCGCCACCGCAACGCGACGCCCGCCCGGCCTGGCAGACCGGCGGGGTGACGGTCCTCGGGTTCGTCGCGCTGCTCTACGTCGTGGAAGCGCTCGATCAGGTGTCCGGTCACCGGCTGGACCGTAACGGCATCCGTCCGCTGGAGGCCGACGGCCTGTGGGGGGTGCTGTTCGCCCCGCTGCTGCATGCGAACTGGGGTCACCTGCTGGCCAACACCGGCCCCGCGCTGGTGCTCGGGTTCCTGCTGGCCTGGGCGGGCCTGTCGCGATTCCTGTGGGCGACGGCGATCGTGTGGATCGTCGGCGGGCTGGGGACCTGGCTGATCGGCGACGTCGGTTCGTCGTGCCGGCCGACCGACCACATCGGCGCCTCCGGGCTGATCTTCGGCTGGCTGACATTCCTGATGGTGTTCGGGCTGTTCACCCGCAGCATCTGGCAGATCCTGGTCGGCGTGGGCGTGCTGATTGTCTATGGCGGGATTCTGTGGGGGGCGATGCCGGTGTTGAACGTCTGCGGCGGGGTGTCCTGGCAGGGCCACCTGTGCGGCGCGCTGGCCGGCGTGCTGGCCGCCTACCTGTTGTCGGGCCCCGAACGCCGGGCCCGACAACAGCGACGGGCGGTGAGGGCATGAGCCCCATCGGGATCTTCGACTCCGGGGTCGGCGGGCTGACGGTCGCGCGGTCGATCATCGACCAGCTGCCCGACGAGGACATCGTCTACGTCGGCGACACCGGTAACGGGCCGTACGGCCCGTTGAGCATCCCCGAGGTCCGCGCCCACGCGCTGGCCATCGGCGATGACCTGGTGGGACGTGGCGTCAAGGCGCTGGTGATCGCCTGCAACACCGCCTCGGCGGCGTGCCTGCGCGACGCACGGGAACGCTACGACGTGCCGGTCGTCGAGGTGATCCTGCCGGCGGTGCGGCGCGCGGTGGCCACCACCCGCAACGGCCGGATCGGGGTGATCGGGACGAGCGCGACCATCGCCAGCCACGCCTACCAGGACGCCTTCGCCGCCGCCCGCGACACCGAGATCACCGCGGTGGCCTGTCCGCGATTCGTCGACTTCGTCGAGCGCGGCATCACCAGCGGCCGCCAGGTGCTGGGCTTGGCCGAGGGCTACCTGGAGCCGCTGCAGAGTGCCGGCGTCGACACCCTGGTGCTGGGCTGCACGCACTATCCGCTGCTGTCGGGGCTGATCCAGCTGGCGATGGGCGACGAGGTGACGCTGGTGTCCAGCGCGGAGGAGACCGCCAAGGATCTGCTGCGAGTGCTGACCGAGCGTGACCTGCTGGCCCCGCATGAGGGCACGCCGGCGACCCGGGTATTCGAGGCCACCGGCGACCCCGAGGCGTTCGCCGAGTTGGCCACCCGCTTCCTCGGCCCGGCCATCACCGGGGTCGGTGCGGTACGTCATCACGCCTCCACACGGTGATTTCGACGACGAATAGTCAGCAAAGCGGTCGTGTCTTGGTCATGGTCGCGGCGAACATGGCACAGTAGGGAACGTGCGACTGACCGTGCTCGGCTGCTCCGGCAGTGTGGTGGGACCGGATTCGCCGGCCTCCGGCTACCTGCTGGAGGCTCCGGGCACCCCTCCTCTGGTTATCGACTTCGGCGGCGGGGTGCTGGGTGCGCTGCAACGGCACGCCGATCCGGGGTCGGTGAGCGTGCTGCTGTCGCACCTGCATGCCGATCACTGCCTGGACCTGCCCGGGCTGTTCGTCTGGCGTCGCTACCACCCGTCGGTGGCCACCCGTCCGTTCGACAAGGGCGCGATCTACGGGCCCAGTGACACCTGGTCGCGGATGGGTGCCGCGTCATCGCCCTACGGTGGCGAGATCGACGACATCACCGACATCTTCGATGTCCACGTCTGGGTAGACGGTGAGCCGGTCCAGTTCGGTGAGTTGAGTGTGCAGCCCAGGCTGGTGTGTCACCCGACCGAGTCCTTCGGGATGCGGATCAGCGATGCCTCCGGTGTGACGCTGGTCTACAGCGGGGACACCGGTTACTGCGAGAGCGTGATCGAGCTGGCCCGGGACGCCGACGTGTTCTTGTCCGAGGCGTCGTGGACCCACGAGCCCAACAACCCGCCGAACCTGCACCTGTCCGGCACTGACGCGGGCCGTATCGCCGCCGCAGCGGGTGTCGGACAGTTGCTGCTTACCCACATTCCGCCGTGGACGTCGCGCGAAGAGGTGATCCGCGAGGCCAAGGCGGAGTTCTCCGGGCCGGTGCACGCGGTGACGTGCGACGAGAAGTTCGACATCCGGCGGAGCTGAAACACTGCTCCACTAGGGTTGGTCGCGTGTCCAAACGAGAAGACGGTCGCGAAGACGACGAGCTGCGCCCGGTGGTCATCACCCGCGGATTCACCGCGAACCCCGCCGGATCGGTGCTGGTCGAATTCGGCAACACCCGGGTCATGTGCACGGCCAGCGTCACCGAGGGTGTCCCGCGCTGGCGCAAGGGCTCCGGGCGGGGCTGGCTGACCGCCGAGTACGCCATGCTGCCCGCGGCCACCCACACCCGCTCGGACCGTGAGTCGGTCCGCGGCAAGGTCGGCGGGCGCACCCAGGAGATCAGCCGGTTGGTCGGTCGTTCACTGCGGGCCTGCATCGACCTGGCGGCGCTGGGGGAGAACACCATCGCGATCGACTGCGATGTGCTGCAGGCCGACGGCGGCACCCGTACTGCGGCGATCACCGGCGCCTATGTGGCGCTGTCCGACGCGGTGACCTACCTGTCGGCGGCCGGCAAGCTGTCGGACCCCCGTCCGATCTCGTGTGCGATCTCGGCGGTGAGCGTCGGCGTGGTCGACGGCCGGGTCCGGGTCGATCTGCCCTACGAGGAGGACTCCCGCGCCGAGGTCGACATGAACGTCGTCGCCACCGACACCGGCACGCTGGTGGAGATCCAGGGCACCGGCGAGGGGGCGACGTTTCCGCGCTCGACGCTGGACAAGATGCTCGATGCGGCGCTGGGCGCCTGCGAGCAGCTGTTCGTGGTGCAGCGCGAGGCGCTGGCGCTGCCGTATCCGGGGGTGCTGCCGGACGGGCCGGCCAAGAAGAAGGCATTCGGCTCTGACTGAGGTCTTGGTGGCCAGCCGCAACCGCAAGAAGCTGGCCGAACTCAGCCGGGTGCTCGAGCACGCCGGAGTGGCGGGTGTGCACTTGGTCGCGCTGGACGAGGTGCCGGCCTACCCCGAAGCCCCCGAGACCGGGGCGACGTTCGAGGCCAACGCGCTCGCCAAAGCCCGCGACGGGTTTGTTGCCACCGGATTGCCTTGTGTGGCAGATGATTCCGGCCTGACCGTGGCCGCCTTGAACGGGATGCCCGGCGTGTTGTCGGCGCGCTGGTCGGGTGCGCACGGCGACGACGCCGCCAACACCGCACTGTTGCTGGCCCAGTTGGGTGACGTCCCCGACGAGCGGCGCGGCGCGGCGTTCGTCTCGGCCTGCGCGCTGGTGTGGGGCTCGGGAGTCGACCAGGAAGTGGTGGTGCGCGGCGAGTGGCCGGGCAGCATCGCCCGGGCACCGCGCGGCGACGGCGGGTTCGGCTACGACCCGGTCTTCGTGCCGGAGGGTGCCGACCGCACCGCTGCGCAGCTGAGCCCGGCGGAGAAAGACGCCGCATCGCACCGCGGGCGGGCGCTGGCGCTGCTGGTGCCCGCCCTGCTGCGGCTCGCGGTCTGAGCCGTGACGCTGGAGGCGGGCGCGGTTTTCGCCGGTTACCGGATCGAGCGCCTGCTGGGCTCGGGAGCCATGGGCGAGGTCTACCTGGCGCGACATCCCCGGTTGCCGCGCCACGACGCGCTCAAGGTGCTCTCCGGTGCATTGACCGCCGACGACGAATTCCGGCAACGCTTCCAGCTGGAAGCCGACGTTGCGGCGGGTCTTTTCCACCCCGACATCGTTGGTGTGCACGACCGTGGTGAGTTCGACGGGCGGCTCTGGATCGCCATGGACTACGTCGACGGGACCGATGCGGCTGCGCTGATCGCCAACCGGTTCCCGAACGGAATGCCGGAGGCCGACGCGCTGGCGATCATCACCGCCATCGCCGGTGCGCTCGACCACGCCCATCACCACGGGCTCTTGCACCGCGACGTCAAGCCCGCCAACATCATGGTGGCTGAGCCGGACGATGCCCCTCGACGGATCCTGTTGGCGGACTTCGGGATTGCGCGCCAGCTGGGCGAGGTCACCGGGCTGACCGCCACCAATTTCACCGTCGGCACCCTGTCGTACGCCGCCCCCGAACAGCTGATGGGCGAGACGCTGGACGGCCGGGCCGATCAGTACGCGCTGGCGGCCACCGCATTCCATCTGCTCACCGGCGTGCCGCCGTTCCGGGACGACAATCCGGTGGCGGTCATCAGCCGGCACCTGAGTGCCCCGCCACCGCGGTTGAGCGACCGGCGGCCGGAACTGGCCCACCTCGACGCGGTCGTGCTACGCGCGCTGGCCAAAGATCCCGCCGGCCGGTTCGACAGCTGTGCCGACTTCGCCGAGGCGCTTGCCGGAGCGACGGTCTCGGAGGTGGTCCCCGCCGGGGCCCGGCGGCGCCGCTGGCCGTGGGTGGCCGGCGGCGCGGCCGTGCTGGCAGGGGCGGCCGGTGCCCTGGGCCTGGTCGGCACAGACGGCGATCCGGATGGCGTCGTGCCCGCGGCTCCGACTACGACGGTGCGCCCGGCGCCGATCACGGTCACGGTGAGTGCGTCGGCCCCGCCGAGCGAGTCGGCTCCCTTGCCGCCCGCGCCGCTGATGTCGGCACCGCCGCCGACGTTAGTGCCACCGCCGGTGGCCTCGGCGGTGCCGGTCTCACCGCCGGCGGGAGCCAGTGCGATCTGCCGCGACGGCACCTACTCGTTCAGTAGGCACCGCAGCGGTGCATGCTCCAACCACGCCGGGGTGGGGCGATGGCTGAACCCGCCTCCGGAGTGAAAACCTCGCCACGCCCGCTACGCCCGCCACGCCGAACGTGAAAGTGGGTTCACGCTGGACGCCGACCGTGAACTTGGCTTCACGTTCGGCGGCGGGTACCGATCAGATACCGAACTGGGCCTTGATCTTTCGGGTCTGGAAGTGCTCGACGATGATGCCCAGCAGCGGAATGGTCCCGGCCAGCAGCACCCCGATGGTCTTGCCGAGTGGCCAGCGGACCTTGACCGCCAGGTTGAAGGTGGCCAGCAGGTAGGCGAAGTACACCCAGCCGTGCACCACGCCGATCCAGGTCGGCGGGTTGTCCACCTTGACCACGTAGCGCACCACGATCTCGTAGCACAGCGCGATCAGCCAGATCCCGGTTGTCCACGCCATCACCCGGTAGGGCAGCAGCGCGCCGCGGACCTTGTCGGCGGTGGCCCGGGCGGGTGTCTCGGTCATGCGGTATTCCTGTTCTGTCGGTCGTTCTCGGTGAGCTCGGCCAGATAGGCGTTGTATTCCCGCATCGCGGGGTCATCGGTGGATGCGGCGGCCGCTGGCCGCTGCGGCAACAGTCCGTCGGGTATCTCGGTCACCGCGTCGGCGGGGTGCAGCTCGGGAGGCTCTTCTTCGTAACGCACGAACTTGCGGTAGGCGTACACGCAGAACCAGGCGAACAGCGGCCACTGCAGCGCATAGCCCAGATTCTGGAAGTTGCCGTTGACCTCTTGGAACCGGGTCCACTGCCACCAGCCCAACGCCAGGCAGGCGCCGGCGGCGACGATCACCAGCACAACCAGTGCGGGTCTCCGACGTCGCGTAGTGGACACCGTATGAAGGTACCGCGCTGCGGTGCCCGACGGTCATGGCGTTGCGCGTCACCGGACACGTTCGGTGTTCGCCGTGCTGGTTAGACTGAGTGGCCTTTGCGGGCGTGGTGAAACTGGCATACACGATGGCTTTAGGTGCCATTGCTCGAAAGAGCGTGGGGGTTCGAGTCCCCCCGCCCGCACCAAAAAAACTCACACCGACAACGCGCTGCTCGCCGGGCCGGCCGGTGCCAGAATGGACGTCATCGTCCTCATCGGAGTGGGCGGATTGGGGCAGGTCCATGAACAGGAAAACCCTCGCGGCCGCGTTCGCCGTCCTGCTTGCCGGTGTTCTGCTGATGCCTATCGCATGCGCCGAGCCCACCGATGAAGATCAGGTGTTCTTCGATCAGCTGCAGCAGTCGGGCCTGCACCCCGATGCCGCCAAGCAAGTCTGCGGCTCGGCCAAGTGCGAGTCGCTGGGCACCATCTTGGTGGAGGAGGCCCACGTGGTCTGCTCGTCGCTGGGTGTCGCCCCGAAGGTGGTTCCGGTATCGGTGATCGCGAATCTGCAGGTCTCGCCCAGTGACGCGCATGCCGTCATCGAAGCTGCGCGGAGCGCTTACTGTCCGCAGTCGCCGGACCCGTACACGATGCTTCCCTGAGGCCGCCGCGGGCTCGGCGTGAGGTGATCACGACGCCGGCGGCGGCCACCGCCCAGATGACGTACTGCACCGTCCAGGCCAGCCGGAAGGCCGCGAAGGAATAACCGCCGGCCAGCGCGATGACGATCCCCATCGCTTGCATCACCAGCAGTGTCGCGATGAAACCACCGGTGTTGACCATGCCCTGCGCGGTGCCCAGCGCGGCGGGCGGGTTGAAGGTGCGGGCGAAGTCGAAGGCCAGGATCGAGACCGGCTGGCCCGCCGAGATCACCACGATCAGCACCGCAAGCAACCAGTGCGGCGCCGGTGAACGCAGCGCCAGTAGCACCGTCCAGACCAAGGCGGTCAGCGCGATCATCGTCAGCACCACCGTCTCGCGGTGCTGCGGACGGCGAGCCGACAGGGTCCCGACCAGCAGCCCGACCACCACGAACGTCACCACCGACAGCGTCAGCGACGCCCCGGCCAGACCGCGGGAGAGTCCTTGGGCGGTGGTGAGGTAGGGCACTCCCCACATCAGCGTGAAGACATTGGCCGAAAACGGTGTGCCCATATGGGTGAAGAAACCCAGCTTGGTGCCGGGCCTTGACCAGACGGCCTTGACGTCACCGAACACCGTCCGAAAACTGCGTGACTGCAACGCGATCGGTGTGCCCTCGGGCGCGTCGCGGCCCAGCGCAAGCATCAGGGTTACTGCCAGCACGCCCAGTGCCGCCGTCGACAGATATGCCGCCGTCCAGCCGCCGCGCAGCAGAATCGCCAGGAACGGCACCGCCGAGAGCAGCTGGCCGAACTGGCCGCAGATCCCTGTCAGCTGGGTCAGCAACGGAACGCGTTCGGGGGCAAACCAATTGGGCAGCAATCGGATGACCGAGATGAAGATGAACGCGTCGCCGAATCCGACCGCGCCGTAGGAGCCGATCGCGATGGGCAGCGAGTGGGTCAGCGCCAGGGTCAACTGCGCGGCGGACAACACCGTGACGCCGGTGGCGATCATCGCCTTGGGGCCGAAGCGGTCCAGCAGCACGCCCGCCGGAATCTGCATGGCCGCGTAAATGACCAGCTGCAGGAGCACGAACGACGACAGGGCCCCCGGGCCGGTGTGAAAGCGCTCGGCGGCGTCTAGGCCCGCCACTCCGAAGGTGGTGCGGTCCAGCACCGCGACCACATAGGCCAGCAGTCCGGTGCCCCACACGATCCAGGGACGCAATCTGGGCCCGCCTTGTCTGTCTGGTGCCGGACCTCGCAATGGTTACACACAAATTCGGCGCGAAAGTGCCCGGTGAGCGGAGAAAACCGCGCCGAAATCACCCGTCCTGGGCTGCCCTATCCTGTGACCGTGGTGATTTCCCGGCGTGACGTGCTCAAACTGGCCCCGGCCGCGGTCGGATTCGGTGCCGCGGCGTCGGCGCTGCTGGCTGCTGCCGCCGATGCGGACCCGCTCGGCATCCTGCTGGACTACTCGGCCGGGGTGCTGTCGGGCGCCGAGATCCGGGCGGCCGGAGCGGCCGGAGCGATCCGGTACGTCTCGGACCGGCGACCGGGGGCCGAATGGATGCTGGGCAAACCGATGCAGGCGGCCGAGGCGCACGACCTGCATCAGGCCGGCCTGAAGATCGTGTCCTGCTACCAGTTCGGCAAGCAGGCCACCGCAGACTGGCTGGGCGGCCATGACGCCGGGATCGAGCACGGCAAGCGCGGCCGGCAACTGCACGACGCGGCGGGCGGCCCGGATCAGGCGCCCATCTACGCCTCGATCGATGACAACCCGACGTTCGAGCAGTATCGGGAGCAGGTGGCGCCCTACCTGCGCGGCTGGGAGTCGGTGATCGGGCATGACCGCACCGGTGTGTACGCCAACTCCAAGACCATCGAGTGGGCGTTGCAGGACGGTCTGGGTTCGTTGTTCTGGCAGCACAACTTCGGCTCACCCGGCGGTGTCGCGCACCCGGCGGCCAACCTGCACCAGGTCGAGATCGACCGGCGCAAGGTCGGCGACATCGGGGTGGACGTCAACGAGATACTCACGCCGGCATTCGGTCAGTGGGTGTGACGGGTGACCGGCGTCACCGCCTCGCTTGTACACCGGGGCCGCAGCTGTCTACCGGCCATGTTGGCCCAGCCCGACGGTTTATAACGATTCAATAACAATGGAGCCTTGATCAGCGCCGTTGTGGCTACTCAACCGTAACCCCACTCCAACAGGACGTTTGTACCGGACGTTCGCGGCCGTCGTCGGAGCGGGTGATATTCGGGGCTGGGTTACCCGAGCGTAGAACTCACCAGTAACCAATTAGCTGCAGAAACGGCACAGGTTCTTATGACACTCTTACGGCTGTAGCGAGGCAGCGACGGTGCGAGATCCCGCTGCCCACAGCCGTATAGGCCTGAATCGGCCAGGACGCAGATGCGATGTACCAGACCAGGGGAGATGCATAACGTGACGATCCACGAACACGATCGGGTGGCTTCCGAAGGTGCGTATCCCGCGCCGTTCGCAAACGCCGCGTCTGCACTGGTGGATCGTCTGACGGCCGGTGAGCCGTTCGCGGTCGCCTTCGGCGGTCAGGGCAGCGCCTGGTTGGAGTCGCTGGAGGAGTTGGTGTCCTCGGCCGGGATCGAGACCGAATTGGCCACCCTGGCCGGTGAAGCCGACCTGCTGCTGCAGCCGGTCGCCCAGGAACTCGTGGTGGTGCGGCCCATTGGCTTCGAGCCGCTGCAGTGGGTGCGTGCGCTGGCCGCCGAGGACGCGATTCCGTCGGCCAAGCAGTTGACCTCGGCGGCGGTCTCGGTGCCGGGCGTGCTGCTCACCCAGATGGCCGCGGTGCGGGCCCTGGCCCGTCAGGGCCTGGACCTGTCGGCCACCCCACCGGTCGCGCTTGCCGGACACTCCCAGGGAATCCTGGCCGTCGAGTCGGTGAAGGCCGGCGGCGCCACCGACGTGCAACTGCTGGCGATCGCCCAGCTGGTGGGTGCCGTCGGAACCCTGGTGGCGCGTCGTCGCGGCATCGTGGTCCTCGGTGACCGCTCGCCGATGGTGTCGGTGGGCAACGCCGACCCCGAGCGCATCCACGAACTGCTGGAAGAGTTCGCCCAGGACGTGCGGACCGTGTTGCCGCCGGTGCTGTCCATCCGCAACGGCCGGCGTTCCGTCGTCATCACCGGCACCCCCGAGCAGCTGTCGCGCTTCGAGTTGTACTGCGAGCAGATCGCCGAGAAGGAGGCCGCCGAGCGCAAGAACAAGCTGCGCGGCGGCGCGGTGTTCGCGCCGGTCTTCGAGCCGGTCCAGGTTGAGGTCGGATTCCACTCGCCGCGGCTGGCCGACGGCATCGAGATCGTGGTGGACTGGGCCACCCGGGCAGGCTTCGACGCCGATGGCA
This sequence comes from Mycobacterium zoologicum, assembly GCF_020181635.2. Taxonomy (NCBI): domain Bacteria; kingdom Bacillati; phylum Actinomycetota; class Actinomycetes; order Mycobacteriales; family Mycobacteriaceae; genus Mycobacterium; species Mycobacterium zoologicum. The sequence continues at coordinate 20,447 of NZ_JAYJJS010000040.1, read as the reverse complement.
TCGCGCTGGCCCGTGCGACGGCCGAGTCGATCCTGGTCGGCCAGGTCGACTGGGTCGACGAGATCACCGAACTGCACGAGGCGGGTGCCCGCTGGATTCTGGACCTGGGACCCGGCGACATCCTGACCCGGCTGACCGCACCGGTGATCCGCGGCCTGGGCATCGGGATCGTGCCGGTGGCCACCCGCGGCGGCCAGCGCAACCTGTTCACCATCGGCGCCGTGCCGGAGGTGGCCCGGCCCTGGAGCAGCTATGCGCCCTCGACGGTGCGGCTGCCCGACGGCCGGATCAAGCTCGACACCAAGTTCACCCGGTTGACCGGCCGGTCGCCGATCCTGCTGGCGGGGATGACGCCGACGACCGTCGACGCCAAGATCGTCGCCGCGGCCGCCAACGCCGGACACTGGTCAGAGCTGGCCGGCGGTGGGCAGGTCACCGAAGAGATCTTCGATGCCCGCATCGCCGAGCTGACCACCCTTCTCGAGCCGGGCCGCACGGTCCAGTTCAACTCGCTGTTCCTGGACCCGTACCTGTGGAAGCTGCAGGTCGGCGGAAAACGCTTGGTGCAGAAGGCCCGTGCGTCCGGTGCACCGTTCGACGGTCTGGTGATCAGTGCCGGCATCCCCGAGCTGGAGGAGGCCGTCGAGCTGATCGCCGAGCTCAATGAGGCGGGTATCAGCAACGTGGTGTTCAAGCCCGGCACCGTCGAGCAGATCCGGTCGGTGATCCGCATCGCCGCCGAGGTGCCCACCACGCCGGTGATCGTGCACGTCGAAGGTGGCCGCGCCGGTGGCCACCACTCCTGGGAGGACCTCGACGACCTGCTGCTGGCGACCTACTCCGAGCTGCGCTCGCAGCCCAACATCACCGTCTGCGTCGGCGGCGGAATCGGCACCCCGGAGCAGGCTGCGGAGTACCTGTCCGGGCGGTGGTCGCAGCAGTACGGTTTCCCGTCGATGCCGGTGGACGGCATCCTGGTCGGCACCGCGGCGATGGCCGCGCTGGAAGCCACCACTTCGCCGGCGGTGAAGCAGATGCTGGTCGACACCAAGGGCACCGACCACTGGATCGGCGCCGGAAAAGCCCAGGGCGGCATGGCCTCTTCGCGCAGCCAGCTCGGCGCCGACATCCACGAGATCGACAACGTCGCCTCGCGGTGCGGACGGCTGCTCGACGAGGTCGCCGGCGACGGTGAGGCGGTCGCGGCCCGCCGTGACGAGATCATCGCGGCGCTGGCCGACACCGCCAAGCCCTACTTCGGCGATGTCACCGAGATGACCTACGCGCAGTGGCTGCGCCGCTACGTCGAGCTGACGATCGGTGAGGGGAACTCCACCGCCGACACCGCGTCGCCGGACAGCCCCTGGCTGGCCGACACCTGGCGCGAGCGGTTCGGGCAGATGCTGCAGCGCGCCGAAGCCCGGCTCAACGAGATCGAGTCCGGCCCGATCGAGACGCTGTTCGCCGACGCGCACGCGTCGATCCTGGAGCGCCCGGACCAGGCCATCGCCGCGCTGCTGGCCGCCTACCCGGAGGCCGAGACCGTCGTCCTGCACCCGGCAGACGCGCCGTTCTTCACCCAGCTGTGCAAGACGCCGGGCAAGCCGGTCAACTTCGTGCCGGTGATCGACAAGGACGTCCGCCGCTGGTGGCGCAGCGACTCGCTGTGGCAGGCCCACGATGCCCGCTACACCGCCGAGCAGGTCTGCATCATTCCCGGCATCACCGCGGTCGCCGGTATCACCAGGGTCGACGAGCCGGTCGGTGAGCTGCTGGACCGCTTCGAGCAGGCCGCGATCGACCAGGTGCTCGCCGCCGGCGGCGAGCCCCGACCGGTCAGCGCGCGCCGCCGGGGCCGCACCGATGTGACCGGTCCGCTGGCCGTGCTGCTGGATGCCCCCGACGTGCTGTGGGCCGGCCGCACCGCCACCAACCCGGTGCACCGGATCGCTGCCTCCGACGAGTGGCAGGTGCACGAGAACCGCACCGCCACCCACCCGTCGACCGGGGCGCGCCTGGAGGTCGAGTCGGAGTCGAATGTCGTGCTCAGCGTGCCGCTGTCCGGCGTCTGGATCGACATCCGCTTCACCGTTCCGCCGTCGGCCGCCGACGGCGCGACCCCGCAGGTCTCCACCGAGGACGCGGCCACCGCCATGCGCTCGGTGCTGGCGATCGCCGCGGGCGTCGACGGTCCCGGCGCACTGCCGCCGGTCGTCGACGGCACCGCCACCGTGACGGTGGGCTGGAACCCCGAGCAGGTCGCCGACCACGCCGGGGTGACCGCCACCTTCGGTGCGCCACTGGCTCCCGGCCTGTCGACGGTGCCCGACGCCTTGGTGGGCCGCTGCTGGCCCGCGGTGTTCGCCGCCATCGGCTCCGCGGTCACCGACACCGGATTCCCGGTCGTGGAGGGCCTGCTCTCGCTGGTGCACCTGGACCACGCGGCGCACCTGCTTGCCGCACTGCCTGCCGAGCCGGCCGAATTGACCGTCGTGGCAACGGCTTCGGCGGCCACCGACACCGAGGTGGGTCGTGTCGTCCCGGTCTCGGTGACGGTTACCGCAGCCGACGGAACGGTGCTGGCCACCCTCGAGGAGCGGTTCGCGATCCGCGGCCGCACCGGTGCCGCCGAGCTGACCGACCCGGTGCGGGCCGGTGGAGCGGTCTCCGACAACGCCACCGACACCCCCCGTCGTCGTCGCCGTGACGTGACGCTGACCGCGCCGGTCGACATGCGGCCGTTCGCGGTGGTCTCCGGTGACCACAACCCCATTCACACCGACCGGGCCGCCGCGCTGCTGGCCGGCCTGGCGGGCCCAATCGTGCACGGCATGTGGCTCTCGGCCGCGGCCCAGCACGTGGTGACCGCCACCGATGGCCGGGCCCGCCCGCCGGCCCGGATGATCGGGTGGACGGCGCGTTTCCTGGGCATGGTCAAGCCTGGCGACGACGTCGACTTCCGGGTGGACCGGGTCGGAATCGACTTGGGCGCAGAGGTTCTGGAGGTGCAGGCACGCATCGGCTCGGATCTGGTGATGTCGGCGACGGCACGGCTGACCGCGCCGAAGACCGTGTACGCGTTCCCGGGGCAGGGCATTCAGCACAAGGGCATGGGCATGGAGGTCCGGGCCCGTTCCAAGGCCGCCCGCAAGGTCTGGGATGACGCGGACAAGTTCACCCGCGACACCCTGGGCTTCTCGGTGCTGCACGTGGTTCGCGACAACCCGACGTCCCTGATCGCCTCCGGGGTGCACTACCAGCACCCCGAGGGTGTGCTGTACCTGACGCAGTTCACCCAGGTGGCGATGGCCACGGTGGCCGCGGCACAGGTTGCCGAGATGCGTGAGCAGGGCGCCTTCGTCGAAGGTGCGATCGCCTGCGGTCACTCGGTGGGTGAGTACACCGCGTTGGCCTGCGTCAGCGGGGTCTACGAACTGGAAGCGCTGCTGGAGGTGGTGTTCCACCGCGGCTCGAAGATGCACGACATCGTGCCGCGCGACGCGATGGGCCGGTCCAACTACCGGCTGGCCGCGATCCGGCCGTCGCAGATCGACCTCGACGACGCCGACGTCACCGCGTTCGTCGCCGAGATCGCCGAGCGCACCGGCGAATTCCTGCAGATCGTGAACTTCAACCTGCGCGGTTCGCAGTACGCGATCGCCGGCACCGTCGCCGGTCTGGAGGCGCTGGAGGCCGAGGTCGAGCGGCGCCGCGAGATCAGCGGCGGCAAGCGGTCGTTCATCCTGGTGCCCGGCATCGACGTGCCGTTCCACTCCGAGGTGCTGCGTATCGGCGTCGACGACTTCCGCCGCTCGCTGGAGCGGGTGATGCCGCGTGGCCAGGACCCCGACCTGATCATCGGCCGCTACATCCCCAACCTGGTGCCCAAACCGTTCACCCTGGATCGTGAGTTCATCCAGGAGATCCGTGACCTGGTGCCGGCCGAACCGCTTGACGAGGTGCTGGCCGACTACGACACCTGGCGCAACGAGAAGCCGGCCGACTTGTGCCGCAAGATCGTCATCGAACTGCTGGCCTGGCAGTTCGCCAGTCCGGTGCGCTGGATCGAGACCCAGGATCTGCTGTTCATCGAGGAGGCCGCCGGCGGCTTGGGCGTGGAGCGGTTCGTCGAGATCGGGGTGAAGACCGCCCCGACGGTCGCCGGGCTGGCCACCAACACGCTCAAGTTGCCCGAATACGCCCACAGCACAGTGGAAGTGCTCAACTGCGAGCGCGACGCCGCGGTGCTGTTCGCCACCGACACCGACCCCGAGCCGGAGCCCGAAGAAGAGGAAGCCCCGGCCGAGGCATCGGCGGACGGCGCTCCCGCGGAAGCGGCCTCAGCGCCCGCCGCACCGGCTGCGCCTTCCGGGCCGAGTGGTGGCCCGCGCCCCGACGACATCGGGTTCGACGCCGCCGACGCCACGCTGGCGTTGATCGCGCTGAGCGCCAAGATGCGTATCGACCAGATCGAGGCTCTGGACTCCATCGAGTCCATCACCGACGGCGCGTCCTCGCGACGCAACCAGCTGCTGGTGGACCTGGGGTCGGAGCTGAACCTCGGTGCCATCGACGGCGCTGCCGAAGCAGACCTGTCCGGGCTGAAGTCGCAGGTGACCAAGCTGGCGCGCACCTATAAGCCTTACGGCCCGGTGCTGACCGATGCGATCAACGACCAGCTCCGCACGGTCCTCGGGCCGTCCGGCAAGCGCCCCGGCGCCATCGCCGAACGGGTCAAGAAGACCTGGGAGCTCGGCGACGGCTGGGCCAAGCACGTCACCGTCGAGGTGGCGCTGGGCACCCGTGAGGGCACCAGCGTGCGCGGCGGAGCCCTGGGCGGTCTGCATGAGGGCGCGCTGGCCGACGGCGGCGCCGTCGACAAGGCTATCGATGCCGCCGTCGCCGCGGTCGCCGCGCGCCGCGGTGTCGCGGTCAGCCTGCCGTCCGCCGGTGGTGGCGGCGGCGCGACGGTGGACGCCGCCGCGCTCGGAGAGTTCACCGCGCAGATCACCGGCCGTGACGGCGTGCTCGCCTCGGCGGCCCGGCTGGTGCTGGGTCAGCTCGGGTTCAGCGACGATATGGCCGCGGTCCCCGCGGGGGCCACCGACGCCGAGCTGATCGACCTGGTCAGTGCCGAACTCGGTTCGGACTGGCCGCGTCTGGTGGCGCCGGCGTTCGACGGGCGCAAGGCGGTGCTGTTCGACGACCGCTGGGCCAGTGCCCGCGAAGACCTGGTCAAGCTCTGGCTGACCGACGAGCGCGACATCGACGCCGACTGGCCCCGGCTGGCGGAGCGCTTCGAGGGCGCCGGCCACGTGGTGGCCACCCAGGCTTCCTGGTGGCAGGCCCGGTCGCTGGCCTCCGGCCGGCAGATTCACGGCTCGTTGTACGCCCGGATCGCCGCCGGTGCGGAGAACCCCGGTCGCGGCCACTACAGCAGCGAGGTGGCGGTGGTGACCGGCGCCTCGAAGGGCTCGATCGCCGCCTCGGTGATCGGTCAGCTGCTCGAGGGCGGCGCGACCGTCATCGCGACCACGTCGCGGCTCGATGACGACCGCTTGGCGTTCTACCGCAACCTGTACCGCGAGCACGCCCGCTACAGCGCGGCGCTGTGGGTGGTGCCGGCCAACATGGCCTCCTACGCCGACATCGACGCACTTGTCGAGTGGGTGGGCACCGAGCAGTCCGAAAACCTTGGGCCGCAGTCGATTCACCTCAAGGATGCGCAGACCCCGACGCTGCTGTTCCCGTTCGCGGCACCGCGGGTGACCGGGGACCTCTCGGAAGTCGGTGCGCGTGCCGAGATGGAGATGAAGGTCCTGCTGTGGGCGGTGCAGCGCCTGATCGCCGGTCTGTCGAAGATCGGTGCCGAGCGCGACATCGCCTCCCGGCTGCATGTGGTGCTGCCCGGCTCGCCCAACCGCGGGATGTTCGGCGGTGACGGCGCCTACGGCGAGGCCAAGGCGTCGCTGGACGCGCTGGTGTCGCGCTGGAAGGCCGAGTCGTCCTGGGCGTCTCGCGTCAGCCTGGCGCACGCCCTGATCGGCTGGACCCGCGGCACCGGGCTGATGGGCCACAACGACGTGATCGTGGACGCGGTCGAGGAAGCCGGCGTCACCACCTACTCGAGCGAGCAGATGGCGGCGATGCTGCTGGGTCTGTGCGACGTCGAGTCCAAGGTGGCCGCGGCCAACTCGCCGATCGAGGCCGACCTGACCGGCGGACTGGCCGAGGCGAACCTGGACATGGCCGAGCTGGCCGCGAAGGCCCGCGAGGAGATGACCGCGGAGGCGTCCGTCGACGACGAAGTGACCGAGGGAACCATTCCGGCACTACCGAACCCGCCACGCGGCTACACCCCGGCGCCCCCGCCGGTCTGGGAAGACCTCGACGTCGACCCGGCCGACCTGGTGGTCATCGTCGGCGGCGCCGAACTGGGGCCGCTGGGCTCGTCGCGCACCCGCTTCGAGATGGAGGTCTCCGGCGAGCTGTCGGCCGCCGGTGTGCTGGAGCTGGCCTGGACTACCGGTCTGGTCAAGTGGGAGGACGACCCGGTCCCCGGTTGGTACGACACCGCGACCGGCGAGCTGATCGATGAGGCCGAACTGGTCGAGCGTTACCACGACACCGTGGTGGAGCGGGTCGGCGTCCGCGAGTTCGTGGACGACGGCGCGATCGATCCCGACCACGCCTCGCCGCTGCTGGTCAGTGTGTTCCTGGACAAGGACTTCTCGTTCGTGGTCTCCAGCGAGGCCGACGCGCGGGCGTTCGTCGAGTTCGACCCCGAGCACACCGTGGTGCGCCCGGTGCCGGACTCATCGGACTGGCAGGTGATCCGCAAGGCGGGCACCGAGATCCGGGTGCCGCGCAAGAACAAGCTGTCACGCACCGTGGGGGCTCAGATCCCGACCGGATTCGACCCGACGGTGTGGGGCATCAGCGCCGACATGGCCACCTCGATCGACCGGGTGGCGCTGTGGAACATTGTGGCGACCGTGGACGCATTCCTGTCGGCGGGCTTCACCCCGACCGAGTTGATGCGCTGGGTGCACCCGTCGCTGGTGGCCAGCACCCAGGGCACCGGCATGGGCGGCATGACCTCCATGCAGACCATGTACCACGGCAACCTGCTCGGGAAGGCCAAGCCGAACGACATCCTGCAAGAGGTTCTGCCGAACGTCGTTGCCGCGCACGTGGTTCAGAGCTACGTCGGGTCCTACGGCTCGATGATCCACCCGGTGGCGGCCTGCGCCACCGCAGCGGTCTCGGTCGAAGAGGGCGTCGACAAGATCCGGCTGGGCAAGGCCGAGCTGGTGGTCGCCGGCGGCTACGACGACCTGACGCTGGAGGCCATCATCGGCTTCGGTGACATGGCGGCCACCGCCGACACCGAGATGATGCGGGCCAAGGGCATCAGCGACTCGAAGTTCTCCCGCGCCAACGACCGGCGCCGGCTGGGCTTTGTCGAGGCCCAGGGCGGTGGCACCATCCTGCTGGCCCGCGGCGACCTGGCGGCCAAGATGGGTCTGCCGGTGCTGGCGGTGGTGGGCTACGCGCAGAGCTTCGCCGACGGCGTGCACACCTCCATCCCGGCCCCGGGCCTGGGTGCGCTCGGCGCCGGCCGGGGTGGCAGCGACTCGATGCTGGCCCGTTCGCTGGCCAAGCTGGGGGTGGGTGCCGACGACATCGCGGTGATCTCCAAGCATGACACCTCGACGCTGGCCAACGACCCCAACGAGACCGAGCTGCATGAGCGGCTGGCCGACTCGCTGGGCCGCTCGGACGGCGCGCCGCTGTTCGTGATCAGCCAGAAGAGCCTCACCGGGCACGCCAAGGGCGGCGCGGCGGTCTTCCAGCTGATGGGGCTGTGCCAGGTGCTGCGCGACGGGGTCATCCCGCCGAACCGCAGCCTGGACTGCGTCGACGACGAGCTGGCTGGTGCCGGGCACCTGGTGTGGGTGCGCGAGACGCTGGAGCTGGGGGAGAAGTTCCCGCTCAAGGCCGGTCTGGTCACCAGCCTCGGATTCGGCCACGTGTCCGGTCTGGTCGCGTTGGTCCACCCGCAGGCGTTCCTGGCCGCGCTCGACCCGGCTCAGCGCGAGGCGTACCTGGCGCAGGCCTCCGGGCGCGTGCTGGCCGGTCAGCGTCGGCTCGCCTCGGCTATCGCCGGCGGCAAGCCGATGTACGAGCGGCCCGCCGACCGGCGGTTCGACCACGATACGTCGGAGAAGCGCCAGGAGTCGGCGATGCTGCTCAACCCGGCGGCTCGGCTCGGCGACGGCGACGTCTACATCGGCTGAGGTCTCCGGGCTGCGTTCAGCTGGTGGCGTTGGCTTCGCGCCAGCGGAGCGCATCGAGTGCGACCGCCACTTGAACGATGTTGTCGGCCAGGGGTTTCGGCAGCATCCGGTCAGCCTGGTCCAGCCGCCGTAACAGCGTGCTGCGGTGGGTGTACAGCCGCGCGGCCGTGCGCGAGGCGTTGCACTGCTCGTGGATGAACGTCAGCACAGCGGTATGCATTTGGGCGCTTGCCGACCGGAAGTCGCCCAGTACCTCGTTGATGAATTCGTCGGCGGCTTGGGGGTCGTGGGTGATCAACGCGGTCAGCTGAACGTCGGTGTAGAACGCCAGTCGCTGAGGTGAGTTGAGCCGGGTCAGCATCCGCTGGGCGGTCAGTGCGGCGAAGTGGCTGCGGCGAAACCCGTCGATGCCGTCGTGGGTAGGTCCGATCGTCATCCGAACATCCGGGGTCGCGTCGATGGCCGCACGCAGCCGACCGGTATCCAGATCGGCGCCACCGGCTACCCATACCCAGCGGCTGGCTGCAGTGGCCAGGACGCTCAGGGGGCGCGGCGACCCGGCTGCTTGGGCGAACGCTTCGGCGGTGCGATCGAGGTGGCTCAGATCGCCCGCAGTGTTATCGGTCCAGATGATCGCCGCGGTTTGGCGCCGTTGCAGCGGGTAGCCGAGGCGGGCTTCAGCGCGCTGCACTCTGATGGGCGCCCCATCGAGAAGCAACGCGACCACTTCTCGGCGTTCCGCGTGGGTGCCGCGGGTCAGCTCGTCGCGCTCCAGTTCGATCTGAGCGGAGATGCCGGCCAGTGTGGCGTCGATGAAGGTGCTGATAGACCGCGACGACACATCGAGCAGCTCGTAGAGTTCGGCTGGATCGGAGGTCAGGGCAAACGCGATCTGCATCCAGCGCCGCCAGGCCTCGCCCTCCGCGACGCGGTATGCATCCAGTTCGGCGGCGTCCAGTCCGCGGCGTACCAGATCACGCGCGATCCCGAGTGGTTCCGGGCCGAGGTTGGCGGGCACTTGCGCGCCGGGGTCACGCATGTTTGCGGTGGCCCAGTAGATGAGATTGGCGCGGTTGGTACGGCTGATCGCTGCGGCCAAAGTCGGATCGGCGGCCAGCGCCGGATTGGCGGCGACCGTGGCCCGATCCAGCTCATCGAGCCATTCAGCAGGCGCATTGATGACCGCCTGGGCGCCCTGCCGGATCAGCTCGCAGACCTGCGGTGACGGAGCATTCCACGGCATGGGGACCACCGTAGACTTGTGCGACATTATGTAGCGCGGAATAGGCGTATTTGCGGCATTTTGTGCTGGACGGAGCGTGCTACCCCGTCGTTACAGTGATGCAACTCTCACTCAACGACATCTGAGGTACAACCCATGAATTCAGCGCTTCGTCCCTACGTGACCACCGGTATCGCCCTGGTCGGTGCCGGCGTCGTCATCGCTGCCCCGGTGGCATCATCCGCTCCTGACGCTCTGGTGCGCGGGGTGTATCTGACCGCCGGCTCATCGGAACTGCAATCGGCGGTCGACGCGTTGCACGACGCGGCGCAACAGATCTCGGCGACCAACAGTGCCTACCCGTTCATCACGCCGTTCGATCTGACCCGGCTGCCCCAATACATTCAGAACACCGCGATGGCCGGGCTTCGCCTGGAGCTCAATCAGATTGAGACGGATAAGGGCTACGAGCTCAATGGGGGCGTGTTCCGGTACGTGACCAATGCCGGTGCCGCGGAACCGCAGAGCTTCAACAATGATCCGAACCCGGACACCTTCTATCACTTCGTCACGCTCGGAGATCAGCCGCAGACGGTCACCATCGACCCCGGACCCGGCACCAAGGATGTGACCTTCACGCCGATGTCGGGTGACGGCCTGACCCAGGATTTCGTGTCGCTGCGCGGCTACGACCTGTCGCAATTCACCCCCAACTCCGATGGCACCTACACGATCACGCTCAGCCCCACGGAGCAGCCCGGCAACTGGGTGGACACCTCCGGGGCCCAGACCCTCATCACGCGCGACACCATCGGTGACTGGGGTCTGCTGCACGACAACATCACCTACGAATCTCAATCGTCGTTCATCATGCCGGTGCTCTCGGACAGTCAGATCTCGTCGACGCTGGGCGCCCTGGCCACCGCGATGGTTCACGACAACGGTGCGCCGACCAACTACGGGATTCAGCACCTCCAAGACACGCTCCCGGACAACTCGTTCACGCCCATCTCCGCAACGCTCGGGCAGATCGCCGGCGGGCCGATCCTGCCCGGGCAACTCGCCAGCTTCGGTCACTTCGCCCTCGGGGCCGATCAGGCGCTCATCGTCAAGGTGCCCAATATCGACGCCCCCTATTCGGCGATCCAGAGTAACGACGCCTGGGCGAACAATTATTCGTCGGTGACCGCACAGGGCTCGCTCAATGTCACCAATACGTTCCATGACGCGGACGGCTTCACCTACTACGTCATCAGCGGCCAGGACCCGGGTGTGGCGAACTGGATTGACAACTCCGGAGCCCCCGACGGAAATATCCTGATGCGCTGGCAGGGAGTGACCGGCTCTGGACCGACTGCCGGCGTGCAGACCGAGGTGGTCAACATCGCCGACGTCCGCAACGCGTTACCGGCTGACATGCCGACGGTCAGTGCCGCAGAACGCGCCGCCGACCTTCAACTTCGACTGTTCGAGAACGGCTATAGCCAGCATCAACTCCTCGGCCCCGGCTGGGCGACGGCCCACCTCGAACTCGACCAGATCAAGAACGCAATCGGCGCCGACGAGTTCAACCAGATATTCGGCGGGCAGACCGATGTGCCCTCGGTGTTGGATCGAATCACCGATCCGACGCTGGTTCCCGACATGAGCACTCTGGGCCACGCCGTCTTTGCCGATCCCCTCGGCAGCCTGTCGGCGCTGATCAACAACCTGCCCCTGGCGGTCAAAGACATCGAAATGCCGATGGTTCTGGCGGCGCTGCGCCTCGACCTCGCGTTGGGCAGCGGCGGTCACGCATTGGGGCTGGACACCCTGTTCAACGACATTTTCACCGACCCGGCGAGCAGCATCACGGCAGGCATTCTCAACGCTCGCGATGACTTGTCGGTGGCGATCATGCACGCCGACAGCTACACACTTTCAGCGAGCGACTTCACCTCCGCATGGGATCAGCTGGCCCAGTCCAGCCAATCGATCTCGGAGATGCTCTCGGCGGGATTCAGCTATCTGCTAGGCGATCTGGCGCCGTAACGTGTCGGTCGGACGTGGTGACCCGGGGCGCCAGGATGAGCCACGACCTGGCCCCGGCCATGCCGGTGATACCCGTTGAGCGCCCGTATTCGATAGATTACGGTTCGTGGCAATCGTTGGTGTCGGGATCGACCTTGTTTCCATCCCCGACTTCGCCGAGCAGGTCGACCAACCGGGCACGGTGTTCGCCGAGACGTTCACCCCCGGTGAGCGGCGTGACGCCTCCGACAAGAGTTCGTCGGCGGCCCGGCACCTGGCGGCCCGCTGGGCGGCCAAGGAGGCGGTGATCAAGGCCTGGTCGGGATCGCGGTTCGCCCAGAAGCCGGTCCTGCCGGAGGCGATTCACCGCGACATCGAGGTGGTCACCGACATGTGGGGCCGGCCCAAGGTGCGGCTCTCCGGGGAGATCGGCCGGCACCTGGCCGAGGTGACGATCCACGTGTCGCTGACCCACGAGGCCGACACTGCGGCCGCCGTCGTCATCCTGGAGACCTGATCGCCCCTCCTCCCGCGAGCGTGCACAAGTGTCCGGCAAAATCCCAGGTGAGGGTGTGCCTAGGTGCACCCTCGATGGGAAGGGGTGGTGAACCGTGAGTGATCTGGTACAGCGAGTGCGCGATGTCCTGCCATCGGTGCGGGCCGACCTGGAAGCACTGGTGCGCATCGAATCGGTGTGGGCCGACCCGGCACGCCGGCCCGAGGTGCATCGCAGCGCGCAGCTGACCGCAGACCTGCTGAGCCAGGCGGGATTTCCCGAGGTGCGCATCGTTGCCGAGGGCGGCGCCCCGGCGGTGATCGCGCACTATCCAGCGCCCGAAGGCGCGCCGACGGTACTGCTCTATGCCCACCACGACGTGCAGCCCGAGGGCGACGCGAGCCAGTGGACCTCGCCGCCGTTCGAACCGACCGAGCGTGACGGCCGGCTCTATGGTCGCGGCAGTGCCGACGACAAAGCCGGCATCGCAACACATCTGGCGGCCTTCCGGGCGCACGGCGGCCGGCCTCCGGTCGGGGTGACGGTCTTCGTCGAGGGTGAGGAGGAGTCCGGGTCACCGTCGCTGGGCGCGCTGCTCGCCGCGCACCGCGACGCCCTTCGCGCCGACGTGATCGTGATCGCCGACTCCGACAACTGGAGCACCGAAACCCCCGCGCTGACGGTGTCACTGCGCGGCCTGGCCGACTGCGTGGTGGAAGTCGCCACGCTGGAGCACGGCCTGCATTCCGGGCTGTGGGGTGGGGTGGCGCCCGACGCGCTGAGCGTGCTGGTGCGACTGCTGGCCGGTCTGCACGATGACGACGGCAACGTTGCGGTTGCCGGCCTGCACGAAAGCACTGCGGCTCCAGTCGATTACCCGCCGGGTCGGGTGCGTGCCGATACCGGCCTGCTCGACGGTGTGGCCGAGATCGGATCCGGCTCGGTGCCGCAGCGGATGTGGGCGAAGCCGGCGATCACCGTCATCGGTATCGACACGACCAGCATCGCGGCGTCATCGAACACGTTGATCCCACGTGCCCGGGCCAAGATCAGCCTGCGGGTGGCTCCCGGCGGGGATGCCGCCCAACATCTGCGGGCGCTGATAACCCATCTGGAACAACATGTCCCGTGGGGAGCGCACGTCACCGTCACCCCCGGAGATGTCGGCCAGCCGTATGCCATCGACGCCAGCGGCCCGGTGTACGACGCGGCCAGGGCGGCGTTCACCCAGGGGTGGGGTGTCGAACCGATCGACATGGGCATGGGCGGCTCGATCCCGTTCATCGCCGAGTTCGCCGCCGCCTATCCTCAGGCGACCATCCTGGTGACCGGAGTGGAAGATCCGGGGACCCAGGCGCACAGCATCAACGAGAGTTTGCATCTGGGGGTGCTGGAACGCGCCGCCACCGCCGAGGCGCTCCTGCTGGCCAAACTGGGTGGCCAGCCCAACTGATGATCGCAGGGCCCTGATCGGCCGGCCCACAACGGCGACTTGTGATTGCATGGGGAGATGGCGCTCAGCTCCCGCATGCCCGAATTGTCGGCGTTCGAAGTGTTGCTGGCCATCGCACAGACCGGCAGTCTCGGCGCCGCCGGCAAGCAATTGGGCCTGACGCAGCAGGCGGTTTCGGCACGCCTGTCGGCCATGGAGGCGCAGATCGGTGTGCGGCTTGCAGTCCGAACTGCCAGGGGCTCCCGACTGACTTCGGCCGGCGCCGTCGTGACGGAGTGGGCGGATCAACTCCTGGACGTCGCCGCGCAGGTCGATGCGGGACTGGCGTCGCTGCGGACCGAGAGCCGCCAGAAGATGAAGGTGGCCGCGAGTCTGACGATCGCCGAGCAACTGATGCCCCGATGGATCGTGTCGCTGCAGGCCTCCGCCACCCGCGCCGGCCGGGCGGCCCCGGAGGTCGTCTTGACCGCGACCAACAGCGAGCAGGCGATCTCGAGCGTCCGAGACGGATCGGCGGACCTGGGCTTCATCGAGAGCCCGGGGGTGTTGTCCGGTATCCGAAGCCGGGTTGTCGCGCACGACGATCTCGTGGTGATCGTGCCACCCGGCCACAAGTGGGCGCGCCGCGCCAAGGGCGTGAGTGCGGCCGAGCTCAGCGGGACTCCCCTGGTGGTACGGGAACTCGGCTCGGGAACCCGCGATTCACTGACGGCGGCCTTGCGCGCTGTCCTGGGCCACGATGTCCAGGAAGCACATCCGGTGTTGGAGTTGTCTTCTTCGGTGGCCGTGCGCGGGGCTGTCCTGGCCGGGGCCGGCCCGGCGGTGATGAGCAGGTTGGCGGTCGCCGATGACCTTGCGGTCGGCCGGCTACGACGGGTAGTAGTGCCGGAACTGGATCTGCACCGCGATCTGAGGGCGATCTGGACGGGCGGGCGGACGCCACCGGCCGGTGCGGTCCGGGACCTGTTGAGTCACATCGGCTGACGACCGCTAGGCGCTGTACTTCAGCCACAGGGGCAGGACGCAATTGATCCGATGCATGAACTTGCTCAGTCCGACGCGGTATTCGGCAGATCCGAAGGAGTCGATTCCGTACTCGGGGAAGGCAATTCCCACCCCGAACAATCCCGGGGCGAGAATCCCGTTGGCGGAATCGTATTCCAGCTCGCCCCACTGCGGGGCCGCCGGGAGCTGTCTTCGGGTGAACCCCACGGTATAGACGACGTGACTGCAGGCCGACAGCTGTTCGGAGAACTCCGGGCTGTCCACCCGGTATCTTTCGAGACGCTCGGGGTGTGTCCCGTCAATGTTCTCGCGGGCCCACTCGGCGGCTCTGCCTTTGAGGCCGCTGTCATCGAAGAGAATCCGGTCGTCCAGGTACAGAGCGTATTTGGTTGGGCTTCGGTAGAAGTTGACCACCTTCTGGACGGGCGTCGCTAACAGGTTGGGCAGTGCCACCATCGATGAGTGCGACGAGCCGAAGACGGCCACCGTGGCATCCGCCAAGGCTAGCTGTCCGAGCTTTTCGGGGTCGAGGGCGACCTCGAGCGGAATCTCCTCCAACCGGTGATCGAGCTTCTTGGGAACCGAACCGACGGCAAGTATGACGTTCAGCGCCTCGATCTCGCTGCCCGTTGTGCGCACCACCCACCGTCGGTTGCGCAAGGTGAGGTCGGTTGCCGTCGCGCGAATCGAATTGACCCGCTCACTCAGGTGCTGCGTGATCCAGAGCAGCGGATCGGCGACCAGGCCGAGTAGGCACGTCTGGCCGGGGTCGATGTCGGTCAGCTCGAACGGGGGAGCGTCGGCGAAACGAAACGACGGTGAGGCCTTCAAGTAGTCGAGGAACAGTCCGACATGGGTGTTGCCCGGGACGGCACGCCATTTGGTGCCCAGGTCACCGGCGGCGAATTCAGGGTCGACCCAGGCGATCTGCTCCCCGGTGATGCCATGATCGAGCAGTCTGCCCACCGCGGCGATCCCCGCGGGGCCGGCTCCTATCACCGCCCAGCTGTGCAGCGTCATTGTCCTGCCTTCCAGGGTCGGGGTCAGCGCGCCGTGAGCACAATGCTCCGCCCGATTGCCGGCTGTGACTAGTGGTTTGTCTTTGTCTACCCACAAGCGGTGGTTGTGGCCCGGATCGGGACCGCCTACGCCGACGCCGACGAGACGTTGGCGAAACTGGGGTACGCCCCGAACCGCCGGCGGGGCCAGGTCGGATTCACCCACCACGCCCAGCGACTCAGACGTCGAGATCCCGCCGTAGTTTGGCGACGTGCCCGGTGGCCCGCACGTTGTACTGAGCCTCGGCGATCTTGCCCTGCTCGTCGACGACGAACGTCGAGCGGATCACGCCCTGCACCTTCTTGCCGTACATCATCTTCTCGCCGTAGGCGCCCCAGGCCGCCAAAACCGTGCGGTCCGGGTCGGACAGCAGCGGGAAGGTCAGACCTTCGGCGTCGCGGAACTTGGCCAGCTTGGCCGGCTTGTCGGGGGAGATGCCCACGACGTCGAGTCCGGCGTCGTTGAACTCGCGCAGGTTGTCCCGGAAGTCGCAGGCCTGCTTGGTGCAGCCGGGGGTGGACGCCGCCGGGTAGAAGTAGACGACGACCCGCCGCCCCCGGTAATCGGCCAGTGACACGGTGTTGCCGTCGGCGTCGGGAAGGCTGAACGCGGGCGCTTTGTCGCCCGTCGTCAGGCGTGCGGTGTCGGTCAACGACTGCCCCTTTCTGCTCGCCGGAGGGTGCGAATCACCCCGGCTGCTCTAGGGTAGTTCGACAAGGACAGACTCGGGCGGACAGGGAGGACGACAGTGGCGGAGCGCGATCCCGAACGGATCAAGAGGGACATCGATCAGGCGCGCGAGCAGCTGGCGTCGACGGTGGACATTCTTGCGGAGCGGGCGAACCCCCGTCAGCTGGCCGACCGGGTCAAGGCTCGAGCCGTCGAGTTCGTCACGCAACCGGTGGTGCTGGTCTCGCTGGCCGGTGCAGGAGGCCTACTCGTCATCCTGGCGTTCCGCCGGGTCCGCCGCCGCTAACGGCGTCCCCGCGCAGTAGCGCGAAGATTGGCTCTGGCGCCGCGAAGCCGTCAGGACAAGGATGTTGCGGTGCACGCGCAACAACCACCGGCCCCCAGGCCGGACACCATCGGCTACACGCTCAAACGGCTGCTGCTCGGCCGGCCGTTGGTCACCGGGCAGCTGCAGTCCCAGCGGCTGTCCAATCCCGTTGCCCTGGGCGTACTTTCACCCGACGCCATCTCCTCGAATGCTTACGGTGTCGAAGAGATACTGATCGAGCTGCTGCCGTTCGCAGGCCTGGCCGCGTTCACCCTGCTGCTGCCGATCACCGGCGTGGTGCTGTTGATCCTCGTGCTGGTGACGGCGTCGTATCGCCAGGTGGTGATGACATACACCCGCGCGGGTGGGTCCTACATCGTGGCGCGGGAGAACTTCGGCCCGCGCGCGGCACAGGTCGCGGCGGCGGCGCTGCTGATCGACTACGTGGTGACGGTGGCGGTGCAGTCCGCGGCCGGCACGGTGGCCGTCGTCTCGGCCATCCGCCCGCTGGGCCCCTACAGCCTGGAGATCACCGTGGCCGTGGTGATCGGGATGTGTTATGCGAACCTGCGCGGCGTCAGGGAGGCCGGTCGATCATTCGCGATCCCGACCTACTTCTTCGTGGTCATGCTCGGGCTGATGATCGTCACCGGTGTGGTGCGTGAGATCTTCTGGGGCCTACCGGTTTACGACGCCGAGAACATCGCCGGAACCATACCGGTCCATCACAGCGACGGGCTGGTGATGGGGGCGACGATCCTGGTGGTGCTGCGGGCGTTCGCCAACGGTGGATCGTCGCTGACCGGTGTTGAGGCCATCTCCAACACCGTCAGCGTCTTCCACAAGCCGCAGGGCCGCAACGCCCGCCGAGTGCTCACCACGATGGCCTGCATCCTGGGGTTCCTGCTGGCCGGCGTCACCTACCTGGCGTTTCGTACGCACACCCCGCCCTATGCGGCCGGCTATCCCTCGGTGCTGTCCGAGGTGGCGCGGGCGGTGTTCGGCGGCGGGTGGCTGGGACAGATCCTCTACGTCCTGGTACAGGCCGCGACGGCGCTGATCCTGTTCACCGGGGCCAACACCAGCTTCAATGGATTCCCCATGCTGGCCAGCTTCGTCGCCGAAGACCGTTTTCTGCCCCGGCAGTTGACCAAGCGCGGTCATCGGCTGGTGTTCTCCAACGGGATCATCACCCTGGCCGTGCTGGCGCTGGCACTGCTGGTGATAACCGGAGGTTCGGTCAACGCGCTGGTGCCGTTCTACGCCATCGGAGTGTTCACCGGGTTCGCGATGGCCGGCTACGGGATGACCAAACATCATGTGACACACCGGGAACCGGGCTGGCGCCGCAAATTCGCCATCAACCTCTCGGCAGCGGTGCTGTCCACCGTCGTGGTGGGCATCTTCGCGGTGGCGAAGTTCACCGAGGGGGCGTGGCTGGTGGTGGTGATCTTCCCGCTGCTGGTTCTGGCCCTGATCCGCCTGAACCGCGAATATCGCGCCGAAGCCGCGATTCTGGAGCGATTCCGCACCGACCGTCCCGACGTCATCAAGTACGCCCGGCACCGGGTGATGGTGTTCGTGCATTCGCTGGACCCGGCCGTCGTGGAGGCCCTGCGTTACGGCAGGGGCTTGCATGCCGATGATCTGACCGCCGTGCACCTGATGCTCGACGCAGCCCATGCCGCGGTGCTGCAACGGCGCTGGGACTACTACGGGCTGGACACCCCACTGCGGGTGGTGGACTGCCCGGATCGCCGGCTGACCCGCACGGCTCAACAACTGGTGGACGCCGCGCGCCGCGAATACCCCGACTCGCACGTGACTGTTCTGCTGCCCCGGCGCACCTACGCGCCGGTGCTGGGCCGGCTGCTGCACGACCGCACCGCCGACCGGATCGCCAAGGCGGTGAGCCTGATTCCCGACGCGGCGGCCACGATCGTGCCCTACGACGTGCAATCGCGGATCCGGCAGGCGTTCCCGGACCTGTTCGAGCAGCGGCTGGCCCGTGAGGTCGAGAAACTGCAGCAGTGGGTGGCCCGCAACGACCAGCAGGTGTTCGACCGCTACGAGCATCCGGTGCCACCGCCGGACGTCATCGCCGTGGACGGGCTGATCGCCGGGCACCTGGCCACCGTCGAGGGCCGGGTCAGTGAGGTCGACGACACGATCAGCCGCGGAAAGCCGGTGCGCGTGGTGGTGATCGGCGACGGCAGCGGTGAGCTGCGCGCCAGGTTCCACGCCGGGCGGGGTACCGACATCGCCCCCGGGGACATCGTCGCGCTCACCGGCAAGGCCCGGCAGAGCGGCAACGAGCCGGTGTACATGGCTGATCCGAGCTATCGGATCGTCGACGTCACAGAAGAGCCGGAACCGGCCGAGTAGCGCACGTCGTGCGGTGTGGGTGCGCCGTCAGG
The DNA here is from genome assembly GCF_020181635.2 of Mycobacterium zoologicum. Classification (NCBI taxonomy): domain Bacteria; kingdom Bacillati; phylum Actinomycetota; class Actinomycetes; order Mycobacteriales; family Mycobacteriaceae; genus Mycobacterium; species Mycobacterium zoologicum. The sequence continues at coordinate 1,488 of NZ_JAYJJS010000040.1, read as the reverse complement.
GTTTCGAACCCCGGACCCGCTGATTAAGAGTCAGCTGCTCTACCAACTGAGCTAACGGCGCTGGGCGGTCAAGACCGCGAGAGAGACAATAACAGGCCCTGCGCCGCCGGGCGAAATCACCGGCGGCCGAACTCGCGACATAAGCGGTGCGACCTTTTACCCACTAGACTGCCTGCGAGCAGTTTGAGCAGGTTATTAGGTGGGAAGAACATGACGCAGGTTGGTTCGACGCGCCGCCGGCGGGAGCGATTCCGGCTGGTGGCGTTGCTGGTGGTGCCGGCTGTGATGCTGGGGCTGAGCGCGTGCGGCAACAATGCCGATGCCGAAGCCGCCAAGATCATCACGGACAAGGGCACCCCTTTTGCCGACCTGCTGGTGCCCAAGCTCACCGCATCGGTCACCGACAAGGCTGTCGGTGTGGCGGTGGACACTCCGGTGACGGTGACCTCCGAGGACGGCGTGCTCGACTCGGTGACGATGGTCAACGAGAACGGCGCGGTCGTCGACGGCAAGCTCAGCGCCGACGGGCTGACGTGGTCGACGACCGAACCGCTCGGCTACAACAAGCGCTATACGGTGACCGCGAAGTCACTCGGACTCGGCGGTGCGACCAGCCGTCAGATGACCTTCCAGACCCACTCGCCGCAGAACCTGACGATGCCCTACATCGTGCCGCGCGAGGGTGAGGTCGTCGGCGTCGGACAGCCGGTGATGATCAAGTTCGACGAGAACATCGCCGACCGTGCCGCGGCCGAGAAGGCCATCAAGATCACCACCGAGCCGGAGGTGACGGGCGCGTTCTACTGGCTCAACAGTCGCGAGGTGCGCTGGCGGCCGCAGTCCTACTGGAAGCCCGGAACCACCGTGAACGTGGCGGTGAACACCTACGGGATCGACCTGGGCAACGGTGTGTACGGCCAGGACAACGCGGCCAGCCGCTTCGTGATCGGCGACGAGCTGATCGCCACCGTCGATGACGACACCAAATCCATGGTGGTACGCATCAATGGCGAGGTCGCCAAGACCATGCCGGTGTCGATGGGCAAGGAAAGCACCCCCACCAACAACGGCACCTACATCGTCGGCGAACGGTTCGCCCACATCGTGATGGACTCATCGACCTACGGTGTTCCGGTCAACTCGCCCAACGGCTATCGCACCGACGTCGACTGGGCCACCCAGATCTCCTACAGCGGGATCTTCGTGCACTCGGCACCTTGGTCGGTGGGCGCCCAGGGCTACGCCAACACCAGCCACGGCTGCATCAACGTGAGCCCCAGCAACGCCCTGTGGTTCTACGACCACGTCAAGCGCGGCGACATCGTGCAGATCTCCAACACGATCGGGCCGCCACTGCCCGGGATCGAGGGCCTCGGTGACTGGAACGTCCCGTGGTCGCAGTGGCTGGCCGGCAACGCCAACGAACCAACGCGCTAGACGGTATGGGGGGCTGGGGCCTCACTCACATGTGAACGTGGGTTGCCGACA
>NZ_JAYJJS010000039.1:0-35046 GCF_020181635.2 Mycobacterium zoologicum | reverse complement strand
CCCCCCCCCCCCCCCCCCCCCCCCCCCCCCCCCCCCCCCCCCCCCCCCCCCCCCAAGCCACTGGTCGAGATCGGAGTCTGCTTGCGCTCCAGGTAATCCAGCCCCTCCTGCAGCGAATGGTGGATCTGCCCCAACGTCAGCGCCAGCCCGTGAGTGGTCAGCAGCAGCGCCGAGACCAGGCCGGTCGCGCTGATCGGGGTGACGCGCTGAATCCGCCACGCCACCTCGATTGCCATCTTCTGCATGGCCAGCCGCTTGGCGTCCGGGTCCATCTCGCCCTCGGGCGACCCGAGGTATTGGCGCATGGAGACCGCCTCGGGGAACCGCACATAGATCTTGCCGTAGTTGCGTTCGCCCTGCGCCTTGATGAACCGGTACAGCCAGCCGAGCCCCTCCGGAGTCTTCTCTCCCCCACGGGCGTATGCGGCGTATTCGGCGGTCTCGTGCAGCTGATCGAAGCTGATCGAAACACCTTGCAGCAAAACATCTTCCGTGCGATCTTCCAGGTAGGCATCGGCGACGTAGGTCATCAGCCCCAGTTTCGGGGGCAGCATCTTCCCGGTGCGCGAACGGGTTCCCTCGATCGACCAGCTCAGGTTGAACCGCTTCTCCATGACGTAGCCGACGTACTCCTTGAGCACGTACTTGTACAGCGGGTTGCCGCCGATGCTGCGTCTGATGAAGATGACCCCGGAGCGCCGCAGCAGCGGCCCCATCAATCCGAAAGACAGGTTGATTCCAGCGAATACGTGCACCGGTGGCAGTCGGTTCTCCTGCATGGCCACCGGCATGACCGCACCGTCGATGTAGGACCGGTGCGAGAACAGCAACACGGCGGGGTGGCTCTCCAGCGCCGTGCGCAGCGCGGCGACCTGATACTCGTCGTAGTCGATGTCGGGGTCGAACCCGCGGCTGAGCAATCGGGTGAGCACGCTCACCAGGTCCACCGAAACCCGGCTCCAACCGGTGGACAACTCGTCGAGCATCTTGCCGGCCTCATCGAGACTGGCACCCGGGATGGCCTCGAGTCCTTCCCGAAATCGGGTGGACGCCAAGATCTCCGGCTTCACCAGACGCGGTGATTTGTACTGCGGACCCAGAATCCGGTACTCGGCGCGCTCCAGCGCCAACGTCGCGCGCCGGGTCACGTAGTGCGCGAAATCGCGGGGGTTCTCACCGACGGTGTCCTCACTCCACTGGCGGCGCATCTCGGCGACCCGGGCCGGCTCACCGACCACTACCTTCGACAGCGACGACTCGGTGCGCACGATCAGCCGCTGCTGGCGCTCACTGGGCCGGTAGGGATTACGGCCCGGCAGCAGCGCGGCCACCCGGGACAGCGCCGACGCCCCGGCGCGCGGCATCCAGAACACCCGCACCGGCAGGATCGACCGCTGTTCGTCGCGTTCCAGTTGCCCGACCAGTGCCGCCATCTCCGCGGGCAGCCGCTCGGACCGGTCCAGTTGCAGCAGCTCGACGCGGGTATCGGGGTGCGCCTGGCGGTAATGCTTCAACCACTTCTGAACGAGGCTGGCCTCTACCTGCGACGACGCGAACGCCAGCACCAGGGTCTCAGTTGCGGTGGACGGATCCGCGGCGGGCGGGGCGGTCACGGCCGCCCCTTCGGGTTGGGCTGCGCCTTCTTGGCCGGCACTTTCTTAGCCGGAGCCTTCTTGACGGCCGCCTTCTTGGCAGGCGCCTTCTTGGCAGGCGCCTTCTTGGCCGGAGTTCTCTTGGCGGGCTTGACCTTCCACTCCGGCAGCTCGTCGACCGGCCAGTCGGCCAGGGTGTCGAGGTAGAGCTGGCGCACCTCGGCGATCCGCTCGTTGAGATTGTCCACTGTCCAGTCTTCAACCGAGATCGCCGGAAACACTGCGACATCCACGGTTCCGGGGTTGACGCTGATCGAGTCCCGGGCGGCGACCACCTCGGCGTTGCGGATCACGATCGGGACGATCGGGATTCCGGCGGCCATCGCGATCCGGAACGGCCCCTTCTTGAACGGCCCCACCTCGGTGGTGTCGTTCCGGGTGCCCTCCGGTGCGATCACCACCGACAGGCCTCGCTTGGCGCGTTCTTCGACGTCGTGCAGGGACTCCACCGCGGCGGCTGCGTCGTCGCGGTCGATGAACACCATCTCGGTGAGCTTGCCCAGCGGGCCGGCGATCGGGTCTCGTTCGAGTTCCTTCTTGCCGACACTGACCCAGTTGTCGCGCACCAGCGATGCGCTGATGACCGGGTCGACCTGATTGCGGTGGTTGAAGATGAACACCGCCGGCCGGGTCGCGGTGAGATTCTCCTTGCCGATCACGTTGAGCCGCACGCCGTTCAGAGTCAACAGCAGGTGCGGGAAGAACGCGGTGAAGAAGTTGACGCCGCGGCGCCGGCTGCCACTGAGCAGGCCCAGTCCGATCGCCCCCGCACCGACGGGAACCATTGACCCGAGGCCGGCCAGGTTGCGCAGCTGACCGACCACACTGCTGCCCCGGCTGGAGAACTGCAGGATCGGCCAGCCCCGCTTGCGGGCCACCGAGGCCATCTTGCCCTCGGGGTTGGTCGGCCGCGGGTTGCCCACCAGGTGCATCAGCGCGACGTCCTCGTCGCCGTCGGCGTAGAAGTAGCTGTCCTGCAGGTCGATGCCGTTGGCCGCGGCGAACTTCTGTACCGCTGCGGCTTTCCCCGGCCCCCACAGGATCGGCTCCACCACCTCCCCGGTGAGCGCACCGTCCTCATCGGTCACGAATGCGTTGGTGAGGGTGTTGGTGATGCCCAGGAAACGGGCCACCGGCTCGACTTGAATGGTCAGCGCCGAAGAACTGAGCACCACGGTGTGACCGCGCGCCTGGTGCGCCCGGACCACTTCGCGCATCTCCGGGTAGATCCGCTTGGCGATCTTCTGGACGAACAGCCGCTCGCCGATCTCGTCGAGGTCGGTGATCGAACGCCCGCGCAACGCGGAAGACGCGGCGGTGATGAGGTCTTCGAACTCGATGCGGCCGAGCTGGTGGTTGAGCCCGGCCTGGATCATGCCGAACAACTCCCCCAACCCCATGTCGCGGCTGCGAAACCGCTCGCGGGTGAGGATGACCGCGGTGAAGCCGGCCACCAGAGTGCCGTCGAGGTCGAAGAAAGCGCCGATCTTCGGGCCCGGTGGGCTGGCCGCGATCTCGGCCACCGATCCGGGTAGACGCATGTCCCGCGGCGGCGGCGTGCGGTCGTCGCTCATGGCCGCACCCCCGGGTCGAAGGATGCCGCCACGCAGTGCGGGGCGGGTTCACCGGCCAGTGCGAGCACCTCGTCGAATCCCTCGACCAGGCAACGGGTGAACAGGTTCTCGTCGCGCACCGCGGCGCGGTCGTAACGGACCGTGATGCTGCACTCGCCACCGCGCGAGATCAGCACCACCATCATCGCCACCCCAGGCAGTGGACCGATTCCGTAGTGCCGCAACACCTTCGCTCCGGCGATGAACGTCTCACCCGGATAGAACGCCACGTTGCTGGCCTGCACGTCGGCGGCGACCACCGATTCGGTCATCTTCTCCAGCACCGGAGACGGGAACACGCTCAGCAACGGTGCGATGGACCCGATCACGTCCATCGCGGGCTCGTCGCGGCGCTGCGTCATCTGCGCACGGATCCGCTTGATCCGCTCCACCGGGTCGATGACGCCGACCGGGGCGGCCAGGTTCACCCCGGTGAATCGATTGCCTCCGGCCGGGTCCGCCTCGGCACGCAGGTTCACCGGGATCGCCATCGGCAGCGTGGCGATGGGCACCCCCAGCGCCCGGTGGTAGCGGCCCAGCGCACCGGACAGCGCGGCCAGATAGGCGTCGTTGATCGATCCACCGCCGGCTTTGGCCGCCCGGTGCAGATCCGACAGCCGGATGTCGATCGCCTGGGTGCGGCTGCTCAGACTGCGCCGGCGCAACAGCGGCGACGGCTCGGCCGCCTGGGCCATCACCCGCGCACCCGACCGCGCGTAGTCGATGGCACCGGCCACCGCGCCCAACGGGTCGCGAACCGTTCGGGTGGCCATCGACAGCACGCCGATCAACGCGTCCCGGGTGCCGCCGAGCACCGCGGCCGGCAGGTGGTTGATGCCGTCGCGCATCAGGTCGCCCGCGGTCAGGTCCTGCGGGACCGGTTGCGGCGGCAGTTCGCGGGCCGGCGGATCGCGTTCCAGGTCATAGATCTGGCCGAACATCGCGGCGCTGCCCACCCCGTCGGTGACGGCATGGCTCAGGTGCAGCAAGGTGGCGGCCCGCCCGCCGGCCAGTCCCTCGACCAGGGTGGCCGCCCACAGTGGCCGCTGAATGTCCAGTGGGGACTGCAGACTCACCTCGGCGAGGTCGAGTACCTCACGCAATCCCCCGGGTTCGGGTACCCGGATGCGGCGGACGTGGAAATCCAGGTTGAAATCGGGGTCGACCACCCAGCGCGGCGCGGCGGTCGGCAGGGTGGGCACCACCACCTTCTGGCGCAGCCGCAGCACCCGGCGCGAGACGTTCTCGAACAGGCCCCGGAAGCGATCCCAGTCCGGTGTGGTGTCGAGCAGTTCCAGACCCATGATCCCCGAGCGGGTGCGCGGATTGGCCTCACCTCGATGCAGCAGGTAGTCGACGGCACCGAGTTCGGTGGGCAGGCCGGCCGCGTCGACGAGGTCACCCATGTGAAGCTCCCGGTTCCGCAGCCTCCACCACGCGCCCCTCCTGATTCACACTCTTCACGCGCACCATTCAACGCTAGTTGTTTGCCCATTGCGAAGGTTACCGATTTCCCAGAAACGGCCGCCGTGCGGCAAAACGAAACAACTTGTTGGCGCGCTGAATTGGAACCGGCGGTTCAGCGAGGCTCGACGAAGGAGAGCCGAAGCTGGGACCGCCGCATGAAACGGCCGGACACGGCATTGCTCAGTCGCCGCCGATACGCCACCCGCGGCGGATAAACTGGGTCCGGATTGCCTCCGTAGCTCAGGTGGATAGAGCACATGACTTCTAATCTTGTGGTCGCAGGTTCGAGTCCTGCCGGGGGCGCATCAGGATAGGGTGAGCGGATGAGTCACGAACGTACGATCTTCCTGTACACCGCCTTCATGGTTGCCCTGGTGGTGATATCTGCCGTGGTCATCTACTTCGTCGCCTGACCGGCTCGCGCGTCAAACAATATGGTGATGACGTCACCTGATCTCGTCCTGTACAGCGTCACCGGCCGGGTGGCGTTGATCACCGTCAACGATCCCGATCGCCGCAATGCGGTCACCGCCACGATGTCGGCGCAACTGCGCGCCGCCGTGCAGCGCGCCGAATCCGATCCCGATGTACACGCCGTGGTGGTCACCGGCGCCGGCCGGGCGTTCTGTGCCGGCGCGGACCTCTCGGCGCTGGGCGCCGCCACCGAGGACGGGTTGCTGGCACTCTACGACGGCTTCATGGCGGTCGCACAGTGCACGCTGCCCACCATCGCCGCGGTCAACGGCGCCGCCGTGGGCGCGGGCCTCAACCTGGCTCTGGCGGCCGACGTCCGGATCGCGGGTCCCGCAGCACTGTTCGACGCCCGCTTCCAGAAGCTCGGTATCCATCCGGGTGGCGGCGCCACCTGGATGCTGAACAGGTCGGTGGGGCCGCAGGTGGCTCGCGCCGCGCTGTTGTTCGGCATGCGCTTCGACGCCGACGCAGCGGTGCGGCACGGGCTGGCCCTGCAGGTCAGCGACGACGCGGTGGCCGCGGCGCTGGACCTGGCCGCCGGCCCCGCATCAGCGCCGCGCGATGTGGTGCTGGCGACCAAGGCCACGATGCGGGCCACCGCGAGTCCCGGTGCCATCGAGGGCGAGCAGCACGAGTTCGCCAAGCGCACCGAACTCGGCCCGCAGGCGGCCAGTGTCGAGTCACCGGAGTTCGCGGCCCGGCTTGCCGCCGCCCGGCGCAGCTGAGCTACAGATCCAGCAGCACGGTATCCGGGTTCTCGATCAGATCCCGTAGCGCACAAAGGAATTCGGCAACCTGGGCGCCGTCGGCCACCCGATGGTCGAACGCGCAGGTCAGCCTCATCTGCGGACGGACCACGACGGTGTCACCGACGGCCGCCGGGCGTGGTTTGAGCGAGCCCATGCCCAGGATGGCCGCTTCGGGGTAGTTGATCACCGGCACGCCGTCGTCGATTCCGAGTGCGCCGAAGTTGGACACCGTGAACGTCGAACCCTGTAGCTCGGTGGGCGCCAGCGTGCCGGCCCGCGCCCCGGTGATCAGCCGCGCCACCTCATCGGCCAGCTCTCTGGTGGTTTTGCGGTCGGCGTCGAACACCACCGGCACCAGCAGGCCGCGGGGCGCGGCCACTCCGAAGCCCAGGTGTATCGCGTGGTGGGTGCGGATCGATGGCCCCTCGGCCGCGTCGATCCAGGTCGCGTTGAGCACCGGATGCCTTCGCAGGACGACGATCAGCAGCCGCAGCGTCAGCACGAACGGAGTGATCGCCGTCTGGCCCGACGTGGCGGCGAGGCGATCGCTAAGCTGCAGGAGGTTGACGCAGTCCACCTGCACGCTGGCGTGCGCATCGGGAATACTGCTGCGGGACAGCGTCATCCGCTTCGCCATCGCGGCCTGGACCGGCGTCACCGGATGTTCGTCGACCTCAGTATTGCGGCTGCCGGCGGCTGCCCGCACACCGTCGGCGGTGATCACCCCGCCGGGGCCCGGCGCCACAGCGTTCAGGTCGACTCCCAGTTCGGCGGCGAGCTTTCGGGCGGCCGGTTTGGCCTTGGGCCGCCCGCTGGCGGTGCAGGTGCGGCGGCTGGTGTCGAAGGCGTCGTCGGCCCCGTAGCCGACCAGAACCGGTGTGCGCCCGTCGGCGTCGGTGTCGATGCACACCAGGGGCGCCCCGACGGCAAGCACGGCACCTTCGGCACCGCCCAGCTCGAGCACCCGTCCGGCGAACGGACTGGGGATCTCCACCTCGGCTTTGGCCGTCTCTACGGTGCACAGCACCGCATTGAGCTCCACCTGATCGCCCACGGCGACGTTCCACTTGGTCAGGATCACCTCTTCGAGGCCCTCGCCGAGATCGGGGACGGCGAACGTCTGGGCGCTCATGGCAGCTCCAGGACGCGCTGGACGAGGTCCAACAGCCGGTCCGGCCCGGGCAACCAGAGCCGTTCCAGCCGCGCCGGTGGATAGGGGGTGTCGAAACCACTGGCGCGCAAGACCGGTGCCTCCAACTCGTAGAACAGTTCCTCGGAGATGCGCGCCGCCAGCTCGGCCCCGTAGCCGAGGTTGCGCGGGCCCTCGTGCAACACCACACACCGCCCGGTGCGGCGCACCGATGCCGCGACGGTGTCGAAGTCGAGCGGGACCAGCGAGCGCAGGTCGACGACCTCCAGGCTCCACCCGTGTTCTTGGGCGGCGATCTCCGCAGCCGACAGTGCGGTCGCCACCCCGCCGCCGTAGGTGAGCACCGTGACGTCGGTACCGGAACGGCGCACCGCGGCGCACCCGATGCCCGGCGCGGGGTGTTCGGTGTCCACGGCCCCGCGGACCCAGTACCGTCGCTTGGGTTCTAAGAACATCACCGGGTCGGGAGTGGCGATGGCGTGCCGCAGCAGCCAGTACGCATCCGACGGGTCGGCGGGGACCACCACCTTCAGGCCGGCGGTGTGCGCCCAGTAGGTCTCGGTGGACTCCGAATGATGTTCGGCGGCACCGATTCCCCCGAACGACGGAATGCGCACGGTGACCGGCATGGGCACCGCGCCGCGGGTTCGGGTCCGGTACTTGGCCAGGTGGCTGACCACCTGATCCAGGGCAGGGTAGCTGAACCCGTCGAACTGGATCTCCGGCACCGGAACGAATCCGCGGACCGCCATGCCGATGGCGATGCCGATCACCGCGGATTCGGCCAGCGGCGTGTCGAAACAGCGTTGTTCTCCGAAGGTTTCGGTCAGGCCTTCGGTCACCCGGAACACCCCGCCCTGCACGCCGACGTCGGTGCCGAACACCAGGACTCGTCGATCGGCGTCCATCGCGTCGCGCAGCGCCTGGTTGAGCGCGGCCACCATGGTCAGCTGGCCGGTGGTCGCGCCGTTGCGGGGTTGGGCCGACGGTGTTTCCGGCCGGGTGGGCGGCTCCAGGATCTGGGTCATCAGCGCTCCCTGGCCAATTCGGCGTGCAGCGCGCGTCGCTGCTGCTGCAGTTCCGGGGTGATCTCGGCGAACACCGCGGTGAAGACCTCCTCGACGTCGATGTCGCCGGCGCCGACGGTGGCCTCCCTTAATTCGGTGCGCAGCCGCTTGGCCCGTGCGTCGAGCCGGTCCTGCAGGCGCTGCGACCAGATCCCGATGTTGTTCAGGTAGGCCCGGTAACGCGGGATCGGATCCAATGCGGCCCACTGTTCGACCTCGGCACTGCTGCGGTAACGGGTCGGGTCATCGGAGGTGGTGTGCGGGCCGAGCCGGTAGGTGACGGCCTCGATCAATGTCGGCCCGCCGCCGTTGCGGGCCCGCTCGGCCGCCTCGGCCATCACCGCGTAGCAGGCCAGTGGATCATTGCCGTCCACCCGGATGCCGGGCATGCCGTAGCCGATCGCCTTGTGCGCCAGCGACGGTGCGGTGGTCTGCTTGTGCAGCGGTACCGAGATGGCCCACTGGTTGTTCTGCACGTAGAACACACACGGGGCGGCGAACACCGCGGCGAAGTTGAGCGCCTCGTGGACGTCGCCCTCGCTGGTGGCGCCGTCGCCGACGAACGCGACGGTGGCGGAGTGTTCGTCGAGGCGCTGCGCGGCCATCGCCGCACCGACCGCGTGCAGCGCCTGGGTGCCGATCGGAACGCAGATGGGCGCACAGTTCTTCGCGGTGAACTCCAGGCCGCCGTTCCAGGTTCCGCGCCAGGCGGCCGCGACGTGCCAGGCCGGAATGCCCCGGGTGAGGAAGACCCCCAGTTCGCGGTACTGCGGGAACAGCCAGTCGGTCTTGTGCAGCGGTGCCGTGGCGCCGACCTGCGCCGCCTCCTGGCCGCGGCAGGACGCATACAGCGCCAACTCTCCCTGCCGCTGCAGGTTGACCAGTTCGACGTCGAGCTCACGGGTGAGCACCATCTGCTCGTAGAGCCAGCTCAGGGTCTCTTCGGGGAGGTTCCGGCTGTAGCGTTGCTCGCCGGTGGGAGCGCCGTCGGGCCCGATCAGCTGCACAGGGTCGAGGTCGACCTGCGGACCGGTTATGCCTGGCAGCTGGCCCATGCGAGCCTCCTTGTGACGCTGCTCTCATTATGCCAGCTGTCGCGCGGGGACCTCGGTGATCTGATTCGGCGTGGCTGTTCGTCGAATGTGCGGTTTGGTAGGCCGCCAGGCGCGTGCCGCGTACCAAACCGCACGCTCGGCGCGTCGCCGCTATTGCCTGAACTACCCCGAGACCTCGAAGATGCCGTGCGCCCCGTTCTCGGCGTGCCGCATGTCGTGATCCATGAACGGATAGTGGCCGGCTTCGGGGAAGGTCATCTCGACGAAACCGCCCTGGGCGGGCGCCAGATCCAGTGCCTGGGAGCCACCGGGATCGTTCGGGCGCAACAGCCAGGCGCCTTCCTTGTAGACGGTGTCGAACTGGGTCCCGACGACATGGAAGGCGAGCGAGTCGCCCGGCCCGGCGTTGACGACCCAGACCCGCACCCGCTCACCGGTGCGAGCCGATAGCGGGGCGTGCATGTATTGCGCCGCGGTGCCGTTGAACATCCAGCCGTCGGGCTGCCCGGCGCGGATCGCGGCGGTCTTGGCGTCGCCGTCCGGCGGGCCCGCGTACAGCTGGGCGCCGACCAGCGCGTACTCCCGGTCGACCGGCGGCAGGCCGGGCGGGTCGATGATCACCGCGCCGTACATGCCGTTGGCGATGTGCAGGGTCATCGGCGGTGTGCTGCAGTGGTACAGCCACGCCCCGGCCCGGCGCGCGGTGAACCGGTAGACGAGGCGCTCCCCCGGATTCAGCGTGCGCATCGGTTGGTCGGGGGCGAGCGCGCCGGCGTGAAAGTCGATGCCGTGGCCCATGGTCGCGTCGTTGATGAGGGTGATCTCGAAGGTGTCGCCGACCTTGCCGTGCAGCGTCGGTGCCGGCTCGACGCCGCCGAATGTCCAGCGGACCTCGCGGCGGCCGGGCGCGACCTCCAGTTCCCGGTCGATGGCGCGCAACTCCACCCGGTGCACACCGGGGGTAGCCGGAGCCAGCACCGCGTCGTGGGGCGTCCAGCCCGGCGACGGATCGGCGGCCAGATCCAGGGTCATCGGTGCGGGCGTACTGCCGCCATGCCCGCCGCCGGAATGCTCATGCCGCGGGACGCCGCCGACGGCGTGAATCGTCATCGTCATGCCCGCGGCCTTATGGCCGGGTACATCGCACCACACGTCCCGGTCTTGTTGCACCACACCGAGATCGAGTACCGCGGTCTGGCCGCGGGTCAGCCGCGGGGTGTGTTCGCCGGTGTCCACTCGCAGGTCGTGCGGCAGTCCGTCGGCGTTGGTGACCCGCAGCACCAGCCGGGTTCCGGCCGGCACGTCGATGACGTCCGGCGAGAAGCGCATGTTGTTCAACGTCACCTCGACGGTGTGGGCCGCACCGGAGACGGCCGCTGCCCCCGACGGTGCCGGGGCGCCCATTCCCAGCGCCAGCGCCGCGGAGACCGCCACCAGCGACGCCACCGCAACCCCGGCCGTCACCGCCTTCGGATGCGACCTCATTGCCTCGGGGTCTAGGGGTCCACGCAGCGCCACCGGCAGCGCCAGCCGAAGGGCTAACAGCAGGAATCCGGCGACCGCGACGGCGGCCAGCACCCAGCCGATCACCGGGACCACGCCGTGCCACGGCCCGGCCACCAGCGGCACGGCGACGTTGATCGCGCCCACCCGCACCTGCCAGCCCTGGTCCAGATAGGCGATGGCGGCCTTGCGTATCGGCGGGCCGTGGGCCACCAGAACCGGCAGCAGTTGGCTCAACGCACCCATCAGGATCTGGGCGACGAAGCCCACCGCCAGCAGCGGCAACAGGGTGTGCTCGACGAATGCCGGCAACCCCTCGGTGGATCGAGCCGCGATCAGGCCGACCGCCTCGACCACCACCGCGATTCCGAGCCAGCAGATCGCGCCGACCATCATCCAGGCAGCCGAGCCGGTGAAGCTGCGGCCCGGCCACAGCCCGACGACGGCGACGACGACGCCTGCCGCGTAGCCGGCCAGCCCCGCGACCGTCACCCACCAGCTGCCGGCCAGCAGGCCCACCACGGCCACACCCAGTCCGGCCGCCAGCACCGGCAGCGCCCGATGTGCCATCGCATAGCTGCGGTCGGTGATCTTCTCTCGGATTGTTGTGGGCCACAGGGTGAAAAGCGTGCCCACCACGGTCAGCCCGATCCAGCCGTAGAGCATGACGTGCACGTGGGTGGTCCACAACCGCGGATACCACGTGGCAACGTCGTTGAAGCCCAGCGCCATCGCCGCGCCGACGGCCGATCCGATCAGCAGCGCCGTCAGCGCGGCCAGGTAGAAGCTGATCAGGTAGTCGAAGCGCGCGGACAGCGCCTTCTTCTTCATGCCGAACAGCTCGACGCCGTGGGCGACGGCGACCACGGCCACCACCGCCCCACCGAGACCGGTCAGCGCCATGGCACCCAGGGCGACACCGCCGAGCGCGGCGATCACGCCGGTGTTGAGCACCGCCAGCTTGGCCACCAGGTGCCAGTGCGGCGGGTCGGGCACCCGGCACAGGGTCGGGGTGAAGTGTCCCGACCAGATGACGATCGCGTTGGTAGCCGCACCGAGCAGCAGGGCATGTACCGGCAGCCAGATCGGGTGCGCAATCGCGTCGTGCGCCAGCAACAGCGTCACCGCGACGACCAGCCAGCCCAGGATCACGATGTTCGAGCCCAGGAACACCGGCCCGCGCGGTCCGCCCCTGCGGCGCGGCGCGATGGGCGGCGCGGGTGACGGCGCCATGCCTGGTGCAACGACGGGCACCGACGGCTGCCCCCACTGGATCATGCTCGCCAGGCTACGGTGGCCGCACCGCTAGGCGAAAGTGACCTTAGACATCGATAGCCATCAGTCGACGACGAATCGGTTTCGGTAGTCGCTCAGTCGGGTTGCCACCTCGTCGGCATCGAGGCCCAGATCGGCGGGCCGGTAGTCCACTGCGCCATAGCGCCCCCGCGGGTGATCGCCGCGGAACTGCGTCATCGCTTCTTTCGCCCGGGCGTCGAGCGGCTGACCGGCGAGCTCGTAGACGGCGGCGACGGTACCGTCCTCGTCGGCCATGAAGTCCTCGAAGCGCACGTCGATCGACTGTGCCGCCGGCAGCACCTCGCGGTCACGAAGGCATCCGGTGAGCAGGTCATCGGCCCGGTCCAGCCAGTACTTCGAGATCTTGACCGGGTCGGGACGGTCGCAGCTCATCCGCGCAGCGTAGCTGATCATCGTTGCCATCGACCGCGTCACCTCGACCGGATCACGATGGGTGACAACGAAAGTGGCATCCGGGAAGGTGGCGTACAGCGCGGGGAACTGCTCCAGATGTTGCGGCGATTTGAGCACCCAGCGGGTGCCGCCGCGCAGCCACTGCAACGCCTGCAGCGTGCGCTTCATATACGCGTACGACGCACTCTGATCATGGGTCTTGTAGTGCTGCGCGAAAGCCGGTAGGTGGTAACTGCATTCGAAGAGCATTCCGGAGATGTCGTTGGCCAGCAGCTGGATCTCTTCGTGCGCGTGGTCGACGGTCATGTCGTGCATGCGTTTGAAGTCGGGCATCGAGGTGTTGATCAGGTCCAGGCCGACTCCGCAGCGGTCACGCCGGGCCTGCGGATCGGCTTCGCCCGGAGTGGCGACCGGCTCCATGCTCTCCCAGTACGGCAGGTACCGCAATGCGGGATCGGCGGCGATCAGGTTGTGCAGGTGGGTGGTTCCGGTGCGCGGCAGCCCGCAGATGATGATCGGCCGTTCGATCTGGACGCGTTCGATCTCGGGGTTCGTCGCGATCAGGTCTTCCAGTCGAAGCCGGTTGACCAGGTGGCCCACCAATTGTTCGAAGGCCATCGCGCGGCCGACCGCGGACAGGTCGGCATCGGTGATCAGCGATTCGCACAGGACCTCGATGCGTTCGCGGAATGCGTTGTCGCCCCAATTGTTCAGGCCCGTTCGTTGGGCCGCGGCGTCGAGCAGTGCCTCCGGTGTCAGTTGCAGTACCGCACCGTAGCCCGCCAGGCCGTCGCGCATCGGGGCGGCCGCGGCGGGAAAGACCGGGTCGGCCAGATCGTCGAGCCGAATCGCGGCGGGGCGCGTGGCGGCGCTCACGACGCCAGCTCGGCGACGTCGACGACCCGACAGTTCAGCGGGTCGGGAGTGGCTTCGGGCAGGAACCAGCGCAACCAGATCAGGCCCTTCGACCGGCCCGCGGTGGACACCCAGTTCGGGTGCCCGGGATCGGTCTCGCTGATCACGATCTGCCACGATCCGTCCGGCGCGTAGCTGACGTGTGCATCGTTGATCGTGACTCGTTCACGGGTGTAGTCGTAGGTGTGCAGGAACGGATTCCACAGGCACAGGTTCCAGAACACGCACTCCGGTGAGGTGCCCTCGATGACCAGCGCCTGGCCCGGCTGCAAGTCGTAGGCCCCCATCGAATAGGCCGCATCGCCGGCGGCCCAGCCGACCGTGCGACTGGGCACCGGGTAGGGCTCCTGAAGTACGTTGGCCGGCAACCGGACCGGTGCCATGGCGGCCTGCTCGCGAATCCAGGTCCGGGCCGCACGCATCCGCCGGCTCAGGTCGGCGGGGCTGTCGGGGCGCCGCGGCGTGTCGTCGAGCGCCTCGATCTTCCACTGCGTCCGGCGGCCGGTCTCAGGTTCGGTGAGGTAGTCGCGGGTCAGGATGAACACGGCGTCGGGCTCCAATTTGAGCCGATTGCCCTGCTGCTCCTGGGCACTGATGACGAACTCGAAGTCACCGCCGGAATCGCAGCCCAGATCGCGGTCATTGATGGTGTCGATGATGCGGTCGCTGTAGCGGCCGTCGTCGGGGCCGCCGTAGACGGTCATGGACAGGTAGACGGCGTCGCCGCGGTTGCCGGTGACCCGGTAGCTGCGAGCGGGGTCGATCGGCGCCAGCTGGTAGAAGGCGTCCGAATTGTCGCCTCCCCATTTGAGGTAGGGGCCGATCACATCGGTCAGGATCGGCTTGTCCGCGTCGCCCCAGATGTAGGCCTCGGAGGCCACCCGCAGCAGGCTCAACGCCCAGCGGTAGCCGTCGAGGATGTCAGCCTGCTCCAGCGGCGGATCGGCGCCCAGCAGGCGCTGCTCGACGGCACGAACCTCGTCGAGCAGGCCTGAATACGCCTGGGAAAGCTCCGCCAACTCAGTCATCGTGTTTCTCCTTCTTTCTCAATCCGCGCAGCAGCAGCGAGCACAGCCGGTCGGCGGCGTCGGCGACGCTCTCGGCGGCCAGGACCTGGGTGATGTAGAAGCTGGTGCCGACCATTGCGTCGTAGGCCATCTCGATATCGGTGTCGGCGTCCAGCACGCCCTGCTCGATACCGGCGTGGACCAGCGCACCGAACGCGGTGCGGGTCTTCTCGTCGAGCAGCTGTTGGGTCCGGATGAACAGTTCCGGATCGCGGTGGCGGTCGGCCAGGATGCCCAGTGCCGCAGCGGCGACGTCCGGTGCGCGCCAGAACGCGAAGACACCGGTGACGAGCTGGCGAAGGTCGGATTCGAAGTCACCCGAGCTGGTCAGTACGTCGTCGACCTCGGCGGCACCGAAGACGGCGTCGAATACCAGGTGGGTCTTCGAGGGCCAGCGCCGGTAGACGGTGGGGCGGCTGACGTCCGCCTCGCGGGCGATCGCCTCGATGGACACCTGCTCGTAGCCATCGCGGGCCAGCAGCAGCCGGGCGGCCTCGGTGATGGCCTGCTCGGTGCGTGGATCCCGCGGGCGCCCGCGGCCGGCCGGGCCGGGTTCCGGGCCGGACGTCACTGCCGCACCCTGCGTCGTCGACGACTCACGCCTAAACAGTTACATTACGTAACGTAATTAGTCAATGATCGGTCGATGGCCTGCTTCAGAAGACGTAGCGGTGGTACTGCGACATGTTCGCCACCGCCGGAATCACCGCCATCGCCTTACCCAGTGCCCGGTAGCGGCGAGGAAGCAGGCGAAAGGTGTCCGACTCGAACCAGCGCACCCACTCCACCAGCCGGGTGCCCGGCACCGCGGTCAGAATGTCGCTGGGCCCATTGATCGCCCAGTGCAGCGTGGCGCCGGCGCGACGCACCACCGTATTGGACCACTGAGTCTTGATACCCAGCCAGTTGAAGGCGTCGAACTGTACCTCCCCGCTCGGAAAGCGCTCGACTATGCGGCGAAGCAACCCGACGCCGTCCTGCTCGGTGAGGTACATGGTCAGGCCTTCGCCGAGCATCAATGTCGGCCGTTCGGTGGGGATCTCGGCGAGCCAGGCCGGGTCGGTCACCGACGCTGCCACCACGTGGTTACCCTGCCGTGCTGGAAGTAGCTGCCGGCGCAGCTCGGCGACGGCAGCGTAATCGATGTCGTACCAGTCGATTCCCGGCCCCGGCTCCAGCCGGAAGTATCTGGCGTCCAGCCCGCAACCCAGGTGCAGCACGACGGCACTCGGGTGCTCCACCAGGAACCGGCGGGTCCAGTCGTCGAAATGCGCGGTGCGAGTGGTCACCGACGGTGAGCGGGCAGCGGTGATGGACGTCGTGGACCAGTCGTAGTCGATGCGGGCCACCGCCTCTTTGGCGAAACGATCGCCCAGGATCGGGGCAGGCAGGTCGGCATCGAGCGCCTTGGCGTACAGCGTGGCGAGCATGGTCTGCGGGGCACCGCGCAGATCCACCCGCGTCTTGTCGTCGGTCATGACAGTCCAGGCTAGCGCCGTCGCGTGCTCGGCGCACCGGCTGAACGGCGCCCGGCGTGGCGTTCAGCCCTCAGGTGATCCACTGTCGCTCAACGGCTTTGACCAACATGCCCGGGCTCGGGAAGGCGTGACGACGGTCGAAACCGTCGCTGACCACCGCGACCATTGAGACGGTGTGCCGGGAGAAGTCGACCAGCGCGTTGGCGATCTCACCGCGCAACGGCACCGACGTTTCGACGATCCGGGTGATGCGCACGCGCGGTCAGTCCTCCTGGTGTGTCAGTCCGCCCTCCGCAGAATAGCCTCGGCGTGCCGCAGCACCGGCGAGTCCACCATCTGGCCTTCGAACGCGAACACCCCGCGCTCGGTCTGTGCGGCCGCGAGCACCCTTCGCGCCCAATCGATTCGCTCCGGTGCGGGCCGGTAGGCGTCGCGGACCACCGCGATCTGGGTCGGATGGATGCACACCGTGGCCGCGAATCCGACCGCCGCGCCGTCCAGCGCTTCGGCCTTGAGACCGTCGAGGTCGCCGATGTTGAGGTACACCGCGTCGAGTGCGGCCCGGTCGAACGCGGACGCCGCCAGCAGCACCGTCGAGCGGGCGTGGCGGGCGAAGTCCCGATAGGTGCCGTCGGCATGCCGACTCGAGCCGCCGCCCATGGCGGCCACCAAGTCTTCGGCTCCCCACATCATCGCGACGCATCCCTGCGCGGCCGCGATCTCGGTGGACAACACCACACCGCGCGGGGTCTCCAGAAGCGCGACCACCTTCCGGGGCGCCAACGCTTCGACCTGAGCGGCCGACTCGGTCTTGGCGAGCATCACCGTGGTGTAGGCGGTGTCGGCCAGTGCCTGCAGGTCGCGCGCCTGATCCTCGGTGCCGGCCGGGTTGACCCGCACCACCGTGCGCTCCGGGTCAAGTGGCGTGTCGCGCAACGCCTCCCGAGCAGCCGGCCGGTCGGCGGCGGCCACACCGTCTTCCAGGTCCAGGATCACCACGTCGGCCACCGCGGCAGCTTTGGCGTAACGCTCCGGGCGGTCCGCCGGGCAGAACAGCCAGGCCGGGCCGGCGCTCACTGTGCGTCCCCGGCGGGCTTTTTGCGCACCAGCGTGGTGCGCACCGCACGGGCGACGATGTCGCCGTTCTGGTTGCGTCCGAGGTGTTCCAGCGTCACGATGCCCTCCCCCGGACGGCTCTTGGATTCGCGTTTGTCGGTGCAGACCGTCTCGGCGTAGAGGGTGTCCCCGTGGAACACCGGCTTGGGAAACGACACCTCGGAGAAGCCGAGGTTGGCCACGATGGTGCCGAGGGTGAGTTGCGCGACCGACAGCCCGACCATGGTGGACAGCGTCAGCATCGAGTTCACCAGCCGCTCACCGCGGAACCCGGGCTGCTCGGCGGCCCAGGCCGCGTCCAGGTGCAGCGACTGGGTGTTCATGGTCAAGGTGGTGAACAGCACGTTGTCGGCTTCGGTGAGGGTGCGGCCGGGCCGGTGTGCGTAGGTGGTGCCGATCTCGTATTCCTCGAACCACAACCCGCGCTGCTCTACGGTCTTGCTCTGGTTGTCGGTCATCGTCACAGCCCCAACGATCGTGCGATCAGCATGAGCTGCACCTCGGTGGTGCCCTCGCCGATCTCCAGGATCTTGGAATCCCGGTAGTGCCGGGCCACCGGGTATTCGTTGATGAAGCCGTAGCCGCCGTGAATCTGGGTGGCGTCGCGGGCGTTGTCCATCGCGGCCTCCGAGGAGATCATCTTGGCGATCGCCGCCTCCTTTTTGAACGGCTTGCCCGCCAACATCTTCGCCGCGGCGTCGTAGTAGGCGGTGCGGGCAACGTGCGCGCGGGCCTCCATCCGGGCGATCTTGAAGCTGATCGCCTGATAGGAGCCGATGGTCTGGCCGAACGCCTCGCGTTCACCGGCATATTTGACGCTTTCGTCGACGCAGCCCTGCGCCACCCCGGTGGCCACCGCGGCAATGGCGATGCGGCCCTCGTCGAGGATCGACAGGAAGTTCGCGTAACCCCGACCTTCCTCGCCGAGCAGATTCGCCTCGGGGACACGGGCATCGACGAAGGTGAGCGGGTGCGTGTCGGAGGCGTTCCAGCCCACCTTGTTGTAGGCCGGCTCCACGGTGAAACCCGTTGTGCCGGACGGCACGATGATCGTGGAGATCTCCTTGCCGCCATCGGGACGGGTGCCGGTGACGGCGGTGACCGTCACCAGCGAGGTGATGTCGGTGCCGGAGTTGGTGATGAACTGCTTGGTGCCGTTGATGATCCAGTCGCCGTTGTCCCGCCGCGCGGTGGTGCGGGTGCCCCCGGCATCCGAGCCGGCGCCCGGTTCGGTCAGACCGAAGCCGGCCAACGCGCGACCGGTGACCAGATCCGGCAGCCATTGCTGCTTCTGATCCTCGGTGCCGAACCGGTAGATCGGCATCGCCCCAAGTCCTACCCCCGCTTCCAGGGTCATCGCCACGGACTGGTCGACCTTGCCGAGTTCCTCCAGCGCCAAGGCCAGCGCGAAGTAGTCGCCGCCCATGCCGCCGTACTCCTCGGGGAAGGGCAGCCCGAACAGGCCCATCTCCCCCATCTTGCCGACGACCTCGTAGGGGAAGCTGTGTTCCTCATCGTGTTTGGCGGCCACCGGAGCCACCACGGTGCGGGCGAAATCAGCGACGGTGTCGCGGAGTTCCTGGTATTCCTTCGGCAGACTCCCTGCCGTAATGGTCGTCATTGCTGCTTGTCCTCACTCACCTCGGGGATCAGACGGGCCAGTACCTGGTCCACGGCCACCTGATCGCCAACCGACACCAACAGCTCCACCCGGCCGCTGATCGGCGCGGCCAGGGTGTGCTCCATCTTCATCGCTTCGACCACCACCACCGGATCGCCTTCCGCCACGGGCGATTCCGACTCGACGTGCAGCGCGATCACGCTGCCCGGCATCGGGCTGACGATCTCGGCGCTGCGGGTGCCGCCACCGCGCTGCACCCGCACCACTTCTGCTTCTCGCAGCTGCCAGGTCCCGCGCTCATCGGAGATCCACAGATGTCCATCGGATTCGGCGAAGCCGTAGTGCCGTCGCTGCCCGGCTACCGTCGCGACCAGCCGGTCACCCTCGACTTCGACGCTGGCGTCGTGGATCTCGCCGTCGCCGATCTGAACCCGCGCTGCCGCGGGTAGTCCCCACACCGAAACCGTCTCCGAGCGCAGCGGGGTGCGCATATCGGTGCGCACCGGCGCCGCAGCGCCGATCCGCCAGCCGCTCGGGGCGGCCCACAGCGATTTCGGCGCGGTTTCCCTCGCTGAGCGAGCACTATCGCGCCGAAATCGCCCGGCGAGCGCCCACTGGCGATACAGACCGGCCGCGGCCAGCACGTCATCGGGCGCGGGCAGCGGTGCGAAGTCGGCCGACCGCAAGTCCAGCAGTTCGGTGTCCAGGTCGCCGGCGATCACCCGCTCGTCGGCCAGCAGGAAGCGCAGGAACTCGATGTTGGTCTGCACCCCGAACACCGCGGTGCCGGCCAGTGCCGCGTCCAGTCGCGCGAGCGCCTGGGCCCGATCGGTGCCGTGGGCGATCACCTTGGACAGCATCGGGTCGTAGTCGCTGCCCACCACGGTGCCGGCCTGCAACGAGGAGTCCACCCGCAGCCCCGGTCCGGACAGCTCGTGCACCGCCAGCACCCGCCCGCCGGTGGGCAGGAAGCCGCGCGCCGGGTCCTCGGCGTAGACCCGGGCCTCGATCGCATGCCCGGTGAGGGTGATCTGGTCCTGGGTGAAGGCCATCTTCTCGCCGTCGGCCACCCGTACCTGCCATTCGACGAGATCCAGACCGGTGATCGCCTCGGTGACCGGGTGTTCCACCTGCAGCCGGGTGTTCATCTCCATGAAGAAGAACTCGTCCGGACGGTCCGCGGAGACGATGAACTCCACCGTGCCGGCGCCGGCATAGTCGACGCTGCGGGCGGTGTTGCAGGCCGCCGCGCCGATCCTGGCGCGAGTGTCGGCATCCAACAGCGGCGACGGCGCCTCCTCGATCACCTTCTGGTGGCGACGCTGCAGGCTGCATTCCCGCTCGCCGAGGTGCACCACGCTGCCGTGGGTGTCGGCCAGGATCTGAACCTCGATGTGGCGCGGCCGCAGCACGAATCGCTCCAAGAACAAGGTGTCGTCGCCGAACGCCGAGGCCGCCTCCCGCCGTGCGGTGCCCAGCGCCGCCCGCAGCCCGCCCGGTTCTTCGACCAGGTGCATGCCCTTGCCGCCGCCGCCGGCCGACGGCTTGATCAGCACCGGGTAGCCGATCTCGCCCGCCGCGGCCACCAGGTCGCCGTCGGACAGACCGGGTTTGGCGATACCCGGAACCACCGGAACCTCAAAGGCGGTGACGGTGTTCTTCGCCGAGATCTTGTCGCCCATCACCTCGATTGCCCGCGCCGGCGGACCGATGAATACCACTCCCGCGCGTTCGCAGGCGGCGGCGAATCCGGCGTTCTCGGAGAGGAATCCGTAGCCGGGGTGAATCGCCTGGGCGCCGGTGGTCGCAGCGGCCCCGAGCACAGCAGGAATCGACAGGTAGCTCTCGCCCACCGGGGCGGGCCCGAGCCGCACCGCGGTGTCGGCCTCGCGCACATGCAATGCCCCGGCGTCGGCGTCGCTGTAGACCGCCACCGAGCGAATACCCATCCGACGCAGGGTTCGGATCACCCGGACGGCGATCTCACCACGGTTGGCCACCAATACGGACTCAAACATTGTCACTCACATCCGGAAGACGCCGTAGGAGACCGGATCCAGCGGCGCATTCGCACACACCGAAAGGGCCAGTCCCAGCACTGTTCTGGTGTCGGCGGGGTCGATGATCCCGTCGTCCCACAACCTGGCGGTCGAGTAGTACGGGTTGCCCTGCGCCTCATACTGCTCGCGGATCGGGGCTTTGAACGCGTCCTCCTCGGCGGGCGACCACGGCTTGCCGGCGGCCTCGAGCTGTTCGCCGCGCACGGTGGCCAACACCGAGGCGGCCTGTTCGCCGCCCATCACCGATATCCGGGCATTCGGCCACATCCACAGGAAACGTGGCGAATACGCCCGCCCGCACATCGAGTAGTTGCCCGCCCCGTAGGACCCGCCGATCACCACCGTCAGCTTGGGCACTCGCGCGCAGGCCACCGCGGTCACCATCTTGGCGCCGTGCTTGGCGATGCCGCCGGCCTCGTAGTCGCGGCCGACCATGAAGCCCGCGATGTTCTGCAGGAACACCAGTGGAATCGAGCGCTTGTCGCACAGTTCGATGAAGTGCGCTCCCTTGACCGCGGATTCGCCGAACAGCACCCCGTTGTTGGCGATGATCCCCACGGGATGCCCGTGGATGCGTGCGAACGCGGTCACCAGGGTCTTGCCGTATTCGGCCTTGAACTCGCTGAACTCACTGCCGTCGACCAGCCGTGTGATCACCTGTCGCACGTCGTAGGGCACCCGCGGGTCGGGCGGAACCACGTCGTAGAGCCCGGACGGGTCATGCCGAGGCTCGACGGAATCCGCTATATCCCAAGGGCTTTCGATCCGAGGGCCGAAGGTCGCCGCGATCTGCCGCACGATGCGTAGCGCGTGTTCATCGTCGTCGGCCAGGTAGTCGGTGACCCCCGAGACGCGCGAGTGCAGGTCACCGCCGCCGAGTTCTTCGGCGGTCACCACCTCTCCGGTGGCGGCCTTCACCAGGGGCGGGCCGCCCAGGAAGATGGTGCCCTGCTCCCGGACGATCACCGCCTCGTCGCTCATCGCCGGCACGTAGGCGCCACCCGCGGTGCACGATCCCAGCACCGCCGCGATCTGCGGGATGCCCAATGCGCTCATGGTGGCCTGGTTGTAGAAGATCCGGCCGAAATGCTCACGGTCGGGGAACACCTCGTCCTGGCGGGGCAGAAACGCGCCGCCGGAATCCACCAGATACAGGCACGGCAGCCGGTTGCCCAGCGCGACCTCTTGGGCGCGCAGATGCTTTTTGACCGTCACCGGATAGTAGGTGCCGCCTTTGACGGTGGCGTCGTTGGCGACGATCACGCACTCCCGCCCAGAGACCCGCCCGATCCCGGTGATGATCCCGGCTCCGGGGCACTCGTCGTCGTACATGCCGTCGGCAGCCAGCGGGGCCAGCTCCAGGAAGGGGCTGCCCGGGTCCAGCAGCCGGTCGACCCGGTCGCGGGGGAGCAGCTTGCCGCGGGCGACGTGCCGCTCCCGGGAGCGCTCGTTGCCGCCGAGCGCGGCCGCCGCCAGCTTGGCGTTGAGTTCGGAGACCAGGCGCCGGTGCTCGTCGGCGAAAGTCGGCGCGGTCATGACGCGTTCGAAAGATTCAGCGGTGCGCCGGTTTTGGCGACGACCTCCTCGACGGTGACACCCGGCGCGGTCTCGATCAAATCCAGGCCCGCTTCGGTGACGTCGATGACGGCCAGGTCGGTGATGATCCGGTCGACGCAGCGCGCACCGGTGAGCGGTAACGTGCACTGCTCGACGATTTTGGCACTGCCGTCCTTGGCGGCGTGTTCCATCATCACGATCACCCGCCGCGCTCCGTGTACCAGGTCCATCGCGCCGCCCATGCCCTTGATCATCTTGCCGGGAATCATCCAGTTGGCCAGGTCGCCGGTCGCCGAAACCTGCATGGCGCCAAGGACTGCCACGTCCAGGTGACCACCGCGGATGACTCCGAACGAAGCGGACGACGAGAAGAAGGACGCCCCGGGCAGCACGGTCACCGTTTCTTTGCCGGCGTTGATCAGGTCGGCGTCAAGGTCCTCGGGCAACGGGTACGGTCCGACGCCGAGGATTCCGTTCTCCGAGTGCAGCACCACGTTGATGCCGTCGGGAATGTGGTTGGGAATCAAGGTGGGCAGCCCGATCCCGAGGTTGACGTACTGTCCGTCGCACAGTTCGGCGGCCACCCGTGCGGCCAACTCGTCTCTGGTGAGGGTCATGCGCGCACCGTCTCCCGCTCGATTCGCTTGACCGGATCGGGCACATGCACCACCCGGTGTACGAAAACCCCCTGGGTGTGTACCTCGGCGGGGCAGATCTCGCCGGGTTCGACCAGGTGCTCGACCTGCGCGATGGTAATGCGGCCCGCCGCAGCGCATTCCGGGTTGAAGTTGGCGGCGGCTTCGCGGTAGACCAGGTTCCCGTGCCGGTCGCCCTTCCAAGCGTGCACCAGGGCGAAGTCGGTGCGGATCGCGCGCTCCAGAACATAGGTGCGTCCGTCGAAGTCGCGGGTCTCCTTGCGTGGCGAGGCCACCGCCACCCCGCCGTCACCGTCGTACCGCCACGGCAGGCCGCCGTCGGCCACCTGGGTCCCCACACCGGTGGGTGTGTAGAACGCCGGGATACCCGCGCCGCCCGCGCGCAGCCGTTCGGCCAGCGTGCCCTGCGGGGTCAGCTCGACTTCGAGCTCACCGGAGAGGAACTGGCGGGCGAACTCCTTGTTCTCGCCCACATAGGAGCTGACCGTCCGACGAATTCTTTTGTGCTCCAAGAGCACTCCCAGGCCGATGCCGTCAACGCCGCAGTTGTTGGAAACGGTCTCCAGATCGGTGACGCCGAGCTGCAACAAGGCGTCGATCAACGCCTCCGGAATGCCACAGAGCCCGAACCCGCCCACCGCCAGGGACGCACCGTCGGTCACGTCGGCCACGGCTTGCGCCGCCGTCGCGACGACCTTGTCCATCGCCACCCGCGCCTCCTCGATTTCAGTTAATGTTGATTAACTGATGCCAGAGAATACCATTCTCTAGCCGCGCTGTCAGCCGTCGGCCAAATGCTCGATCGCCTGCCGGCGCATCTCGTCCTTGCGGACCTTGCCGGTCACCGTCATCGGAAAGTCATCGACGACCCGCAGATAGCGCGGCACCTTGAAGTGCGCCAACCGGCCGGCGCAGAAGTCCCGCAACATTTCGGCCGTCAACGACGTCGCCTCGTCGCGCAGCCTGACCACTGCCATCAGTTCCTCTCCGTAGGTCGCATCGGGCACCCCGATGACCTGGACGTCGAGGATGTCGGGGTGACCGTGGAGGAATTCCTCGATCTCACGCGGGTAGATGTTCTCCCCGCCCCGGATCACCATGTCCTTGATGCGCCCGGTGATTCGCACATAGCCGTCGTCGTCCATGACCGCCAGGTCGCCGGTGTGCATCCAGCCGTCGGCGTCGATGACCTCGGCGGTCGTCTCCGGGTCGTCCCAGTAGCCGGTCATCACCGCATAACCACGGGTGCAGAACTCGCCGGTCTGCCCGCGCGGCACCACCTGACCGGTGATCCGATCGCTGACCTTGATCTCCAGGTGTGGTCCAACACGCCCGACCGTTTCGACCCGGCGTTCCAATGAGTCGTCGGCGCGGGTCTGCGTCGACACCGGCGAGGTCTCGGTCATGCCGTAGCAGATCGCGACCTCGGCCATGTGCATGTCGTCGATCACCCGCCGCATCACCTCGGCCGGACACGGCGACCCGGCCATGATCCCGGTGCGCAGGCTGCTCAGGTCGTAGTCGGCGAAGTCGGCCAGGCCCAACTCGGCGATGAACATGGTGGGCACGCCGTACAGGCTGGTGCACGCCTCGTCCTGGACGGCACGCAGCGTAGCCGCCGCGTCGAAGCCGGCGGCCGGGATGACGATGGCCGCGCCGTGGCTGGTGGCAGCCAGATTGCCCATCGTCAGGCCGAAGCAGTGATAGAACGGGACCGGCAGGCAGATCCGGTCGGATGCGGTGTAGCCGAGCAGTTCGCCGACCAGATAGCCGTTGTTGAGGATGTTGCGGTGAGTGAGCGTGGCAGCTTTCGGGTAACCCGTTGTGCCCGAGGTGTATTGAATGTTGATCGGATCCTGCGGGTCCAGCGTCACGGTACGCTGCGCCAGGGCCGTGGCATCGACCGGAGTGCCCGCGAGTTCCCGCCAGCGGGTATCGCCGATGATCACCGTCTCGCGCAGCTGCGGACAGCCCGGGGCGGCCTCCCGCAGCATTCCGGCATAATCCGAGGTCTTGAAACGCGAAGCCGCGATGACCATCGCCATCCCCGACTGCCCTAGTGCGTGGGCCAATTCGTGGGAGCGGTAGGCGGGATTGACGGTGACCAGTACCGCCCCGATCTCGGAGGTGGCGTACTGCGTCAGCACCCACTCGGCGCAGTTGGGCGCCCAGATGCCCACCCGGTCCCCCGCCACGACACCCGCCTGGATCAGGCCACTGGCCAGCCGCCGCACGTCATGGACGAACTCGGCGTAACTCCAGCGCCGACCCGACGAAACATCAACCAGTGCATCACGATCCGGGAAGGCCGCGGCGCTGGCCGCCAGATTGACCCCGATGGTCGTGGTCAGCAGAGCGAGCGAAGTCTCGCCGCGGTCATAGGACGGCGCACCGCGTGAGCTGGTTCCCGCGGTTGCCATCGGGCCTCCACCGTTGCGCCCGAGACCGGCTCGGATTCCGTCGATGAGTGTTACGTTAGTGACCATTAACTCAGCTGTCCACGATGAGCGGAGGCGTCATGGCAGCGTCCGCCCAGGCCGATGATGACGAACCGGTCAACCGGCGCAGTCGGCTGAAATCCGACCGGCGCAGCCAGTTGCTGGCCGCAGCCGAGCGACTCTTCGCCCAGCGCGGCTTTCTCGCGGTGCGACTGGAGGACATCGGTGCCGCGGCCGGGGTCAGCGGGCCTGCCATCTACCGGCACTTCCCCAACAAGGAAGCACTGCTGGTCGAGTTGCTGGTCGGCATCAGTACCCGGTTGCTCGCCGGTGCACGCGCCGTCGAAGCGGGTGGCCAGAGTCCGGAAACGGTGCTGGGCGGCCTGGTCGACTTTCATCTGGATTTCGCGTTCGGGGAGCCGGACCTGATCCGCATCCAGGACCGCGATCTGGCGCATCTGCCGGCCGGGGCGCAGCGCCAGGTGCGCAGCGCCCAGCGCCAATACGTGGAGGTCTGGGTGGCGGTGTTGCGTGCGCGGCACGACGGACTGGACGAGGCCGACGCCCGGATGATGGCGCATGCGGCCTTCGGCCTGCTGAACTCGACGCCGCACAGCATGAAGCCCACCGGGGCCCGGCCGGCCGCCCCGGAACGCTCGCGAGCGGTGTTGCGGGCGATGACGATCAGCGCACTGGACGCCGCCGGGAGTTGACCGCCCTGCGCGGCGTCACCGCCGCAATCCGCCCGGCGCAGGTACCCTGCAATCCATGAGGTGGGCATGACGGATCCGTATCAGCCGGAGGGTTCCGATCACTACTGGCGGGGCCAGACCTCGCCTCAGGGGCCCTACGAGCCACCGACCACCGGCATTCCGTCCCAGGTGGATCCGGCCTATGCCGGCCAGGTTCCGATGTATCCGTCCGGCTATTCGCCGCAGGTGCCACACCCGACTGCCGAACTGCCGCGCCAAGATTGGGATATCCCGCAACCCCCCAGCGGCGGCCCGGCCGGCGGCGGCCCACCCGAGCCCCCGCGCTTCCCCAACTGGTTGTGGCTGGTGGCCGGGGCGGCGGTGCTGTTGGTCGTCGGCATGGTGATCGCCCTGGTGATCGCCAATGGGTCACAACGGAATTCGGCCACGCTTACACCGGTCACCCCGCTGCCGACCGCTCCGAGTGTGCCGGTTCCCCCGCGCACATCCACCACCACCGCGCCCCCGCGGACATCGGCGCCGGAGACCACGCCGAGCGCCCCGAGCACCACACCACCGACGACGTCGACCACCGCCGGGGTTCCCGAGACCATCGTCTACCGGGTCACCGGGACCGGAAAGGTGCTAAGCATCGCCTATCTGGACACCGGCGGTGTGCTCAAGACCGACTTCAACGTGACCCTGCCGTGGAGCAAGGAGGTCACCCTGGTTCCGCCGGCGACCACGGCCGCGGCGGTCACCGTGGTGAACTTCGGTGAGCAGATCACCTGTTCGTTGACGGTGGACGGGACCCTGGTCCGTGAGCGCACGGGCAGCATCCTGACGGTCTGCGCGGCGGCCGCCTGACGGTTCAGCCGCGCGGTACCCGCACGGCCAGCATCGCCAGCAGGCCGATCCCCAGCACGGTGCACAACCCGCCCATGCCGGCCCGGTCGGTGTGAAACACGTCGACGAAGACCGAGAACAGCCAGGGCGCCAGGAACGACACGGCCCGGCCGGTCATCGTGTAGAGGCCGAAGGCGACGCCTTCGAACCCCTCCCGGCCCTGCTGCGCCATCCGCAGCAGCAGTGT
This sequence comes from Mycobacterium zoologicum, assembly GCF_020181635.2. Lineage (NCBI taxonomy): Bacteria > Bacillati > Actinomycetota > Actinomycetes > Mycobacteriales > Mycobacteriaceae > Mycobacterium > Mycobacterium zoologicum. The sequence continues at coordinate 7,913 of NZ_JAYJJS010000039.1, read as the reverse complement.
GCGCGCCGAGGATTGGGTCGGCCCGATGAACAGGCACAGCAGTAGCCCGCAGACCCAGAACGCCTTCGGCCCGGACAACGCCATCAGGGTCGTTCCGGCGGCGACCATCGCCACCAGCGACCCGACGATCACCGTCTTGGATCCGATCCGGTCGTCGAGCAGGCCCCCGGCGATCGCCCCGACGGCGGCCACCACGCTGGCGACCACCCCGAAGATCAACACATCGCCCGACGAGATGCCGTACACGTTGACCCCCAACACCGCGCCGAAGGCGAACACCCCGGCCAACCCGTCCCGGAAGATCGCACTGGCGATCAGGTAGAAGACCAGATTGCGGTCGCGATGCCATTCGGTGCTGATGTCGCTCCACAGCCGACGGTAAGCGCCGAACAGCCCCAGCCGCGGCGGCAGCTCCTCGTCGTCGGCGGCCATCCGGTGGGCGCTGAAGACCAGCGGTAGCGCGAACACCGCCAGCCACGCCGCGGCCAGCAGCATCGCCGCCCGCACGTTGACCCCGTCGTGGGTGGGCAGACCCAGCAGGCCCCGATGCGGGCCGTCCCCGGAGATGAAGCCCACATAGACCAACAGCAGCAGCACCACGCTGCCTCCGTAGCCCGCCGCCCAGCCGAATCCGGAGATCCGCCCTGCGTTTGTCGGCGTCGACACCTGCTTGAGCATGGCGTTGTAGGGGACGCTGGCCAGATCACCGCAGGCGGCGGTCAGCGCCAGCAGCGCCAGCCCCGGCGCCAGATAGGCCGGCGATTCGCGGATCAGGCTCATCGACGCGATCAGCAGCACCGCGGTGCCGGTCAGCGCCGCCAGGGTCACCCGCCGGCGGTGTGGCCCGGCCACCCACACCCCGACCACCGGCGCCACCACGGCCACGGTCAGCCCGGAGATCGCCAGCGTGCGGCCCAGCCAGCTGGCCGGGGACACCTCGCCGGGCAGATCCCGGCCAACGCTGCTGGTCAGATAGACCGAGAACACGAACGTCACCACGATCGCGCTGACCGCGGCGGCGCCGGTGTCCCACAGCGCCCATGCCACCACCTGCGACCGCCCGGACTTGACCACCGCCGGGGCACCCATGTCTGGCACTCTACGATTGCCTCATGCCAGTGCCTGCTCCCAGCCCTGACGCCCGTGCCGTTGTCACCGGAGCTTCCCAGGGAATCGGTGAGGCGTTAGCCACCGAGCTGGCCGCCCGCGGCCACGGCCTGATCATCACCGCCCGCCGCGAGGACGTGCTCAACGATGTAGCCGAGCGGCTTCGCGACAAATACCGGGTGGCCGTGGAGGTCCGCGCGGTCGACCTGGCCGATCCGGCGGCCCGCGACGTGTTCTGCACCGAGTTGGCCGGCCGCGAGATCTCGGTGCTGTGCGCCAACGCCGGCACCGCGACCTTCGGGCCGATCTCCGGACTGGACCCGGCGGCGGAGAAGGCCCAGGTGCAGCTGAACGCCGTCGCAGTGCACGACCTGGTGCTGGCCGTGCTGCCGGGCATGCTGGAGCGCAACGCCGGCGGCATCCTGATCTCGGGTTCGGTGGCCGGCAACTCACCGATTCCCAATAACGCCACCTACGCCGCGACCAAGGCTTTCGCCAACACCTTCAGCGAGTCGCTGCGCGGCGAGTTGCGCAAGACTGGCGTGCACGTGACGGTGCTGGCACCCGGGCCGGTGCGCGCCGAGATGCCTGACGCCGCCGAAGCCTCGCTGGTCGACAAGCTGATCCCGGACTTCCTGTGGATCTCCGTCCAACACACTGCCAAGCTGTCGCTGGATGCGTTGGAGCGCAACAAGATGCGGGTGGTACCGGGGGTCACATCCAAGGCCATGTCGATGGCCACCGGGTACGGCCCGCGGGCCATCGTCGCCCCGATCGTCGGTGCGGTCTACAAAAAGCTCGGCGGGGGCTAACGGCGATCGCCAGCGCGCTTGACGCTGAGGTTGAGGGGATGCCCTGTGCGGGAAGGCCATTGAGCCGACAGAAGGCTCCGGAGTCTGCGCTGCAAAGCCGCCATCCCCGGCCGTCGCTAGGAAGGCGGGCGTCTCCAGCGCTGCGGCATAGCCGTCGCTCTCGTTAGTTTTGGCGACAATGATCCGCTTTGGTATCTAACACTTCCAGTAAACCAAATTGGATTCGGTCACGACATTCAAACCGGAAGCGAACTGGTATCCGGACCAACAGAAATGCAAGTGCTAATATCATCCGGGTCGGGATTTAGCGGCTGGCTCAATTTTGCGCTCGGATTGGCCTTTCTCAAAGATTTCGACTATGTCGATAAATACGGTGCAGCTTCAATCATGGGCGTAGGACTGGGCACCGGCGGCCCCGGTCCAATCGTTACCGCGGCCCTGCCAGGAAACCTCGGCTCGGTCTTGGTCATCGACGAACCGGAACACCTCTTGGGCTTCGGAACGCCGCCTGGTGTTCACTGGACGGAATATTACGGCGATAGGCCGGGAGATGTCGATACTCCATATTCATCATTGTGGGTGAAGATCGGCGACCAGGCACCCGTGAAAGTACATGCACTTTGGGACACGGGCGGCGGCTGGGGAAACATTCCGTCAAGCGTCCTCGACGCCGGCCATCAGAACCTGATCGACGGAGGCGGCCTCAAAAATGGGGTACCGGTCGCCGCATATGGCGAAATCGACGGCGTAAGAAAACTAATATACTCGTTTGTAACGGATGCATATCACAACACCTACATCAACGATGATCCCGACATGAACACTGGATTCTTTCCATTCGTCAATAATATAATTGGGTTCTGCACGGCGGCAGGTAAATGCGACAGTTGATCCGCCATCGCGCCTAATTCTCCAGCGCCTGGCGGTGTTGGGCTCAACGCCTGCGGCGCCCGGTGCCCATTGCGCCGCGGGTGATCTGACCGACCACCACTGTAGTGACAGCACGGGTCACCTGCTTGCCCTCCCGGGTAGAGAGGAAGTGGGCGAGCCAGCGACCGAACCGCGTCCACCAGTGCACTTTCGGTGGCGGCGGCACACCGTCGTACCCCTGCGGGTCGGATGGCGGCGCGGTGCCCTCCCCCGCTGCGAGCTTGCCGGACAAGATCTCATAGGCCGACTCGCGATCCACGGTCTCGCTGTAGACGGCGTGTAGGGGGCTGGCGGTGGCCGCCGCGGTGATCGCCGAGTCACCGACGGAGGCCATCAGCGATCGCGGTGCCCGCAGCCGCGTCCAGGCGACCGGGGTGGGGGCGCCTTTCTCCGACAAGACGGTGACGATCGCCTCGCCGATCCCCAGCGACGTCAGCGCCGACTCCAGGTCGTACACCTTGGTTTTGGGGTAGGTGCGCACCGTTTTGCTCAGCGCCGCCTGGTCATCGGGGGTGAATGCACGCAACGCATGCTGAATCCGGGCGCCCAGCTGGGACAGCACGCTGTTGGGCACATCGGTGGGCAACTGAGTGCAGAAGAACACCCCGACGCCCTTGGAGCGGATCAGCTTCACGGTCTGCTCGACCTGCTGCAAGAACGCCTTCGAGGCGTCGGTGAACAGCAGGTGCGCCTCGTCGAAGAAGAACACCAAATTGGGCTTGTCGACGTCGCCGACCTCGGGAAGCAGCGTGAACAGGTCGGCGAGCACCCACATCAAGAAGGTGGAGAACAACACCGGGCGGGCAGCTTGATCGCCCAGTTCCAGCAGCGAGATGATGCCGCGGCCCTGACTGTCGGTGCGCAGCAAGTCCTCCGGTTTGAGCTCCGGCTCACCGAAGAAGGTGTCGCCGCCTTCGGCCTCCAGATTGACCAGGGCACGCAGGATCACTCCCGCGGTCTGAGCCGATACCCCGCCGAGGTTCTTCAGTTGGGGCTTGCCGGCATCGCTGGTCAAAAACGTGATGACCGAACGCAAATCCTTCAGGTCCAGCAGCAGATAACCGTTCTGGTCTGCCCAGTGGAAGATCAGTCCGAGGGTCGACTCCTGCGTGCTGTTGAGCCCCAGTACCTTCGACAACAGGATGGGTCCGAAGCTGGAAATGGTGGCGCGCACCGGGATTCCGAGACCGCCGGTCCCCAGCGAAAGAAACTCCACCGGGAAGGCCGTCGGCGTCCAGTCGTCACCGGTCTCGGTGGCGCGCTGGGTGATCTTGTCCCCGGCCTCCCCCGCCCGCGACAGCCCGGACAGGTCGCCTTTGACGTCGGCCATCAGCACCGGGACACCGGCGGCGGACAGCTGCTCGGCGATCACCTGCAACGTCTTGGTCTTGCCGGTGCCGGTGGCGCCGGCCACCAATCCGTGGCGGTTGATCGTGGCCAGCGGGATGCGGACCTGCGCGGAGGCGTCTGCGGTGTCGTCGATGACGACCGTGCCCAGTTCGAGGGCCTGGCCGTCTCCGACATAGCCCGCCGCGATCTGCTGCGCGGCGTTCGCCGCCGACTCGGGACTCACAGGTCACGACATTACTTGGCCGGTCTGTACCGCTGTGCGCCTATGGCTGCGGCGAGCGGCTAACGTTGGCTCACTGTGAGTGCTGCACGAGACGAACTGGTCTGGATCGACTGCGAGATGACCGGGCTTGACCTGGGCTCCGACAAGCTGATCGAGATCGCCGCCCTGGTCACCGACGCCGAGCTGAACATCCTCGGCGACGGTATCGACGTGGTGATTCATGCCGACGACGCCGCGCTGGACGCGATGAGCCCGGTGGTGACCGAGATGCACACCCGGTCCGGCCTGATCGAGGAGGTCAGGGAGTCGACCATCGACCTGGCGACCGCCGAGAAGATGGTGCTCGACTACATCCGGGCGCACGTCAAGCAGGCGAAGACTGCGCCACTGGCGGGCAACTCGATCGGCACCGACCGCGCCTTCCTGTCCCGCGATATGACGACGCTCAACGACTATCTCCACTACCGGATGATCGACGTGAGCTCCATCAAGGAGCTGTGTCGACGCTGGTACCCGCGGATCTACTTCGGTCAGCCCGAGAAGGGCCTGGCGCATCGCGCCCTGGCCGACATCCACGAGTCGATCCGGGAGCTCAAGTACTACCGCGGTACCGCGTTCGTGGCGCCTCCTGGGCCGTCTACCAGTGAGATCGTCGCCGTGGCGGGGGAACTTGGCCCGCCCACCGACGCGCCCGGGTAAAACGATTCGGCAGCCGAGCACCCGAGCGGTTACTATCGACGACGCTGCCTGCTGAGCTGGCAGCAATGGTGGCTGTAGTTCAGTTGGTAGAGCACCAGGTTGTGATCCTGGGTGTCGCGGGTTCGAGTCCCGTCAGCCACCCCGAGTAGAAACCCCGTCTGACCTCAGGCGGGGTTTCTTTTTGTCGGACGCTGGACAGACCCGGCTCGGCCCCGCGCCGTTGTCAGCTCGGTACAACGGCGACCGACAACCACCTCGTAAAGGACCAGTGGCCAGCCAGGCTGGCAGATCAGATCGGTTGGCGCTGAATGAAATCCGCCATACCAGGGACCGTGAACGAGACGATGCCATGCTCGGGAGCGAATATCAGCCCCTTGGCGATCAGGCTGGCTCGCATCGGACCGGTACTGCTGGCGCTGCGGCCAAGTCGGCTCGCGATATCGCCCGAGGAACTTCCGGCTTCCCCGTCTGCGGCCATCTCCCGTAAATATCGCTTCTCGGTTGGGGTGGCTCGGTCCCACCGTGCACGGTAGAACCCGGCATCGAGATCAGCTCGGCCCCGAGCTACGCCGACCCGGGCATCGGCGAGAGTGATAGTCCGCTCGGGGGCCTCGTTCCAGGATTCCTGCCCGAATTGTTGAAGGAAGTAGGGGTAGCCCGAGGCCTCCTGGGTGGCGAAGCTCACCGCATCGTCGTCCCAGCAGACCCCTTCCTGCGCGGCCGGATCGATGAGCGCCTTTTCGGCAAGATGCCGGTCGAGGTGCTCGATCCGTTCGAAAGCGAATAGCCGCTCCGCGTAGGACTTCGCCTCGGCAAGGACTCGCGGCAGGCTCGGCAATCCTGCCAACGCGAACAGGCACGGCCATCCCTGCTGCCCTGCTGTATGGGCAACCGAGCACACTGCGGTCAGTTCCTCGGGACTGAGGTCTTGTGCTTCGTCGATCAGGATTGCCAGCCCGACAGATTCCTCCCGGGCCGCCTCGGCCAAATCACGGGCCAGTTTGCCCAGGTCAGTTTCAAACACGCCGGTATCCGCACCGCCGCCGGCGGTCTCCGTGAGGTCGATGCCGAAGTTCCACGTACCGCCAAGGTCATAGGACGCCTTGAAGCTCACCGCTGTCTTGAGCCCTTTCAGCAGCCGCTTTCCAGCCGAAGGCCTCGCGAGGTCGGCAAGCGGAGCATGTAGCGCTTCACCGAGTGCTTCGCGCAAAGACTTTCCGGCCGCCGCCTCCACTTGCGCCGCAATCCAGCTTCGGTCGCGAGTGACGGCGAAGAATCGTGTGAGCAGGACTGTCTTTCCGACTCCACGCAGCCCGTATAGCACCAGCGACTGCGATGTCCGGCTCGCCTCAATCCGATCCACCGCGATCCGCCAGCGGTCAAGCTGGGCATCGCGCCCGACCAGCGCGGCAGGTGGGCGACCGGCACCAGGGGCGTACGGGTTAGAGACCGGGTCCATCGATCCTCCCAATTCTAGGGAAATATAGCCGAGTATAGAGAAAAGCTATATCTGGCTATATCTGGCTAGATATCCCTAGACTCGAGACACGACACCACTAGGGCCGCGCCGGCGACGCGATCGCCGATCAGCGGGGTAACCAGCAGGAATAATCGGCCAAACGTACGATCGCGCCGCCCGATGTTGTCGTCTCCGACCCGGCATCGGTGGGTTGAGTCAGCTTTGCTGGACAGGGCGTGCCCGGTAACTGGTCGCCACACTCGGCCCCGTTTTCCCGTCGGGTACGCCGTGGAATCTAACGAATGTGACGAATCCGGTGGTCCGCAGCGGCGAACGTGACGGCGCGGACGGCCGACCTGGACCCGATACTACAATCAATGCTGGTCAGAGAGTCTTTTGACTGCCGGCAAAGCGGGGTCGGGGGCGACGCTCCGAGCCATCGGACGTGTCGTTTCAGTCCTTGTTTGTAACGGTTCCCGGCGTGCCGGACTGGTGCAGATGTCACGTTTTGGTTACGGTTCCCTGCGTGCTCACGCAAGGACTGCTTGATCTGCGCATGAAATCTTCGGTTCTGGCGGCTACGGCTGTGTTGCCGGCCGCCGTCTTGTTGGCCGGCGGTGTCGGTGCGGAACCGGGAAACAACGAGGAACAACCGGCCGCCGGGGTCGCCGAGGCACCGCCTCCCCCGCCGGAAGAGGTTCCACCGCCTCCGCCCGAGGACGCACCCCCGCCCCCGCCCGAGGACGCACCACCACCCCCGCCGGAAGACGCACCACCGCCCCCGCCCGAGGACGCACCCCCGCCCCCGCCTGAGGAGGCGCCCGCGCCCGCTTGGGACCCGCCTCCGCCGGATGCCGGCGGCGAGGCCATGTGGTCTATGCCCGCGCCGCATGCGCTGCCGCCCGGTGTGGTCAACGAACGCGGCATGCAGGTCAAGACCATTCTGGTCGCCCGCAGCATCAGCGAGGCATTCCCAGAGATCCACAACATGATCGGCGTTCGCCCCGACGGCCAGCGCTGGCATCCCTCGGGTCTGGCCATCGACGTGATGATCCCCAACCCGGGCAGCGCCGAAGGCATCGCGCTGGGTGACCGGATCGTCGCCTACGTCCGGCAGAACGCCGGTCGGTTTGCCATGCAGGACGCCATCTGGCGCGGCACCTACTACACGCCGGCCGGACCCAGTGGCAGCGGCAATGGCCATTACGACCACGTGCACGTCACCACCTACGGCGGTGGTTACCCGAACGGCAGCGAAGAATACATCTGGGAATGATGCGCGACTGATATGTAGGGAAGTTTGTCAAGGGCAGGGTGAAGCGGCGGCCACGAC
>NZ_JAYJJS010000038.1:0-35934 GCF_020181635.2 Mycobacterium zoologicum | reverse complement strand
TGCCTGATGGCGTCGACCCGCTGCGCCCGACTTCGTCGCGCTGGCGATCGCCGCTACGCTCGGCGACGTGGATGTCGACGCCTTCGTGCTGACCCATCGCCCGGCCTGGAATCGACTGGAGTCACTGGTCAAGAGCCGCCGCCGGCTGACCGGTGCCGAGGTCGACCAGCTTGCCGATCTATACCAGCGGGTCTCCACCCACCTGTCGGTGGTGCGATCGTCGTCCTCGGACCCTGCGCTGATCGGTCGACTGTCCAGCCTGGTGGCTCGTTCGCGCGCCGCCGTCACCGGGGCGCACGCCCCGCTGGCCTCGGAGTTCGTCCGCTTTGCGACGGTGTCGTTCCCGGTGGTGGCCTACCGGGCGTGGCGATGGTGGCTGGGTACCGCCGTGGTGTTCCTGGCGGTCGCGGCGGTGATCGCCTGCTGGGTGGCCGGCAGTCCCGACGTGCAGGCGGTGATCGGCACGCCCGCCGAGATCGACCGGTTGGTCGACCATGACTTCGAGGCGTACTACAGCGCGCATCCCGCTGGGTCGTTCGCGCTGCAGGTCTGGGTGAACAACGCCTGGGTCGCGGCCCGCGCGATCGCGTCTGCGGTGCTGCTCGGCCTGCCGATCCCGCTGATGCTGCTGTCCAACGCCGTCAACCTCGGGGTGGGGCTCGGTCTGATGTTCGACGCCGGCCGCGGTGCGTTCATGCTCGGACTGCTCATCCCGCACGGTTTGCTGGAGCTGACGGCGGTGTTCCTGGCCGGTGCGGTGGGCATGCGGCTGGGCTGGATGGTGATCGCGCCGGGCGACCGGCCGCGCGGTCAGGTGCTCGCCGAGCAGGGCCGCGCCGTGGTCGCGGTCGCGGTCGGGCTGGTGGTGGTGTTTGCCGTGGCAGGCCTGGTCGAAGCGCTGGTGACCCCGTCGGGGTTGCCGACCTGGTTGCGGATCGGGATCGGGATCGCCGCTGAGGCAGGGTTTCTGGCCTACGTGGTGCATTTCGGCCGCCGGGCCGTCGCCGCCGACGAGACCGGTGACATCGACAGCGCCCCCGACGTGGTGCCCACCGGCTAGACCGCCCCCGCCCCCGCCCACGCTCCGCCCCCACCCCCGCCCCCGCCGCGAGCGTGCAGAAGTGTTCACCCCGACCTGGGGAAATGCCGGACGTTTGTGCACGCTTGCGGGAAAGATGTCAGAGCCGGCCGGCGGCCTTCATCGCCAGATAGGCATCGGCCAAGGCCGGCGCCAACTCCTCCGGCGGAGCGTCGATCACCTCCACGCCGGCGCGGCGTAACCGGCCCGCGATCGCCTGACGCTGATTGTTGGCGCGTTCCGCGGCACCCGCGTCATACACCGCGGCGGCGTCGGAGCGACCCTGCGCCAACGCCTGCACCCGCGGATCGGCCACCGCGGCCAGAATCACCTGGTGCTCGGCGGTCAGCTTCGGCAGCACCGGCAGCAGTCCCTCCTCCAGGGCGGAGGGATTCAGATCGGTCAGTAGCACCACCAGATGATCGCGGTGCGCCCGCCGGGACAGGGTGGCCAGCATCGCCGCGGCGTCGGACTCGACCAGTGCCGGCTGCAGCGGCGCCATCGCCTCCACCAGCTGGACGAACAGACGGGTCCGCGACGCGCCGAACACGCTTGCCCGGGTCACAGAGTCGTGGGCCAGCAGGTCCACGTGATCGCCGGCGCGGATCGCCAACGCCGCCAACAGCAATGCCGCATCCATCGACCAATCCAGCCGGGGCCAGCCCGCCGGGTCGCGCGACGTCGGGTCGACGCCGATCCGGCCCGCCGCGGTCCGGCCGGTGTCCAGCACGATCACCACCCGCCGGTCGCGTTCGGGCCGCCAGGTCCGCACCACCACCTCGGAGCGCCGAGCGGTGGCCCGCCAGTCGATCGAGCGGACGTCGTCCCCGGGCACGTATTCGCGCAGCGAGTCGAACTCACTGCCCTGACCGCGCACCAGCGCCGGCAGGTTCCCGTCGATCTCGCGCAGTCGGGCCAATCGGGCCGGCAGGTGCCGACGCGACAGGAACGGCGGCAGGACCCGGACCCGACCGGGCACGGTTCGGGATCGTTGCCGCCCGGCCAGGCCCAGCGGCCCGACTGATCGCACCGTGACCCGCGCGGCCTGCTGATCACCGCGCCGGTTTGGCCGCAGCTCGGTCACCACCCGGTGCTCGCGCTGCGCCGCCAGCTCCAGCGGGTGCTCGCGCGGCACCGCGCACGCACTGGGCGGCCACGCGTCCCGCAGCCGGCCCCGAAACCGGCGGCCGCCGTTGACGATCGACATGGTGGTCGGCACCGACTGGCCGAGCCGAACGGAGGCATCCACCGAGCGGTTGATGCGCAACCCGTGCGGATCGGCGGCCAGTGCCACATCGAGCACCACAGCGACCACCAGCCCGGCCAGCAGCACCGCGAACGCGGTCGCCGGCCACGGTGCCAGCGCCACGGGCAGGCCGCAGATCAGTGCGATCAGCGCGGTGCGTCCGGTCAGGATCACCAGCGCGGCACCGGAACCGACGCCAGGATGCCGTCGAGCACACCGTCGGTGCTGGCGCCCTCCAGCTCGGCCTCCGGGCGCAGCATCACCCGGTGTCGCAGTGTGGAGCGGGCCATCGCCTTGACGTCGTCGGGGGTGACGTAGTTGCGCCCGGACAGCCACGCCCACGACCGCGAGCTGGCCAGCAGCGCGGTCGCCCCGCGCGGTGACACACCCAGTTGCAGTGCGGGGGAGTGCCGGGTGGCCGCCACCACGTCGACGATGTAGCCCAGCACCTGGTCGGCCACCAGCACCTGGCGCACCGCGTCGCGTCCCGCAGCCAGGTCCGCGGCACCGGCCACCGCGCTGACCGTGGACAGGTCGTGCGGGTCGAATCCGCGGGCGTGCCGGGCCAGGATGTCGATCTCTGCTTCGCGCACCGGCAGCGGCACATTCAGTTTCAGCAGGAAACGATCGAGTTGGGCCTCCGGCAACCGGTAAGTGCCCTCGTACTCGATCGGGTTCGCGGTGGCCGCCACGATGAACGGGTCGGGCAGCGGCTTGGCGGAACCGTCCACGCTGACCTGGCGCTCCTCCATCGCCTCCAGCAGCGCCGCTTGGGTTTTCGGCGGTGTGCGGTTGATCTCGTCGGCCAGCAGCAGGTTGGTGAAGACCGGGCCGGGCCGGAAGGCGAACGCCGCGGTGTGCGTGTCATAGACCAGCGAGCCGGTGATGTCGCCCGGCATGAGGTCGGGGGTGAACTGGATGCGTTTGAAGTCCAGCCGCAATGCCGCGCCCAACGTGCGGACCAACAATGTCTTGGCCACGCCCGGAACACCTTCGAGCAGCACATGGCCGCGACACAACAGGGCGATCATCAGCCCGCTGACCACCGCGTCCTGGCCGACCACCACTTTGGCGACTTCGCTGCGCACCGCCAGCAGGGCTTCGCGCGCTGCGGTGGCCGCCGGATTCTCCTGGGGATTCTGTGTCACGAGGTGGTGACCTGCCTTTCGATGTCGTCGAGTGTGCGGGCAAGCGAGACCAGTGCGTCGTCGGAGTCCGGCGCGGGACCGAACAGGATGTGCCACAGCAGGTTCGGGTTTCCACCGATGCGCCCAGTGACCGTTGCGATCAGTGCTTCGGGATCCGGTGCGGGCCCCAATCCCAGTCGGGGGGCGAGCCGACGCAGGGTCGCGGTGCGCAGCGCGAGGGCGGCCCGATCGCGGGCCCGGCGCGAACGATAGAGCCGACCGAGTCCCTCAACGGTCTCAGAGGCGCGCACCACCACCGGCAGCAGCTCGGCGACCAGGGGTCCGAGCCGGCGTCCCTTCCACACGGCCGCCAGCGTCAGCGCGACGCACAACTGCCAGAACAGCCAACGCACGCCGTTCGGAATCAGATCGGAAATCTTTGCCGCTGCCTGTCTTCCACCTTCGACGTGTTGTGGCGCGTACCAGATGAGGCGATCCCGCGCACCCGCAAGGTTCAATGCCAGTGCGGCATTGCCCTCGCGAGCCAGGTCCGCGTTGGTCATAAAGGATTCACTGCCGACCACCGTGACGGTCTGATCGCCGCGGTGGAAGCGCACCAGCGCACCGGCGTAGCAACTACGCACCGCCTCACCCTGTTTGCCGACATAGGTTGCGGTGGACCGCAGATCGACTGTTCCGGCGCGTTCCGCCGCGCGCATCCGGCAGTCGGGCTCGGCGGTGAAAGCCCGCATCGGGCCGGCCTGGATCGCCGGCGCAAGCGCGTCGCGCGCCCGGGGGCTGGGTGCGATCAACAGCCGATCGCCGGGCACCTTCGCCAACCGCTCCAACAGTTCTTCGTCGGTGATGCGCATGGTTTCGGCGACCAGCACCAGGGTGTCCGGGCGAGCGTGGCGTTCGACGTCGGCGACGGAGCCGGCCACCACCACGTCAACACCGCGGTCGCGCAACAGTGTCACCAGCGCGTGTGCGCCGTCGGGTCCGGTGGCGTGCGGATCCATTCGGCCGCCCGGCCGGGGGCTGGTCAGATACGTGCCCACGGCGGCCGCCGCGACGATCGCCGCCAGCGCCGCGGCGACCCACAGCCACGTCCGCCGGGTCGCCATCACCGGAGTTGCCGCCGCTGCGCTGCGCCGCGCACCTGCTCGTCGAGCCCGGCGATCATCCGGTAGCCGTCTGCGGTGGCCGGCAGATCGCCATAGTTGACGTCGTTGAATATCTCAGCGGCACGGGATAATTCACTCGCCAGATCGGGAAGGACCGCGCCGGCGTCGCGGCTCAGCTCGGTGGCCGTCCGCGCCGGGGCAGCCGGAATCACCCCGGCCTCTTCGAGTTCGCGGGCCACCGCCCGCAGCCGGTGCCGGATGGCCTGCGCCCAATCCCCGGCAGCCGCGCAGCGCAGTGCGGTCGCGCGGTGTTCGGCGGCGCTGAGCCGGGCGGTACCGAACACCGGTCGATCCCGGCGGCCGTCACGCAGGGTGCGCCGGGCGACCCGCACGGCGACCAGCACCGCCACCACGAGCAGGATCAGCAGCAGGCTGATCGTGAACCAACCGCCGGGCAGTTCGGTTCCTTTGAGCACCAGCCGTCGCACCAGGGTCTCGAGGTAGTCGAGGAACTGTTGCTTGGGCGAGGGTCGCGGGTAGATCGGTTTGCTCAGTTCGCGTTCCGCGGCTTCGCGGGCGGTTTCGCTGTCGATGTCGACGCCCGTCACGACGCCGCCGTCACCTGCGGGTCAGCCACAGGCCGTCCGTCGACCCGGGGTACGGCCCGCCTATCGCGCCGGTTCGCAGCACCAGATCGAACGCCTCGGCCCGGATACGGCGGTCGGTGTAGAGCAGCACCGCCACGCCGGCGCTGAACGGCAGCACGATGATCTGGCCGATCGTCGCACCGACCCGGCCGAATACGCTCAGCTGCGCGAGGCCGGACGTGACGTCGGCGCCGTGGGTGAAGATCATGCCGAGCATCTCGAACGGGAACGCCACCGCGCTGCTGATCACCGAAGCGATCAGCCCGGTCAGGGCCATGATTCCCAGTACCCGCCAGAAGCTGTTGCGCACCAAGGCATATGAACGGCGGATCGCCTCGAACACCGGTTGACGTTCCAGCACGATCACCGTCGGCGCGAACACCAGCGCCGCGTAGCCGAACCCCAGTGCACCGATCAGCCCCAGCATCAGCGGCAGACCGATCAGCACGGCGGCGCCCACTCCTGCGGTCGCCCCGGCGGAGACGATCGCCGCGACCACCACCGCCAACAACAACATCGCGGCCACACCGAAGAGTGCGGCCACGCCGATCAGTGCCGCGAACCGGTTCCGTGCGATCGCCCAGGCCTCGCCGATGGTGATCGGCGACCCGAACACCGCACGCCCGACCACGGCGGTGAGCATGCCGGTAAGCACGATCGTGCCCAGTGCGGTCACGAGGCCGGCGCCGATGATCACGGTCAGCCATGGCACCACATCGCCCAATGACGGCTCCGTCGATTCGTGAGACGGGCCGAGGGCCGACAACAGGCCGACCTGGGCGAACCCGTTGAGGATCTGGGTGGTCACCACCACGATCGCGGTCAGGCCGAGCACCACCTTGGGGTTGGCCCGGACGTAGCCGACCGCCCCGTTGTAGAGCTCGGTGAGGCTCAGCGGGCGCAGCGGGATCACCCCGGGCTTGAGTTCGGGCTGCGGGTAACCGGGGGGCGGGCCGAAATAGCCGGGCGGGGGCCCGTAGTAGCCGGGCGGGGGTCCGTAACCGGGTGGGGGATAAGCCGGGTAGCCGGGCGGCGGGCCGTAATGGCCGGGTGGCGGGCCGTAACCGGGCGGTGGCGGGTTCACCATAGGACTGAGCGTAGCGTTATGCGGCATGGCGGAACTCAAGTCGCAGTTGCGGACGGACCTGACCACGGCGATGAAGGCGCAGGACAAACTGCGTACCGCGACCCTGCGGATGTTGCTGGCAGCGATCCAGACCGAAGAGGTCTCCGGAAAGCAGGCTCGGGAGCTGACCGACGAAGACGTGCTCAAGGTGCTGGCGCGCGAGGCCCGCAAACGTACCGAGGCGGCCGAGATCTACACCGAGAACGGCCGCGGCGAACTGGCCGCTGAAGAGCACGCCGAGGCACGCATCATCGAGGAGTACCTGCCCACGCCGCTCAGCGATGCCGAACTGGTCGACGTCGTCGACACCGCCCTCGCGCAGGTGGCCGAGGAGATCGGGGAGCGGCCGCACATGAAGCACATGGGCCAGGTGATGAAGGCCGCCACCGCGATCGCCGCCGGCAAGGCCGATGGGTCCCGGCTGTCGGCCGCGGTCAGGGAACGCCTGTAATTCTGGGCTGATGGCACGCATCGAGGACTACGCGCTACTCGGTGACCTGCATACTGCGGCGCTGCTGGGTCGCGACGGCAGCATCGACTGGCTGTGCCTGCCCCGGTTCGACTCCCCGGCGTGTTTCGCCGCGCTGCTGCACGACGAATCCGCCGGGTTCTGGCGTATCGCCCCGGCCGGCGGCGGGCCGGCCACCCGACGCGGCTACCGCGGCGACACCCTGATCGTCGACAGCGAGTGGGACACTCCGACCGGCACCGTGCGGATCACCGACTTCATGCCGCCGCGCGGGAAGGCCGCCGACGTCGTCCGAATCGTCGAAGGGATGACCGGTCGGGTGTCGATGCGGATGGATCTGGTGATCCGGTTCGACTACGGCAATGTGGTGCCCTGGATACGACGCAGTGACTACGGGCTGATCGCGGTCGCCGGCCCGGACACGGTGTGTCTGACCACTCAGATCGAGATCCGGGGCGAGAACCTGACGACGGTCGGTGAGTTCGAGGTGTCCGCCGGCGAAAAGGTGCCCTTCGTTCTCACCCACACGCCGTCGCATCTGCTGCCGGATGCCGTACGTGCGGAAGCGCAGCGCGCGCTGGCGAAGACCGAGTCGTTCTGGCGCAACTGGATCGACCGGTGCAGCTATCGGGGTCAGTGGGATGATGCCGTGCGCCGGGCGGTGATCACCCTCAAGGCGCTCACCTACGCCCCAACCGGCGGGATCGTCGCCGCTGCCACCACATCACTTCCGGAATGCATTGGGGGCGCTCGTAATTGGGACTACCGATACTGCTGGCTGCGTGATGCCACCTTCACCCTGCAGGCGCTGATCGGCACCGGCTACGTCGACGAGGCCAAGGCCTGGCGGGAGTGGCTGGTGCGTGCGGTGGCCGGCGACCCGGCCAAACTGCAGATCATGTACGGCCTCGACGGTACCCGCCGGCTGCCGGAGCAGACGCTCGATTGGCTGCCGGGGTACGAGGGTTCGGCGCCGGTGCGGATCGGCAACGAGGCCGCGGGACAGTTCCAGCTCGACGTCTGGGGTGAGGTGCTCGACGGGCTGAACCTGGTGCTGGATTCCGGATTGGAGTGCGAAGACACCGCCTGGGACATCCAGTGCGCCCTGCTGGACTTCCTCGAGGGCCACTGGGACAAACCCGACGCCAGCCTGTGGGAAGTGCGTGGCCCGCAACGACATTTCGTGCATTCGAAGGTGATGGCCTGGGCCGGGGTGGACCGTGCGGTGCACGCCATCGAGGCCCACGGCCGCCAGGGCCCGGCAGCCAAGTGGCGGGCACTGGCCGATACCATCCACGCCGACGTCTGCGAGCACGGCTTCGACGCCGAGCGGGGCACGTTCACCCAGTCCTACGGGTCGCCCGGTCTGGATTCGGCGTTGCTGCTGATTCCGCGGGTAGGTTTCCTGCCGTGGGACGACCCGCGGGTGGCCGGGACCGTCGACGCGGTGCAGCGTGAGCTGTCTTGTGACGGCTTCCTGAAGCGTTACCAGACCGACGAGGGCTCGGTGGACGGCCTGCCCGGCACCGAGGGCGCGTTTCTGGTGTGCACCTTCTGGCTGGCCGACGCGCTGCACGGCATCGGCCGCCGTGACGAGGCCCGCGAACTGTTCGAACGGCTACTGGGCCTGCGCAACGACGTGGGGCTGCTCAGCGAGGAGTACGACACCCTCGCCGGCCGACAGGTCGGCAATACGCCGCAGGCGTTTTCGATGGTGGGGCTGGTCAACACCGCGCGGGCGTTGAGCGGCGAGTCGACCCGGACCCGGGCTCGGTGAGCCGGGGCGCCGGTCCGGCCAACCCACACGGCTAACATCGCCGGGTGGGTCCAGTTTCGCGCGAGGTTCGACGCCTGGCCGCTCCCGACATGGCCACCCGGTGGGCGTGGATACCCGCCCTGCTCGCCGCCGCGCTCACAAGCGCCGGCGTGGTGTTCGCCGGACCGGCGCCGGCCAGCCCGACGGCAGGCATGGAAGTCGGCGACGACAGCAGCGTGTGCACCGCCGGATTTGCCGCCCAGGACCGCTTCGGCGACTACTACCTGCTGACCAGTGGGCATTGCGACGCCGGCGACTACTCGGAATGGACCGATGCCGATGCGGCCCCACTGGGCCGGATCTTCGCCAGTGAGAACAACGGCGACGACCGCGACGCGGCCATCATCCGGCTGCGCCCGGGAACGCCAGCGCCCAACGGCGGCGTCGACGGGCGGTATCACATCCGGGATGTGTTGCGGCCCGACCAGATTCAGGTCGGCATGCCGTTCTGCAAGGTGGGTTCGCAGTCCGGGGAGACCTGTGGTGAGGTGACCGAGATCGCCGGCAACGTGTTCACGACGAACCTGTACAGTATCGAAGGCGACAGCGGCAGTCCGGGTTTCGTGAAGAACCCGGACGGCACGATCAATGCGGCCGGAATCCTGATGGGCGGTCCCGAAGACGACGACAACATCACCACGTTCGTGATGGTCGAGCCGCTGCTGGGTCGCTGGCGGCTGCACATCCTGAACTGAGGATGGCCGGCGTGCCCAAGTGCGTCCGCTATTCCGCTACGCGGAAATACGGTTCGACCGTGCCGTTCAGCTTGACGACCATCGGATTTCCGCGGCGGTCCTTGGCGGTGGGGACTTCCACACGCACCCACCCCTCGGCCACGTCGTATTCGTACACATTGGTCTTCTCGGCGCCGTTGAAGCGAATACCCACGCCGCGGCGGAGCACCTCTTCGCTGTAGAAGGCGCTGCGTGGATCGACGGAGAGGTGATTCGGTGGAACGTCGGTGTTCTGGTCCTCGGACATGATGGCCTTCGTTGAATGCGCGGAATACAACTGCAACAACCTAAGTCGGGGTGACAGGATTTGAACCTGCGACCTCTTCGTCCCGAACGAAGCACGCTACCAAGCTGCGCCACACCCCGTGGCCGTCTCATAGATTACAGCACCGCCGGTGAGGGCATATACGCGGTATTCCCTGGCCGTCTGTGCTGGTCACGATGACACCGCCGGGGTCACACCGGGGTCACATGAGGCCAGCCGCTGGGCTTCCAGGGCCTCCGACACCGTATCCAGGGTGTCGGGCAGCAACGACCCGTAGATGTCGGCGGTGACGGCACCGGAGGCGTGCCCGGCGGCGAGCTGCACCAGCTTGAGATTCGCTCCGGCCGCGATCAGCAGGCTGATGCCCGCCGACCGGCAGTCGTGCACGGTGATGGCTGGGAAGGTGTCGTCGGCCTTGCGGCATCGCATCACGGCCGGATGGAACACCCGCCGACGCCAGTTATTCACGCGCCACGCCTCGCCATCCGGCCCGCCGAACAGCAGATCGTCGCGAGACTTCCCGGCAGCCAGCCGCGACAGAGGCTCGACCAGGCTGGCGACCAGAGGAATCGAGCGCGACTCGTAGGTCTTGGTGGCCGACTCGACCATCCCCGAGCCGCGCACGTAGCTAATCGACCGCGAGATGTTCATCCGCTTGCGCAGGAAATCGACGTCAGCCACGCGCAACCCGGCCAGCTCACCGGCCCGGATACAGGTATAGATCAAGGTGTTCACGATGATGGCGTCGTCGCCGCATTCGGCAGCCAGGGCGGCGACCTGCGGATGAGTCAGGTACCGCTTGACCTTCGGCGTGCGCCGGGGAGCGCGGACACCGGCAGCCGGATTCGACGGGATCAACCCATCTTCCAGCGCGGCAGCCAGCACACCGCGCAGGACGCCGAGTGCGTTCTCCACGGTGGCAGCCCCGGCCCCATTGGTCGCCATCGCCGCGATCCACGAGCGCACCGCCGAGGGCCGGATCTTGCCGACCTCGACGTCCTCCCACCGCTCCTTAACGTGTGCATTCCAGGCGGTCAGCCGGGTTGCCCTGGTGGTCGCCTTGATGTGCGTCTGCCCGTCGCGCCACGACGGATACAGCTTGCCCACGGTGATCTTCCCGGCGCTGGGATCGACCCAGGTTCCCGACGCCACCTTGGTCTCTACCGTGGCGGCGTAGAGCCTGGCCTCCTTTAAGGTCGAGAAGCCCTTGCGCTGATGCTGACGGTCGTCAGCATCGCGATACCGGACCTTGTACCGCTGGCCGGTCTTGGTGGCGTACTTCTCAATGCTGGCCATCACTGACCGCCGATCCGGGCGGCGATCTGGTCGCGTAACTCGCGGGTGACCTCGCCCAAGCGTGCGGTGTCGGCGTCGGTGCCCGCCACCCGATCCCGCTGCGCCGTGAACCCCCGGCCCCACAAATCGACCGAATGCCGGATGAGGTCGGCCAGCGAGATGCCGAGCGCGCGGGCTGCCCGCCGGTCAACCAATCCGGCCTGCTCGGTCGCGGTCAGCATGGTTGGCACGCGGGCTTTGGTCACGCCGAGCTTCGCCGCCGCGTCGGCCAGATCGGTGTACCCGTGCCGCCGCGCCAACTCGGTCGGGGTGACCGGCGTATCGGGCTGCGGTGCCAGCGCCGCACCGGCCAGCAGGTCGGCCACGTCCGTCCTTGTGCCACCGGCGATTTCGACGGGTGTCTCGGTCGCCAGCAGGTCGGCCAACGTGATCGGTTGGTCAGCCGCATTCGCCAGGGCCTGGGCGACGGCGACCAATGTGGTGAGGGTCAGCTCCACCCGGCCCGCCTCAAAGTCGGCCACTCGCCCGGCCGACCATTTGAGCCCGCATCGCTTCGCCGCGATAGATAGGGCCTCCAGGGTGACCCCGGCCTCCTTCCGTATGCGTCTGGTATTGGACCCGGCGACCTGGGCCGGGGTGGATGCCCATCGGAGTTCGGCGGGGAGTTTCACGGCAGGTCGCCCGTCCGGAGCGCCATAGACAGGCTCGCCCAGCTGGCCGCATCCTTCGCGGCCTGCGGGCCGCGCGCCTCGTCAAAGTGCGCGAAGAACTTCACCCGGCGGATATCGAGTTCGTTGTTGGTCTCGATGCTGAACCGCATGGCGATTTCGCGCAGCAGCGCGTCGAACGGGCCGGGTACGCCGGACAGCTTGCCGCCCAGGTGCTGACGGGCGTACTCCCACATCTGCTCGTAGTGGTCATCGACCCATTGCTCCGCCAGGCGCGCGACCTGTTGCTCTTCGCCGTCGCTGAGGACATACGGCTCGGTATCGATGATCAGGTGCTTGCCCATGGCGTGCGTTCCTTCCGGTGCGGTGACACCCGCTGCTGCGGGATGACACGAACGATACATGACAAATCACCTGACACACAAGGTGCTAGTACCTGTAATCGTCCGACACCGCAGGCCAGACCATAGTAATGAAATTCCTGCGCCTGATCCGAGCTGATACGGTGGATCTCGCGACACCGCACACCGCCCGCCGCTGAAACAGGAGGCTGACCAACATGAACGACAACACCCCGACCATCAAGCCGGTGTTCTACACCCCCGACGAGGTCGCCGCGCTGCTGCGCACGACCGTAGGCCGACTGCGATCCTGGCGGCACGAGGGCGGTGGACCCGTCTACGCGAAAGTCGGTATCCGCGTGATGTATCCGATCGCGGAGGTCGAGAAGTTCATCGCCGCCATCACCGTGTCCCGTGACTGACCCCGGATAGCCGAATGGCCGGACCCGAAGAGTCCGGCCACCCGATCCGCCCGCCATCCGGCCCCGCTGAAAGGTCCACGATGAACACCGCCGAGTTTACCAGGGCAGCCATGCCGCTGGAATCATTGCGCGCCAACGCAATCGAGTACGCCGAGCGCGGTTGGCACCTGGTGCCGCTCAAGACGCGACTCAAAGAGCCCGCCATCCGACGCTGGGCTGACCGGCCGATGAGCGTGCAGCAGGTCGCCCGATGGTGGGACGCCAACCCGCGCAACAACATCGGGACGTTGATCCCAGACGACCACATCGTGCTGGACATCGACCCCCGCAACGGCGGAGCCGACAGCCTCGCCACATTGGTCTCCGCACATGGGGAGCTGCCGCCGACGTTGACCTGTTGGTCGGGTCGAGGCGATGGCGGGCGTCACCTGTGGTTCCGGCTGCGGCAGCCAATGGGGATGCAGCGCCAGGTGCTGGCCAACCTGCCCGGTATCGACGTCAAGTTGCCCGGCCGGGGTTACGTGGTCCTGCCACCGTCGATTCATCCGAAGACCGGCCAGCCCTACCGCTGGGAGCCGCATCCGGTGGCGGATCTCCCGGCCGCGCTTCTGGGATCCGGCTTGCCCGCCGTCAAATCGAAGACACGCGGCCGGGATGCGGATCGCCCACGGCGGTATTTCAGCGTCGCGGATCTGATGGCGCGGATCCAAGCTGCACCGGTTGGCGAGCGCAACGGCGTGCTATTCCGTTCGGCCTGCGATGCCCAGCGCCAAGGCGATTACAAGTTCTTCGAGAAGTACCTGATCGAGGCCGCGACCAACGTCGGCTTGGAGGCCGAAGCCATCTTGGCGACCCTCAAATCTGCCCAGCGCCGCGTCCACGGATAGGAACCCGCGAGATGACCACCAACGGGTCGGCCACCGCCGAATACCAGGAACTCGTCACGTACGAGCTGACGCGGATGCTCGCCAAGCAGGACGCGCAACGGCGGATGGTTGGTGGCGACCGGCGCGTGCCGCTGGCCGAACGCGAGATTACCGACGAGGCGTTCTCCCGGCCACCCGCCGAACCGCTGATTGGAAACCTGCTGTACCGCAACACGATCACGCTGTGGTTCGGCGCGGAAGGCACGTTCAAGTCGTTTATCGCGATGGGGGCGGCATGCGCGGTCGCCACCGGCCAGCCGTGGTTCGGCCTGGACCCTCTGCCCGATCAGGCCGACTGCCCGGTCGATGACACCGACACCGACGACCCGACCAAGCGCAAGGTGTTAAAGGCAGCCAGAGGCGAACATGTCGTCTACATCGCCGCCGAGGGCGGCAGCGGCATCCGGTGGCGTGCGCGCGGCTGGGCCGAACAACTCGGCTACCGGTGGTCGGACGTGACCAAGAACCTGACGATGTACGACGGGTTCGACCTCAACAGCGACGAGGACATGCGCGAGCTGGCCGAGCTGATGCGCGAGCGCCGAACCGCCCTGCTGGTGCTGGACACCAAACGACGGGTGTCGCCCGGCGTGCCGGAGAACGGCAACACCGAACAGGAGTTGATCTACCGCCGGGTTGAGGATCTGCAGCGCGAGACCGACGCCGCGATTCTGGTGGTGCATCACTCAAACAAGGTCGGTGAGGATCTCGCCGGGGCGGGCACCTGGGCGACGAATCCGTGGCAGGTCGCCAAGATCGCCCGGCCCAGCGCGGGCATGGTGGCCGAGCTGCACCAGCGCAAGACGAAAGACATGCGATGCCGCCGGTTCGCGTTCGACCTCGAACCGCACACGGAGTTCATCACGCGGCCCGGTGATCGGCTGCCAGAAGACGGGGTGTTGGTGGCGCGGCCGAGACGCAACAAGGCCACCAGCCGGGCCGAGCACACCAACGCCAATGCCGCGCGCGGTGTGACGGCAGCGGCACGCAAGCGGATCGACGCGCTGTGGGCCTGGCTGCCGCTGCAGAAAGACCTGCCCGTCAAGAGAGACGGCACCCCCAACAAGGCCGAAATCATCAAGCGATTCAAGAGCGCGGGCGGCGAAGCCGTGTACGTGG
Organism: Mycobacterium zoologicum; assembly: GCF_020181635.2. Lineage (NCBI taxonomy): Bacteria > Bacillati > Actinomycetota > Actinomycetes > Mycobacteriales > Mycobacteriaceae > Mycobacterium > Mycobacterium zoologicum. The sequence goes on along the minus strand of NZ_JAYJJS010000038.1, from coordinate 21,530 downwards.
GTACCGCGAACTCAATGATTGACGCGTTCTGGCGGGGTGAGCCATGCCCGGAGTGACGTCTTGCCGGTGTCTTGCCATCTTGCTGGCAAGCCTTGCTGGCAAGACAGCAAGGTCTCGCCGTGGTGTCTTGCGGCTTGCTTGCTTGCCAACACCCCCGGAGGGGGTGGCAAGCAAGCAAGCAAGCAAGACGACGCGGACCCCGCCACGGGCACCCCCACCACATTGGCCGCCATAACCGCACCGACCACCAACGCCTCAACCCGAAAGGACCAATCCCATGAACACATTAACCGCGCCACCTGACCTGAGCCGAGCGGCATTCGAACGGGTGCTTAATGAGCATCGCACCCTAACTTCGTTCGGGTATTACAGCAGCCTCCGCAACCATGACCGCGAGCGCGCAGAGTTGCTCGGCGCTTATTCACGGGTGCATGTCATCGCCGAATGGCTGCTAGCCAACGTCGGCAAGATCAGAACGCCGAACCAGAGCAGCTATAGCATGAAACACCGCGCTGAAAATGCCTTGGACGACGCCGTGGACGGATATGTCTCCAACGGCGAATTGATTGCTGCCGCGCTGCTGGCCGGGTACACCATGCGTACGCCCCGGTGGGTAACGGCGAACGTCGGATTGGGTATGGCGCAACGGGACATCGACAAGTTGCGTGACGCCGAGAATGCCGGATATCGGCGTGGCCGGGGACCCAGCGGTTTACCGCTGTCGCCCAGGGTCGGTGTGTCATGAGATCCGCCAAACCGAAATACGGCGGGCAGCCAAGCCACCGCGACGGCCAGCACCCGCTGGCGCAATCCATGCGCTTTGTGCGGACCTGGCTGCTGAATGGTCCGCTCGCGCACCGCGATTTGGAAAGCCTCGCATCCGAACGGGGTCTCAACTCCGCGCGGCTAGCCGAAACCCTGGCCGCATTGGGCGCTCGCGGCGAGATCACCGCAACACCAACCCGCATCTATTCGCTCGTGGGGGTAGTGAAATGACCACCACCGACCGGTGCGACCGGTGCGCACCGGTGCGGAAGCGACTACGCACCAGTGCGACCGGTGCGCGTCCCGAAGGGACGCACCGGCGCACCGGTATAGCGGGCCTGGACCACCCCGGCTCCGCACCGCTGGACCGCCTCGTCGGAGACCCCCGCTGCTCACCAGAACCACCGCAACGAAAGGAGATTGAATTGACCACCACCGACCATGCCCAGCTGAACCGGGCGGCGCTCGCCCGCAGTACCGCAGTCGGAGACAGCCTCGATTCGGCCGCCACCCAAGCCGCCGGGCTGATCCTGGACTGGCTCACGGACGGCCCACTGAGCCTCAACGAGCTGGACAGGCTCGCACAGGAACGAGGGCTGTCGTACCAGCGGGTCCGCGAGGGCCGCGAGACGTTGGTCAAGGCCGGGCGAATCCGCCTGCGCAACCGTCGATTTGAACTAACCAGGAAGGCAAACTAATGCTCTATCACGAAGATGATCCGCGTCCCGAGCTGCACATTGGGGACGCCACCGAGCTGGGCGGCATCATGGCGGCCCACATGATTCGGGCTGTTGCGGAGGGCAAGCCCGACGAGGCCGAACAACTCTGGCTCAACGCTCAAGCGGTGGACGGCGGGCGGCACCTGGTGGCCGCCCTGGCGAACATCGCCGCAGGCGCTCTGACCGAGGCGGTAGAGGCGATCCGGCTGACCGGCTCGTATGACCACGTGCCATCCGTCGGTTGGCTGTGCGACGACCTGCGCCGCCGCTACCGGTTCAACCATGAGGCAACCGAACAGATCAACAAGATGACAGGAGAGCAGGACTCATGACCAAATCCACACCCAGCACCCCCGACGCGGCCCCGGACGCCCCCGCAGAACCCGACCCGGCCCAGGTGCCGGCCGAGGGTTCCGAGGCCGCCGGAGACCAAGACGGGCACCAGGACGACCCCGCCGCCGACGACGACGACACCGACGCGGCAGACCCGGCGCTCAAGAAGGCTCGCCAGGAGGCGGCGGCGACGCGCGTCAAACTCCGCGAGACTGAGGCACGCGCCGACGCCGCCGAACAGGCCATCGTGAACCACGCGCTGGAGCAGGCCGGGCTGGCCCGGAAGCTGTGGGACGCCGGAGGCGTGACGCTGGACAGCCTCCGCGACGACCAGGGGGCGCTGACCGTGGCGGCCGTGGTTGAGGCCGCCGGGAAAGTCCGGGCTGAGTTCGGACTCGGCAGCCCTGGTGTGCCGCAACCTAACCCGCAGCAGGGTAATCCCTCGCAGGGACGCGGCGGGTCGGGGTTCGCGGACGCGTTCCGCAGCTGAACCGTGTTTCACTGGAAAGTGTACGGGCCGGGGTCACCTCGACATCGGCTTCCCCGGCCCGTACACCATCCAAAGCGCCAGGCGCGCAACGGGAATCGGCAGGCCGAACCCGCACGGAACCCCCAAATCCATTGATCGTGCCTGACTCGCTTTAAGGAGCAATCAACATGACTGTCAAAGTTACTGCCGACGTCGGCAAGCCGTACGCTGCCGACGTCCACACGTTCGCGCTGTCCGACGTGGTCGGAGACGCGGCGATCCTCAAGCACTCGACCGTCTCGGGCGAGATCCACGGCGACGAGCCAGCGCTGCGGATCGGTTACGCCGGTTCGGCGACCGCCACCGTCGTCGCTGAAGGCGAAGAGATCCCCGAGGTCGATGTCGACCTGGACGAGCTGGTGGTCCAGACGGTCAAGGTGGCCTCGCTGATGACCTACTCGCGGGAGCTGGGGCGTCAGCCCAAGTCGCCCGACGAGCTGGCCCAGGCGATGGCTCGGGCGGTCCGCGAGAAGCTCGACCTGCTGTACCTGGCGCAGGCGGCACCCGTGTCTCCGGCCGTCTCCCCGGCCGCTGGCCTGTTCAACACGGCCAGCATCCAGTCGCAGACCGCCGTGTCCGGCAGCTTCGACAAGCTGATTGACCTGCGGAGTGCAGTCGAGGTGGCGGGCGGCCAACCCAGCGCCTGGATCGTCGCGCCGACCACCATGGCGGCGCTGGCCAAGTTCAAGGCCGGAACCGAGCTGAACTCGTACCTGCTAGGCGCAGGCGTCGAAGCCGGTCAGATGCAGCTGCTCGGTCTGCCGATCGAAGTCAACAACCAGATGGCGGCGAAGTCGGGTCTGCTGGTGTCGAAGGCGGACATCTACTCGGCCGTTTCCGATATCGAACTGGCTATCTCGGACCACGCCGCTTTCGGCAAGGACAGCACTCAGGCACGCGTGACCGCGCGCATCGGGTTCGGTGTCCCGCGTCCGGGTCGCATCGGCAAGTTCACCGTCAGCTAGGACCCAGGGGGAGCCGGTCAGGCATTGGGTTACCGGCTCCCCCTGACCACAACTACACACAGACCGATGGGTAGGTCTGAATCAGGCAGAGCTACCCATCACCAACTCCCCACAAGGCGGAGGTGAGTTTCGGGGGTCGCGTCCACGCCACGCGTTTGAACTTGGGGTGATAACGCGCGGCGGCGGCCCCAATCACTCTCCTTTCGGCCTTCGCCGAGTGGGTCGAGATTCGACCCCTGGTTACTGGCCTCCAGCCCGGTGACCAGGGGTCGATTCGTAACTGACGAAGGGAATTGAGATGGCTAGCAGGAAGATCGCCAAGGACGGCCGCCTAGGAGCGTCATCGCGGGCGAAGATCCGCGAGCGAGTGTGGGCCAGATCGGATAAACACTGTCACTGGTGCCGAATCGCGCTCATCAAGACGACCGGACGGCCGGAGACGTTTGTGGTCGATCACGTCAACAGCGTGCACGGCGGTGGCTCGCAAACCGACATCGAGAATTGCGTGGCGGCCTGCTACCGCTGCAACTCGCTGAAAGGCGATTTAAGTGCGGACACGTGGGCAGCCGTGATGTCTCGGTTCCGCATTCGCAACAAGGTGGCGGCTGGGCTGCCGGTCAAAGTGAGCCGCGCCGACGTACTCAGCTGGGTGCAGGAGCAAGGCGGCGAGCTGGGCGGCAAAGTTGAGTTCGTCACGCAGCGGCGATGGTGGAGCGACGAGGCCGACGCCAAGATCACCCAGGCGTTAGCGGCAGTCGGATATGACCGGGGGACCGGGGGGAAGGAACCTTCCTAATACCACGCGACTATCCATACGGGCAGTAGCCGCTGTGTGTGCAACTAATTCCCGTCCACAGGAGACCTTCTCGGGCACCGAATACCACGAGACCCTCTCCGATTCGCCGGAAGGCAAGGGAGAGGGTCGCGCGGTATATCGGGGAGGAGCCCTAGCAGTGTGGGTGGTCAGGCGGTGCGCTTGGCGGCAGCCATCCGGGTCCGCTCCAGCTCACGGGTGGCGACCTTAACCGCCTTGTCGATGAGCTTCGGCCGACCGGCCAGCTGCGCGGCGACCAGCTCCCGCACCTGCTGGCTGGTGGTCGAGCCGTCCGCCTCTGCGGCGACCAGGCGACCGACGTTCCCCGCGTGCCTGGCGTCGTGACCGGGACGGTATTGCCCGCCGCCGGTCATCTCCTTGCAGCCGCATCCGCACTGGCGCATGACCTTGGTCCGGCGCTTCGGCTTCGCCTCCCCATTGGCCGCCGCCACCGGGGCCTCGATCACCACGTCGAGCTGGACGCCGGTCACCACGGTTCCTCCCAGAGCCTCGACCCCGGCCTTGTTGAGATCGCCGCACGACGTGATCAAACCGAGCTTGTCCAGCCGAGCGCGGCTGGCGTGGTGGATCTTCTGGCCATCGGCCAGCTTGCGCAGGTTGGCGAGGTCCTTGGCGGTGGCGATGTCGGCGGTCATCATGTCCTGCTCTCTCTCGGAGTTGGTCTATCTGGTAATAAAATTCAAACATAGTAATATATGCATGAGTCAAGTCGAACCCATGTGCGAGCCGGTGGCCAGGGGTCACAAGAGGGGTCACACGATACGCTGCCACGGGCTGCCATGGGTGTACCTGAGATGCTGGTAGCACGGCCGCTAGAGCGGTTCATGGGGGTTCTGACCGGGGATCGAGTGGGCCGGTGACGTTCGTCCCGAACGAAGCACGCTACCAAGCTGCGCCACACCCCGTGTGAAGCCACGACAGCGTATCGCACCGGCCCCATCGGTCACCAAATGCCCAGCCCACACTGACCGCGGCGCAGGTCACTGGGTCCGCGACGGCATGAGAAGGCCCACATTTCGGTGTGGAGAGATGCATTCGCAAACCGGGTTGGGCAGACTGGCTAACAACTGTAGTGCGAGGGAGTCAGATCATGACGCTGTTGGGTGGCGCGGTGTATGCCGGGTTCTTCACTCTGGCCGCGCTGTGGCTGGTGGCGACCAATCCTGATACCGCTGAGCAGGACCGCGCCAACCCGGCCATGGCCGAGTCCGGCGCACGCAAGCCTTAGATCAGCTGGCCGACACCGACGGCTGCGTCCAGTCGCGGCTGAGCCGGGCGTCGTCGCCGCCGGTGGGCGCCGGAACCAATGTGAGCAGGGTGGCCTCCGGGCGGCAGGCGAATCGCACCGGCGCAAAAGGTGAGGTCCCGATCCCGGCCGAGACGTGCAGGCGCATGTGGGAACCCCACTGCGACGGCCCCTTGACCCGCGAGCGATCCAGGCCGCAGTTGGTGACCAGCGCGCCATAGCCCGGCACACACAGCTGCCCGCCGTGGGTGTGGCCGGCCATCACCAGCTGGTAGCCGTCGCCCGCGAAGCGGTCCAGCACCCGCGGTTCCGGGGAGTGAGTCAGCCCCAGCCGCAGATTGGCGCCTGCGTCGGCCGGCCCGGCGATGGTGTCGTAGCGGTCCCGCTCGATGTGCGGGTCGTCGACGCCGGCTGCGGCGATGCGCTGACCGGCCACCTCGAACTCGCGCCGGGTGTGGGTCAGATCAAGCCAGCCCCGCTCGGTGAATGCCGCCCGCAGGTCCTGCCACGGCAGCGCGGTGCCATAGACCCGATGCGTCGGCTTGGTCAGGTACTTGGCCGGGTTCTTCAGTCGCGGCCCGAAGTAGTCGTTGCTGCCGAAGACGAAGACGCCCGGCACCGACAACAGGTCGCCAAGCGCCTGCACCACCGCCGGGACGGCCTTGGGGTGCGCCAGGTTGTCGCCGGTGTTGACCACCAGGTCCGGCTCCAGGCGGACCAGATCCCGCAGCCAGGCCTGTTTGCGGCGCTGCCCGGGACGCATGTGGATGTCGCTGATGTGCAGTACCCGCAGCGGCGACGAGCCCGGATCCAGCACCGGCATGGTCGCCTCGCGGACCACGAAGGCGTTGCGCTCGATGATCGCGCCGTAGCCGATGGCCAGTGCGGCCGGACCGAGTGCCGCCGAAGCGGCGATGACGGACCGGGTGAGGGCAGGTGATGCAGCCATAGGGTTCAGAGTACTGTGCCCGCAGCCGCTGCCCGACGGTTCAGCGGGGCTCGGCGAAGGAGAGGCGAAGCTGGAACCGGCGCATGAACCGGTTACGGCGGCGGGGCCGGCGGCGGCAGCAGCGGAATGGTGATCGGCGGAAGCCCCGGGATCTCCACCACCGTCGAACCCACCGGCGGCGGAAGGCCCTCCGGCGGTGGTGGTGGCGGCGGCGGAATGCCGTTGCTGACGTCGATGGTGATGATCGAGCCGGGAATGGTCTGCCCACTCGGCGAGGTGCCCACCACCGCCCCCGAACGCGCACTGCTGTTGACCCAGTTCGGCTGCTCGGCGACCTGGAATCCGCTCTCCTTGAGCCGCGTGCGGGCCGCGTCGATGTCCATGCCCGCCACCGGTGGCACCCGCGAGTTGGGTCCGCCGTCGACGTAGCGCGGGTCGGTCGGGGGCATGATCACGTCACCGAACTCGGTGGCGATCGGCTTCATCGCCGCGAACCAGGTCCGGGCCGGCTCGTTGCCGCCGTACAGATCGCCGTCACCGCAGTGCCGCAGCGGGAACGAACACAGGTCCGACGGTGAGCTGGAGTCGTCGAAGATGTAGTTGGCCGCCGCGTAGCGGTTGGTGAAACCCATGAAGCCCGAGGACCGGTGCGCCTCCGTGGTGCCGGTCTTGCCGGACATCGGCAGGTCCCAGCCCACCGAACCCGCGGCGGGCGCCGCGGTGCCGCCGCCCTGGATGTCCTTGCTCAGCGCGTTGGCCAACGTGTTCGCCAGGCCTTCGGGAACCACCCGGTCACACGCCTCGACCGCGACGGGCACCTCGTTGCCGTTGCGGTCGAAGACCTTGTCGATCGGGCTCGGCGGGCACCAGACGCCGCCGGAGGCCAGGGTGGCGGCGACGTTGGACAGCTCCAGAGCGTTGACCTCGATCGGGCCGAGGGTGAACGAACCCAGATTCTGCCGTTTGACGAAGTCGGCCAGGCTCTCGTTGCTGTCCGGGTCGTAGTCGCGGGCCGTGCCCGGTTCGGCGTAGGAACGCAGACCCAGCTTGATCGCCATGTCGACGGTGCGGCTCACCCCGACCTGCGAGATCAGCTTGGCGAACGCGGTGTTGGGCGAGGTGGCCAGTGCGGTGGAGACGTTCATCGAGGGCCGGTAGGGCGCGACGTTGACAACGCACCAGGTCTCCTTGGGGCAGCCCTTGGCGCCGCCGCTGCCCATGCCCTTGGTCTGGAAGCGGCCCGGCACCTCCAATTCGGCGCTGATGCCCATGCCCATCTCCAGGGCGGCGGCCACCGTGAACGTCTTGAAGATCGACCCGGCGCCATCGCCGACCAGTGAGAACGGTTGCGGCCGCATGGTTTCGCCGATCTCACCGTTGAGGCCGTAGGTGCGATTGCTGGCCATCGCCAGCACCGGGTGCGCATCAGCGCCGGGCTTGATGACGCTCATCACGCTGGCGATGCCCTGGACGTTCGGGTTGGCGAAGTTGTCGATCGCCGACTTGATCGAGCCCTGCACGTCGGGGTCCAGCGTCGTGTGGATGACGTAGCCGCCGCGGGCCACCTGTTCCTTGCCGATGCCGGCCCGGGTCAGGTACTCCTGCACGTAGTCGCAGAAGAACGCCCGGTCGCCGGCGGCGATGCAGCCTCTCGGCAGTTCGTTGGGTTGCGGCAGGATGCCCAGCGGCGTCTCCTTGGCGGCCCGCAGCGCGTCGGCTTCGTTCGGAATGTTCTCGATCATGGTGTCCAGCACCAGGTTTCGCCGGGCCAGTGCGCCTTCGGGATTGTCATACGGGTTCAGCGTGCTGGTCGACTGGACCATACCGGCCAGCAGTGCGGACTGCTGCCAGTTCAGGTTCACGGCGTCGACACCGAAGTACGTCTGTGCCGCGTCCTGGATGCCGAACGAGTTGTTGCCGAACGACACCAGGTTCAGATAGCGGGTCAGCAGCTGCGGCTTGGTGAAGGTGCGGTCCAGGGTGAGCGCCATCCGGATCTCACGTAGCTTGCGCGCCGGGGTGGTCTCGATCGCCGCACGCTTCTCGGCATCGGTCTGTGCCAGCACCAAAAGCTGATAATTCTTGATGTACTGCTGCTCGAGAGTGGACCCGCCACGGGTGTCGACGTCGCCCGAGGCATAGCCCGCCAGACCGGTCAGCGTGCCCTTCCAGTCCACCCCGCTGTGTTCGGCGAAGCGCTTGTCCTCGATGGAGACGATCGCCAGCTTCATCGTGTCGGCGATCTTGTCGCTGGGAACCTCGAACCGGCGCTGGGAGTACAGCCACGCGATGGTGTTGCCCTTGGCGTCGACCATGGTCGTCACCGCGGGCACGTCGCCGCTGACCAGCTGGGCCGAACCATTGGCCACCACGTCGGACGCGCGGTTGGAGATCAGCCCGATGCCACCGGCGATCGGGAACAGCAGTGCCGCGAGCAGCACAGCGGCGAGCAGGCAACACCCGGCCAGTTTGAACACAGTTGGGCCGGTCGGGGGACGCTCCGACATGGCTAACACACTAACCCCGGCGCCTGACGCTGCTTGTCGGAAGACCCCGAACCCGCCCCGGATAGCTCCAGATCATGATCGGACTGCACGGTTGTCCCAAAAAAGGGGCCGCCTACCGGTTGCGCAGACGCCACCTGACCACCTAACTTGGACAACAAGTGCGATTCAGGTAACACTGATGACACGATGTGGCGTAGATCGCAGTAGTGGTCGGCGTTGATGTGTTGAACAGGTGGCTGCGGGGGCGGCCGGGATGGAGGATCGTCAGTGTCTGTTGTTACGCAGCCCGCGGTTCGCAGCACCACCATGCCGGCGAGCCCAGACGTAAGACCCGTCCTGCGCGGCGTGCAGGACGAGGGTCGCATCGCCTGGGTCTCCAAGGCACTCTGCCGGACCGCAGACCCCGACGAGCTCTTCGTCCGCGGCGCCGCCCAGCGCAAGGCCGCGGTGATCTGTCGGCACTGCCCGGTCGTCCTCGACTGCCTGGCCGACGCCCTGGACAACCGCGTCGAATTCGGCGTGTGGGGCGGCATGACCGAACGGCAGCGCCGCGCACTGCTCAAGCAACACCCCGAGGTGACCTCCTGGCGGGAGTACTTCGCCGCCCAGCGCAAGCAGCGCGACGCGGGCTGATATCCCGCTGAGACGTTCTTCGCGGTTACTTGGCCGTCAGCTGGTCGGCGATCGCGGTCAGCGCGTCCAGATCTGACACATCGAACGGTAGCGACGGCACCCCGACGATCGCGACCCGCGGGTTGGCCCGGGTGAAGCGCGACAGCAACCGGATCTCACGCTTGGCGGTGGCACCGCGCTCGGCGTGAATCCGCAGCGCCGCGACGGTGAGGTCGTCGGTTCCGTCCAGGGTCTCGATGGCGTCGATGGCGCGCTCGACGGGCAGCGCGCAAAGCATCGGATGGGTGCGGTTGAGAACCAGCCCGGCCAACGGCATGTGCTCACTGGAGAGCCGGTCGACGAAGAATGACGCCTCGCGCAATGCGTCGGGTTCGGCCGCCGAGACCACCACGAACTGGGTGCCGCGGCGCTTGAGCAGCTCGTAGGTGCGGTCCGCCTTCTCCCGGAAGCCGCCGAAGGTGGCGTCCAGTGACTGAACGAAACCCGCTGCGTCGGAAAGCATCTGAGATCCGAGCACGGTCGACAGGGCCTTCATCGCCAGGCCGACGGCGCCGGCCACCAGCTTGCCGATGCCGCGGCCCGGCCCCAGCAGCAGCTTCCACAGCCGACTGTCCATGAAGCTGCCGAGCCGCCGCGGCGCGTCCAGGAAGTCCAGGGCGTTACGCGACGGCGGGGTGTCCACCACCACCAGATCCCAACGGTCCTCGGCCAGCAACTGGCCGAGTTTCTCCATCGCCATGTACTCCTGCGTGCCGGACAGCGAGGTGGCGACCGTTTGGTAGAACTGGTTGTTCAGGATCGCCTCCGCCCGCTCCGGGCCGGAGTACTGCGTCACCATCTCGTCGAACGTGCGGCGCATGTCGAGCATCATCGCGTAGAGCTGGCCGGGGACCTCCGGGCCCAACGGCACCCGCTGCGGGGTGTTGCCCAGATCGTCGATGCCCAGGGCCTGTGCCAGCCGGCGCGCCGGGTCGATGGTCAGCACCACCACGGTGCGGCCGTACTCGGCGGCGCGCAGCGCCATCGCGGCGGCCGTGGTGGTCTTGCCGACGCCACCGGCGCCGCAGCACACCACCACGCGGTTGGAGGTGTCGGCCAGGATGGCGGCCATATCCAGTGCCGGCGGGTGGCCGGCCGGTTCGGGTGTCATCGAACCCCCTGTCGGGCGAGAATCTCGGAGAGCTCATAGAGGCTGCCCAGGTCGACCCCATCAGCGATCGTCGGCAGGTGCAGGCGTGGCACGTCGAGGCGTTCAAGCTGTTCGGCCGTCTCGGTCCGGGAGCTGACCCGGGTGGCGTGCTGAATGGTCTCGGTCAGCAGGCCGGCGAAATCGTCGTCGTCCAGGGTGATCCCTGCTTTGGCCAGGCCGGCCCGGACCGCGTCGGCGTCGACGACGCCCTCGGCTGCCTTGGCCAGGTCGGCGGAGGACAGGTGCGCGGGGATATCGCGGTTGACGATCACACTGCCGATCGGCAGGTCCAGTTCCCGCAGCTCCTCGATGGCCTCCAGCGTCTCCTGCATCGGCAGTGACTCCAGCAGCGTCACCAGGTGGATCGCGGTCTGGTCCGAATGCAGCAGTTTGACCACGCCGTCGGCCTGCGAGTGCACCGGGCCGCCCTTGGCCAGCTGCGACACCGCCTTGGTGACGTCGAGGAAGCGTGCGATCCGGCCGGTCGGCGGTGCGTCGACCACGACCGCGTCGTAGACGTGCTTCTTGTTCTTGTCGACCTGGATGACGTGGTATTTGATCTTGCCGGTGAGGATCACGTCACGCAGGCCCGGCGCGATCGTGGTGGCGAATTCGACGGCCCCGACGCGGCGCATCGCCCGCCCGGCGATGCCCAGGTTGTAGAACAGGTCGAGGTACTCCAGGAATGCGGCCTCGATGTCCATCGCCAGCGCGTCGACCTGGCCGCCGTCCTCGGCGGTCGCGACCTTCAGTGGGGCAATGGGCAGCGGCGGCACGTCGAAGAGTTGCGCGATGCCTTGACGCTCTTCGACTTCCACCAGCAGGACCCGGCGTCCGCCTGCCGCCAGCGACAAGGCCAGCGCGGCCGCCACCGTCGTTTTGCCGGTTCCGCCCTTACCGGTCACGAAATGCAGCCTGGCCTTCGTCAAGCGCGAAGGCCAGCCGATGGCGGGCTCGGGTGTGGCAATCACCACTGCATGCTAACCAAGTGCCCGCACGGGCTAGCGATAAGCTCGCCCACATGAGCCAGCGCACGGTATGGGAGTACGTCACCGTCCCTTTGATCACGCACGCCACCAAGCAGATTCTCGACCAGTGGGGCGAGGACGGCTGGGAACTGGTGTCGGTGATGCCGGGGCCGTCCGGCGAACAGCTCATCGCCTTCATGAAACGCCCGAAATGAGCTGGCGGGCCCGGCTGAGCGAGCTGGGGATCGAATTGCCGCAGACGGCGGCGCCGCTGGCGGCCTATGTGCCGGCGGTCCGCACCGGCGACCTGGTCTACACCTCCGGTCAGCTGCCCATCGCCGACGGCAAGCTGGTCCGCACCGGCAAGGTCGGCGCGGATGTCAGCCCCGAGGATGCCTACGCACTGGCCCGGACCTGCGCGCTCAACGCGCTGGCCGCCGTCGACGCCCTGGTCGGGCTCGACGCGGTGACCCGGGTGGTCAAGGTGGTCGGCTTCGTGGCCTCCGCAGCAAACTTCAACGGCCAGCCCGCCGTGGTCAACGGCGCCTCCGAGCTGCTGGGCCAGATCTTCGGCGAGGCCGGCGCCCATGCCCGCTCGGCCGTCGGGGTCTCCGAACTGCCGCTGGATGCGCCGGTGGAAGTGGAACTCATAGTCGAGTGTCACTGAGTCATCCCGCGTACGGGCAGCTGCGGCCGGTCACCGAGACCGCGTCGGTGCTGCTGGCCGACAACCCCGGCCTGATGACGCTGGACGGCACCAACACCTGGGTGCTGCGCGGGCGCCGCAGCGACGAGGTGGTGATCGTCGACCCCGGGCCCGACGACGACGAGCACATCGGCCGGCTCGCCGATCTCGGCAGGATCGCGCTGGTGCTGATCAGCCACCGGCATTTCGACCACACCGACGGCATCGACAAGCTGGCCGAGGCGACCGGAGCGCCGGTGTACTCGGCCGGCAGCGGATTTCAGCGCCGGATGGGCGGCGGCCTGATCGACGGTCAGGTGATCGACGCGGCCGGGCTGCGCATCACGGTGCTGGCCACCCCCGGCCACACCGCGGACTCACTGTCGTTCCTGCTCGATGACGCCGTGCTGACCGCCGACACGGTGCTGGGTCGCGGCACCACCGTGATCGACAGCGAAGACGGCGACCTGGCGCGCTACCTGGACTCGCTGCAGCGGCTGCGGGGGCTGGGCGGGCGGACGGTGCTGCCCGGGCACGGACCGGAGCTGGCGAACATCGACGCGGTGGCCGCCGGATATCTGGCACATCGCGAGCAGCGCCTGGACCAGGTGCGCTCGGCGCTGGCCGCGCTGGGTGAGAACGCCACCGCCCGGCAGGTGGTCGAACACGTCTACACCGATGTGGCCGAGGAGCTGTGGGGCGCCGCCGAGTTCTCGGTGCAGGCCCAGCTGGACTACCTGCGGGCCACCTAACCTAACCCGCCGAGCGTGCAGAACGGTCCACTAAAACGCCAGGTGGGTGCGGACATTTCTGCACGGCGGGAGATTAGCGGGCTCGGCGCGCCAGCCGCTCGGAGTCGGAGATCAGCACGCTCTTGCCCTCCAGCCGGATCCAGCCGCGGTGGGCGAAGTCGGCCAGCGCCTTGTTCACCGTCTCCCGCGACGCCCCCACCAGCTGAGCGATCTCTTCCTGGGTCAGGTCGTGGGTGACCCGCAAGGCGCCGCCCTCCTGGGTACCGAACCGCTGGGCCAGCTGCAGCAGCTGCTTGGCCACCCGGCCGGGCACGTCGGTGAAGATCAGGTCGGCCAGGTTGTTGTTGGTCCGCCGCAGCCGACGGGCCAGTACCCGCAGCAGCTGCTCGGCGATCTCGGGCCGATCGGAGATCCACGACCGCAGTGCGTCGCGATCCATCGAGACCGCCCGAACCTCGGTGATGGTGGTCGCGCTGGAGGTCCGCGGGCCGGGGTCGAAGATCGACAGCTCACCGAACATGTCCGACGGGCCCATGATCGTCAGCAGGTTCTCCCGGCCGTCCGGCGAGCGCCGGCCGATCTTCACCTTCCCGGTGACGATGATGTAGAGCCGATCGCCGGGCTCGCCTTCGGCGAACACGGTGTGTCCGCGCGGAAAGTCCACGGGCTGAAGCTGCTTGGTCAGCGCGGCGACGGCGCTGGGCTCAACTCCCTGGAAGATTCCGGCCCTGGCCAGGATCTCGTCCACGTTGCCCCTTAGATGTCTAGGTAACGGTCTGAAAAGCGCAAGCGCCAGCCTCTACCGGACTGGCTATGTGAGTCTAGAGCCAGGCGTCGAGTGGTCTGTCAACGCTACACACGATTGGTGCCGTGAGTCTGGGGAAACTGCGGATTCGCAGTCTCCACCTGGCTCAACCCGGTTTCGATACGCTCCAGCCCGACGGCTGCCAGCATCAGCAGCGTCGGGATGGCGGTGATCAGCAGCCAGGACACAAGGTGACAGTAAACATGGGCAAGGTCTCATTGGGGTCACGAATCAGTACCCTGTCGGAGGTGACAGTGGACAAGGCGTTGCGGGCCACCCGGACGGAGACGAAGACCGGGCTGGTGCGGCGCGCCCGGCGGATGAATCGCACTCTGGCGCAGGCATTTCCGGATGCCCACTGCGAATTGGACTTCACCACACCGCTGGAGCTGGCCGTCGCCACGGTGCTCTCGGCGCAGTGCACCGACGTGCGGGTGAACCTCACGACGCCGGCGCTGTTCGCCCGGTACCCGGCGGCGATCGACTACGCCCAGGCGGATCGCGTCGAGCTGGAGGAGATGATCCGGCCGACCGGCTTCTACCGCAACAAGACGACGTCGTTGATCAAGCTGGGCCAGGCACTCGTCGAGCGGTTCGACGGGGAACTGCCCGACACCATGGACGAGCTGGTGCGACTGCCCGGCGTCGGCCGCAAGACCGCCAACGTGATCCTGGGCAATGCGTTCGGGGTACCGGGCATCACCGTCGACACCCACTTCGGCCGGCTGGTGCGGCGCTGGGCCTGGACCGCCGAGGAGGACCCGGTCAAGGTCGAGCACGCCGTCGGTGAGCTGATCGAGCGCAAGGAGTGGACGCTGCTGTCGCACCGGGTGATCTTCCACGGCCGCCGGGTCTGCCACGCCCGCAAACCCGCCTGCGGGGTGTGCCTGCTGGCCAAGGACTGCCCGTCATTCGGGCTGGGGCCCACCGCACCGGCCGAGGCCGCGGCCCTGGTCAAAGGCCCCGAGACCGAGCATCTGCTGGCCCTGGCCGGGCTGTAGGGCGATGAGCAGGCGGACCGGGTGGACCCTCGCGGTATTGGCGGTGGCGGCGGCCCTGGTCGTGGGTCTGCTCGCGCAGTTGCGCCATCACCCGACGGCGTCGCCGGTGCCCGGTGTCGCCGCCGGGCAGGACCTGACAGTGCTTCGTGAAGGTGCCGCACTGCCGGCCTGCGCGGCCGACGCACCCGGGGCGGGTCCCGCCGCCCTGCGCCAGGTCAGCGTCGAATGCGCCGCCGACGGCGAGCCCGTGCACGTGGCCGGCATGTTCGCGGGCCGCCCTGCGGTGATCAACCTGTGGGCGTACTGGTGCGGGCCGTGCCGTGACGAACTGCCCGCCCTGGCCGAGTATCAGCGCCGCGCCGGCCCGGGCGTGACGGTGGTGACCGTCCACCAGGACGACAACGAGGCGGCGGCCCTGGCTCTGCTCGCCGAGCTCGGGGTGCGGCTGCCCACGCTGCAGGACCCCCGGCGACAGATCGCGGCGGCGTTGCGGGTGCCCAACGTGATGCCAGCGACCGTGGTGCTGGCCGCCGACGGTAGCGTTGCCCGCATCCTGCCGCAGCCCTTCGCCACCCCCGAGGCGATCGCCACCGCCGTCGAGGAGGCGCTATGACCGCCCCGACCTGGCTGCGGCCGCTGGTCGACAACGCCGCGAAGATGTCCGAGGCGTATGTGCACCGGCTGCCGGTCGACGTGCGCGCGATGATCAAGGCGGCCAACGCCCAGGCCACCCTCACCGGGGCCCGGCGCGACGCCGCGGTGCTGGTGCTGTTCTCCGGTCCGCAGTCGGGCGAGAACCCGGACTCCGCCGACCTGTTGGTGACGGTGCGAGCCTCGACGCTGCGCCATCATGCCGGCCAGGCGGCGTTCCCCGGCGGTGCGGTTGATCTCGGCGATGCGGGGCCGGTAGCCACCGCGCTGCGGGAGGCCAACGAGGAGACCGGAATCGACCCGAGCCGGGTGCACCCGCTGGTGACGCTGGACAAGGTGTTCATCGCGCCGTCGGCCTTCGAGGTGGTGCCGGTGCTGGCCTACTCGCCGGACCCCGGACCGGTGAGCGTGGTGGACCACGCCGAGACCGCCGCGGTGGCCAGGGTCCCGCTGCGGGCATTCATCAATCCGGAGAACCGGTTGATGGTCTACCGTGATGCGCGCAGCCGGCGTTGGGCGATGCCCGCGTTTCGCCTCAACGAGATGTTGGTCTGGGGATTCACCGCCCAGGTGATCTCGGCGATGCTGGACGTCGCGGGCTGGGCACAGCCCTGGGACACCAGCGAGGTGCGCGGGCTGGACGAGGCCATGGCGATGGTTGGAGGAGAAGAGCGGAGATGACCGGAATATGACGTCGTCGCAGTGGCTCGACATCGCCGTGCTGGCGATCGCCTTTGTTGCCGCGGTATCCGGCTGGCGCTCCGGCGCACTCGGCTCGTTGCTGTCCTTCGTCGGCGTCGCGCTGGGCGCCATGGCCGGCGTGCTGCTGGCGCCGCACCTGATCGAGCACCTCGACGGCGCCCGGCTGAAGCTGTTCGCCGCGCTGTTCCTGATCCTGGCCATGGTGGTCATCGGCGAGGTCGCCGGTGTGGTCCTCGGCCGGGCGGTGCGGGGAGCGATCCGCAGTCCTGGTGTGCGCGCAGCAGATTCGATCGTCGGCGTGGTGCTGCAACTGGTGGTGGTACTGGTGGCCTCCTGGCTGCTGGCCACCCCGCTGACCGCCTCCGATCAACCGAACCTGGCCGCCGCTGTCAACGACTCGCAGGTGTTGCGCAAGGTCGACGACTTCGCTCCGCAGTGGCTCAAGAACGTGCCACGGCGTCTGTCGACGGTTCTCGACGGCTCCGGCTTGCCGGCGGTGCTCGAGCCGTTCAACCGCACTCCGATCGCGGCGGTGGACGCTCCGGACCCCGAGCTGGCCGCCAATCCGGTGGTGGAGGCCACCGCGCCGAGTGTGCTGCGGATCCGCGGCGTGGCGCCCAACTGTCAGAAGGTGTTGGAGGGCACCGGATTCGTGATCGCACCCAACCGGGTGATGACGAACGCGCACGTGGTCGCCGGCTCGGACAGCGTCACGGTGGAGAGCGGCGCCAAGTCCTTCGACGCCACCGTGATCTCCTTCGATCCCCATGAGGACATCTCGATCCTGGCCGTTCCGGACCTGCCGTTGCCGCCGTTGGCGTTCGCGTCCAAGTCGGCGCAGCCCGACACCGACGCACTGGTGCTGGGCTACCCCGGCGGCGGGGTGTTCGAGGCGACCCCGGCCCGGATCCGTGACACGATCAACCTCGAGGGACCCGACATCTACCGCAATACGACCGTCACCCGCCGGGTCTACACGATCAGAGGCACTGTGCAGCAGGGTAATTCCGGCGGCCCCATGATCGACATGAACGGCCGGGTGCTCGGCGTGGTGTTCGGTGCGGCTGTCGACGACGCCGACACCGGCTTCGTGATGACCGCTGAAGAGGTGGCCAACCAGCTGGTCAAGGCCGGCGACACCCAGCCGGTGTCCACCCAGACCTGCGTCGGCGGTGAATGAGTCAGACCTGCTGCAAAAACTCCATCAGGTGGTCGTTGAACTCGTCGGGGGCTTCCTCATGGGCGAAATGCCCTACGCCGCTCAGCGATACGTATCGGCCGTGCGGAGCGTAGCGCCGGGTCCGGTCGACCGGATCAGCCAGGACGTAGGGGTCGTCGACGCCGCGGACGTGTAGCAGCGGGATGTTCAGCGTGCGAAGGTCCAAGGCCTTCATGAAACGCCTTCCCTCGGAACGTAATTGGCTGCGCACCGCCCAGCGCTGATACTCCAGCGCGGAATGCGCCGCCGACGGAATCCGGATCGCGGTGCGCAGGCGCGCAAGGGTCTCGGAGAAGTCCTGGGTGGCTTGCCAACCCGCTCCGGCCCTGGCGCGTACCAGGTGTTCGATCTCTGCGCCGTCGTGGCGGGTCAGCGTGTGCTCCGGCCAGAACGGCACCTGGTAGCGCATCAGCCAGGGCAGCAGTGCCCGACGCTGATCGGCCTGCGTCAGTGCGGATCTGCGCAACGCTGCCGGATGCGGTGAGCTGACCAGCGCGATGGCGCTGACCATGCGTGGGTGCAGCAGCGCCGTCGCCCAGCACACCAGGCCCCCGTCGGCGTGCCCGACCAGGATCGCGCAGGAGTGCCCCAGTGCCCGGACCAGGCCGGCGGTGTCGCCGGCCAGCGTCCAGCCGTCATAGCCCCGTGGTGGCTTGTCGCTGCCGCCGTAGCCGCGCAGATCGACTGCGACAACCCGGAATCCGGCAAGCCCGCGCAATTGGTGGCGCCAGGTCCACCAGAACGAGCCGAACCCGTGCAGCAGAATCACCAGCGGCCGCGCCGTCGGCGGGCCGTCGGCACCGAGAGGATCGGCCGGGATCGCCTCGACGACGTGGAAGCGGATGCCGTTGGCGTGGATGTCCCAGTGGCGCCACGGCCCGTCGATCCGGGTGATCGACGGATCCGGTGGCGGCACTACCAGCCCGAGGGGTCGGTCGTCGGCGTCCCCAGCTGTTGCGGACCCGACGATGGAAGACGATCATGGCCGGGGCGCAACGCATCTCGGGTCTCGCGCACCGATTCGATGGTCTGGCGCGGCCCCCGGATCCGCCGGACCCGCAGGAATCCCAGCACGGCCAGCGCGGCCGTGGTGGCCAGCATGATCCCGAACACGATCAGGTAGGCGGCCCAGGTCTGCAGCCAGGTGTCGAGCACCTCGGCGAGGAAGAAGAAGAAAAAGAAGGTCGAGTAGAACAGCACGACCAGGGCGGCGATGAAGAACACGCTGCCGGTCAGGCCCTTCTTGACGTCCTGGGTGATCTCGGCGCGGGCCAGTTCGACCTCTGCGCGCACCAGCGTCGACAGCTGCGCGGTGGCATCCTTGACCAGCTCGCCCAGCGACGGGTCGGGGGACAGCGCGTGCGGATCGGACAGCGGGATGGATGTCAGCGTATTGGGCACCCCGTTGCGGTCCGCCTTGCGTGTGTGCCCGCGATCGGCCTTGCTCACTGGCTGTCCTCCCGTTCGGCGTCGTCGCGGCCTAATGTTGCCATGCGTTTGCCGTCCCGACACGTGAGCCCGGTAAAGCCGTCGGCGGACCGCCCCACCTGGGATCACCGCTACGCTGTGGTTTCAGAGGTCGAGGGAGGGGGTGCCGCTGTGCAGACCGCACACCGCTGGATGCCACGAAGCATGATGACGCTGCTGACGTGGGCGATCTGCGCCACCCTGGCCACCCTGGCCGGGCCGGCCGGCCCGGTGGCCGCCGACGACAAGCTGCCGATGGGCGGTGGCGCCGGCATCGTCGTCGACGGCGACACGCTGTGCACGCTGACCACCATCGGCCACGACAGGACCGGCGCGCTGATCGGTTTCACCTCCGCGCACTGCGGTGGTCCCGGTGCCGAGGTGGCCGCGGAGGGTGCGGAGGGCAACGGCATCATCGGCCGCATGGTCGCCGGCAACGACGGGATGGACTATGCGGTGATCGAGTTCGATGCCGCCAAGGTGACGCCGGTGTCCAATTTCGGTGGTTTCGTCATCGACGGAATCGGCCCGGACCCGAGCTTCGGCCAGATCGCCTGCAAGCAGGGTCGCACCACCGGCAACTCCTGCGGTCTCACCTGGGGTCCGGGTCAGGATCCCGGCACCATCGTGATGCAGGTCTGCGGCCGGCCGGGTGACTCCGGCGGGCCCGTGGTGGTGGACAACAAGCTGGTCGGCATGATCCACGGCGCGTTCAGCGATGCGCTGCCGACTTGCGTGGTCAAGTACATTCCGTTGCACACGCCGGCGGTGGTGGTGTCGATCAACGCTGTGCTGGGCGACCTCGACAGCAAGAACCGGCCAGGCGCCGGATTCGTACCGATCAGCTAATCCGCCGCCCGGATCGCGTCGAACACGCCGGGGTCCACCAGGGTTGAGGTGTCGCCCAGTTCGCGGCCGTCGGCGACGTCGCGCAGCAACCGCCGCATGATCTTGCCGCTGCGGGTCTTGGGCAGCTCCGGCACGATGTGGACGTTGCGGGGCTTGGCGATGGGCGAGATCTCCACCGAGACCCGCTCACGCAGGTCGTCGACGATGCTGACGCCGACGGCGACGTGCGACGCAGCGAGCACCACGAACGCGCAGATCCGCTGGCCGGTCTGCTCGTCGATCGCCCCGACCACGGCGGCCTCTGCCACCGCGTCATGGCCGACCAGAGCGGATTCCACCTCGGCGGTGGAGATGCGGTGCCCGGACACGTTCATCACGTCATCGATGCGGCCCAACACCCAGATGTCGCCGTCGGCGTCGTAGCGGGCGCCGTCACCGGCGAAGTACCAGCCCTGCTCGGCGAAGCGCGACCAGTAGGTGTCGATGAATCGCTGGTCGTCGCCCCAGATTCCGCGGGCCATCGCCGGCCAGGGCTCATCGATCACCAGGTATCCGGTGACCGGTTCGCTCGTGGCGTTGGCGGGTGCGATGCGGTCGCCGTGGTCGTCGACGATGCGCGCCGAGATCCCGGGCAGCGGGGTCATGGCCGAACCCGGCTTGGCCGCGGCCACCCCGGGCAGCGGGCAGATCATGGTCGCGCCCGTCTCGGTCTGCCACCAGGTGTCGACGATGGGCAGCGTGTCCGCGCCGATCACCCGCCGGTACCAGCGCCAGGCCTCCGGGTTGATCGGCTCGCCGACCGAACCCAACAGCCGCAGGCTGGACAGATCATGCGCGTCGGGAATCTCGCGGCCCCACTTCATGAATGTGCGGATCAGGGTCGGTGCGGTGTAATAGATTGTCACACCGTACTTTTCGATGATCTGGAAGTGCCGGTGCTGGTCCGGGTACTCCGGGGTGCCCTCGTAGATGACCTCGGTGGTGCCGTTGGCCAGCGGCCCGTACACCGCGTAGGTGTGGCCGGTGACCCACCCGACGTCGGCGGTGCACCAGAACACGTCGGTCTCGGGCTTGAGGTCGAAGACGTAGCGGTGCGTGTAGGCCGCTTGCGTGAGGTAGCCGCCGCTGGTGTGCACGATGCCCTTGGGCTTGCCGGTGGTGCCGGATGTGTAGAGCAAGAACAGCGGCTGCTCGGCCTCGAACGCCTCGCAGGTGTGCTCGGGTGCGGCCGAGTCGACCACGTCGTGCCACCACAGGTCGCGCCCGGGCGTCCACTCCACCTCGCCGCCGGTGCGGCGCACCACCACCACGTGCTGGACCGATGGGGCGTCGGCTACCGCTTCGTCGACGGCAGGCTTGAGTGCGGCGGGCGCACCGCGGCGGAATTGCCCGTCGGAGGTGATCACGACCTTCGCCTGCGCGTCATCGATGCGGGACCGCAATGCGTGCGCGGAGAATCCGGCGAACACCACGGTGTGCAGCACGCCCAGCCGCGCGCAGGCCAGCATCGCTATGACGGCCTCGGGGATCATCGGCAGGTAGATCGCCACCCGGTCGCCGGCGGTCAATCCCAGCCCGGTCAGCGCATTGGCGGCCCGGCTCACCTCGGCGAGCAGCTCGGCGTAGGTGATGGTGCGCGCTTCGCCGTGCTCATGCGCCGGTCCCAGCTTCGCCTCTCCTTCGTCGAGGCTCGCTGAACCGCCGTACTCATGCGCCGGTCCCAGCTTCGCCTCTCCTTCGTCGAGGCTCGCTGAACCGCCG
>NZ_JAYJJS010000037.1:0-36134 GCF_020181635.2 Mycobacterium zoologicum | reverse complement strand
CTGCCTAGGAGGACTGCAGGTCACACTCCCCACGAGAACCTGAGGAGCCGCACACTAGTTCGAAGGTCCGACAGAAAACGGGCCGATCCGGCTTGGAATCTTAAGAAAATTGTGAGGAAATTGGCCGGGAATCCGGCGGCGCGGCCCGGCAGATGGCCGCGGCCGACGCCCAGCCCAGCAGGCCGGCGATCAGGCTGAAGCCCAGGTGGAACATCACCTTGTCGCCGAGGCCCACCATTGCCAGCTGGTAGCCACCGATGAGCGTCGTCGCGATCGGAATAACAAGCGCCACAAGGTGAATCGGTGCTGCCGCCAAAGCAACCAGCCAGCGGCGAACGTGCACCCTGCTGGTCAGCATGCACAGCAGCGCCGCGGCGCCCAGATAGCGGGCGCTGGCCC
The DNA here is from genome assembly GCF_020181635.2 of Mycobacterium zoologicum. Classification (NCBI taxonomy): domain Bacteria; kingdom Bacillati; phylum Actinomycetota; class Actinomycetes; order Mycobacteriales; family Mycobacteriaceae; genus Mycobacterium; species Mycobacterium zoologicum. The sequence goes on along the minus strand of NZ_JAYJJS010000037.1, from coordinate 35,735 downwards.
AGGGCCCGGGGCCGGACTGCAGCAGCAGGGTGGCGGCGGTGGAGGCGGCCCCCACCGCGAGCACGGTCTGCGGTCGGCGCGCGGTCAGCGCCACCGCCACCAGCATCGTGAGCCACACCAGGCCGCGGTGCCCGGGCAGCCCCAACGGCATCCGGACATCAGCGGCCAGCACGATGACGACCGTGGCGGCCACCGGGAAGACGACGTCCCGGGCCCACGCCAGGCCGGTTGGTTTGCGGACTGCCCACGGCCGGGGTTGCGCGTGCCGCCGGGATGGCCGCGCTGGCCGGCGACGAATTCGGTGGCGGCCCGACGGAGCCGATGCTGCCGGACTCGTGGGGCGCGGTGTCTGCGGCCGATCCGGACTAGTGTCCGCAGGCGCGGATTCAGCACCGGGGAATAATTCGCAAATCCTGTCAAAATCCGTACGATCTAGCCGCATATGTTGACCTGACCGGCTACCGCGGGCGTACGGTCTGGAGGGTCTGCGCGCCCCGGGGAACCCGACAGGCGTGGCCCGCGACTATTGGGTAGTCGGAGAAAGGAGTGCGGGGATGAGTTTGTTGGATGCGCATATTCCGCAGTTGGTGGCCTCTGAGTCGGCGTTTGGGGCTAAGGCTGCGTTGATGCGGTCGACGATGGCGCAGGCGGAGCAGGCGGCGTTGTCGGCGCAGGCGTTTCATGTCGGTGAGGCTGCGGCGGCGTTTCAGGGGTCGCATGCGCGGTTTGTGGCGTTGGCGGCGCGGGTGAATGCGTTGCTGGATATGGCGCAGGTGAATCTGGCGGATGCCGGTTCGACGTATGTGGCGGCCGATGCGGCTGCGGCTTCTGGTTACACCGGGGTTTAGGGAGGGTTTGTCTGATGTCGCAGATTATGTACAACTACCCGGCGATGTTGGCCCATGCGGCTGAGATGAATGGGTATGCGGGCACGTTGCAGGCCGTGGGTGCTGATATTGCCAGTGAGCAGGCGGCGTTGTCGGCGGCGTGGCAGGGCGATACGGGGATGACGTATCAGGCGTGGCAGGTGCAGTGGAATCAGGCGATGGAGGAGTTGGTTCGGGTGTATCACTCGATGGCTGCCACGCATGAGTCCAACACCATGATGATGAACGCGCGCGACACCGCCGAAGCCGCCAAGTGGGGCTAGACGCCTTCGGCGGATCCGCCGCGTCTGCTGCGGCGTAGGGTCACTGGAATGCCTGAATTGCGTAGTGAAGGTGACAGTTGGGACATCACCACGAGCGTCGGTATGACCGCGTTGCGAGTGGCCGCCGCCAGGGCCCTGGAGGCCCGCAAACCCGATCCGCTGGTGGTCGATCCCTATGCCGAGGTGTTCTGCCGGGCAGCCGGTGGGGACTGGGCAGCGGTGGTGGATGGCAGCTTGTCCGATCATCAACTGCTGACCAGTGACTTCGGGGAGAGCTTCGTCAATTTCCAGGGTGCGCGCACCCGGTACTTCGACGACTTCTTCGCCCGTGCTGTCGCCGCCGGGGTTCGTCAGGTGGTGATCCTGGCGGCCGGGCTGGACTCTCGCGCCTACCGGCTTGATTGGCCGGACGGGACGAAGATCTTCGAGTTGGACCAGCCTCAGGTGCTGGCTTACAAGAGTTACGTGCTCTCGCAGCGCGGCATCCGGGCCGGCGCGGAGCGCCGGGATGTTGCCGTGGACCTGCGCGAGGACTGGCCGCAGGCGCTTGTGGAAAGTGGCTTCGACCCGGCGCAGCCCTCGGCGTGGATCGTCGAGGGCCTGCTGATCTATCTGCCGGCCGATGCGCAGGAGCAGCTGTTCACCGGCATCGACAGCCTGGCCGCGCCCGGTAGTCACGTCGCGGTCGAGGACGGCGCCCCGTTGTCCGACGAGGACTTCGCGGCGGCGGTGAAGGCCGAAGTCGAAGCCGACGACGACAGCCGCACCTTCCACCGGCTGGTCTACAACGAGCGCTGTGCTCCCGCCGACGGGTGGTTCGGCGAACGGGGCTGGACCGCGGTTTCGACACCGCTGGCCGACTACCTGCGGGAACTGGGCCGTCCCGTTCCTGGTCCGGACACCGAGGCTGGACCGATGATCGCGCGGAACACGCTGGTCAGGGCGGTGAAGAAGTAGCCGCGGGCGGTTGACGTCGGCCGCCCCCCGTGCGGTAACGTGCGGGATAACCGAAAATGATTTTCAATAAGGAGTTCGGGATGGGCTGGAGCGGCGCCGACGCATATGCGGCGGGGCGGGGACTTTATGTGCCGCGGATCGGGGTGGGGCAGCCCACTTCCGGGACATCCCCCTCGATCTCGACAGTTAGCTTATGCAATGCTAACTTCAGCCGAGTTAGCTTAGGCAACACTAGCCATGAAGGGGCGAGCCACGCATGAAGAACGGAGATGCGGCTCTGCTCACCCAGCAGCCCAAGGTGGACCTCCGGGTGGACGAGGAGACCCTCAGCCGGTTTGCGACCTGCTGCCGCGCCCTGGGCATCCCGGTCTACCAGCGGCAACGTCCCGCTGACCTGGTTGCCGCGCGTGCCGGGTTCGCCGCACTGACCCGCGTCGCGCACGAGCAGTGCGACGTCTGGACCGGCCTGGCCGCCGCGGGCGACCAGTCGCCGCGGGTGCTGGCTGCGGTGTCGCAGACCGCCGCCGGAGCCGGGGCGCTGCAGCGGCGCCTGGACCTGCCGGCCGGCGCACTCGGCTTCCACTACGACACCGGGCTGTACCTGAAGCTGCGGGCCACCGAGGCCGACGACTTCCACCTGGCCCACGCCGCCCAGCTGGCGATGGCCGGCCGCTGCGCCGAGGCCAACCAGCTGGTAGCCGCCATCACCGAGCGGCGTCCGGGCTGGAACGACGCCCGCTGGCTGGCGATCGTGGTGAACCACCACGCCGGACGCTGGTCGGACATGGTCAAGCTGCTGACCCCGATCGTCAACGACCCCGACCGCGACGAGCTGTTCACCCACGCCGCCAAGATCGCGCTGGGCATCGCCCTGGCCCGGCTGGGCATGTACGCGCCGGCACTGTCCTATCTGGAGGAGCCCGACGGCCCCGTCGCCGTCGCCGCCACCGACGGGGCCCTGGTCAAGGGACTGATCCTGCGGGCGCAGGGCGACGACGAGACGGCCGAGGAGGTGCTGCAGGACCTCTACGCGGCCAACCCGGAGAACGCGCAGGTCGAGCACGCCCTGCTGGACCACAGTTTCGGTATCGTCACCACCACCGCGGCCCGCATCGAGGCGCGGACCGACCCGTGGGACCCCGAAACCGAGCCCAGTGCCGAGGATTTCGTCGACCCGTCGGCCCACGAGCGCAAAGCCGAGCTGCTGGCCGAGGCCGAACGCGAACTCGGCGAGTTCATCGGCCTGTCCGAGGTCAAGAACCAGGTGCAGCGCCTCAAGAGCTCGGTCGCGATGGAGGTGGTGCGCAAGCAGCACGGCCTGGCCGTCGGGCAGCGCACCCACCACCTCGTGTTCGCCGGGCCGCCCGGAACCGGTAAGACCACCATCGCCCGCGTGGTCGCCAAGATCTATTGCGGCCTGGGGCTTTTGAAGAAAGAGAACATCAAAGAGGTGCACCGTGCCGATCTGATCGGTCAGCACATCGGTGAGACGGAGGCCAAGACCAACGCGATCATCGACAGTGCGCTGGACGGCGTGCTGTTCCTCGACGAGGCTTACGCCCTGGTGGCCACCGGAGCCAAGAACGACTTCGGTCTGGTCGCCATCGACACTTTGCTGGCGCGCATGGAGAACGACCGTGACCGGCTGGTGGTGATCGTCGCCGGTTACCGCGCCGACCTGGACCGGTTGCTGGACACCAACGAAGGTCTGCGGTCGCGCTTCACCCGCAACATCGACTTCCCGTCGTACCAGCCGCCGGAGTTGGTCGAGATCGCCCACAAGATGGCCGAGCAGCGCGACAGTCGTTTCGAGCAGGCGGCGCTCAACGAGATGGAGACGCTGTTCGGCACCCTGGCCGCGGCGTCGAGCCCGGACGCCAACGGCGTGGACCGGCGCAGCCTCGACATCGCCGGTAACGGCCGTTTCGTGCGAAACCTGGTCGAACGCTCCGAGGAGGAGCGCGAATTCCGGCTCGACCATTCCGAACAGTCCGGCACCGGGGTGTTCACCGATGACGAACTGATGACCATCACCACCGAAGACGTTCGCAACTCGGTGACGCCGCTGCTTCGCGGCCTTGGCCTGGAGGAGAAGGCGTGAGCGCCGCCCAGCAAGATCGCGGTGATGACGACCGTCGGTCGTTCACCTCGCGCACCCCGGTCAACGAGAACCCCGACCGGGTCGAATACCGCCGCGGGTTCGTCACCAAGCACCAGGTCAGCGGTTGGCGATTCGTGATGCGGCGCATCGCATCCGGCGTGGCACTGCACGACACCCGGATGCTGGTGGAGCCGCTGCGCGCCCAGACGCGGGCCGTGCTGATGGGCCTGCTGGTGCTGGCCACCGTGGCCGGTGGCTGCTTCGTGTTCACCCTGATCTGGCCCAACAGTGCCGCGGGCAATGACCCGGTGCTCTCCGACCGGTCCACCTCGGCGCTGTATGTCCGTGTCGGCGAACAGCTGCACCCGGTGCTGAACCTGACCTCCGCCCGACTGATCGTCGGCCGGCCGGTCAACCCGACCGCGGTGCGAAGCACTGCGCTGGACAAGTTTGCGCGCGGCAACCTGATCGGCATTCCCGGTGCCCCGGAACGCATGGTGCAGTCCGATGCCCGCGACGCGGACTGGACGGCGTGCGATTCGGTGGCCGGTTCGGACGCCGGCGTGACGGTGATCGCCGGACCGCTGGCCGCCGGCGGATCCAAGGCCGCGGCGCTGGGCGCCGAGCAGGTCGTGCTGGCCGACAACGGTTCCGGCGCCTGGCTGCTGTGGGAGGGCAAGCGCAGCCGCATCGATCTGGCCGACCACGCGGTCACCGGAGCGCTCGGGCTCGGTGAGCGGGGTTTGGCAGTGCCCAAACCACGTTCGATCTCGATTGGTCTGTTCAACATGATTCCGGAGGCTCCCGCGCTCACCGCGCCGGTGATCCCCGCGGCAGGCAGCCAGCCGTCGTTCGAGCTGCCGTCCGCCGCACCGGTGGGTGCGGTGGTGGCCGCGCACACCCTCGACGGTGACACGGGACTGCGCTACTACGCGGTGCTGCCGGACGGCCTGCAGCCCATCTCCGGCGTACTGGCGGCGGTGCTGCGCAGCACCGATTCCTACGGGCTGGGGCGGCCGCCGGTGCTGGGCGCCGATGACATTGCGCGCCTGCCGGTTTCGCAGGCGCTGGACACCTCGCGCTTCCCGGAGAAGCCGGTGAGCGTCGTCGACTCGCTGTCCAACCCGCTCACCTGCGCGCACTGGAGCAAGGATGCCGGGGCCAGCACGGGTTCGCTGACCCTGATGTCGGGTTCCTCGCTTCCGACGCGTGACGGTGTTCGCACCCTCGATCTGGTCGGTGCCGGGGTGGGCGGGACGGCCGCTCGGGTCGCCCTGAACCCGGGCACGGGGTATTTCGTCCAGAGCGTCAGCTCCGATCCGGCGGCCACTCCGGCTGAGGGACCGATGTTCTGGATCTCCGACACCGGTGTGCGATACGGCGTGAACACCGAAGACGGTGACGCGGTGGCGGCGCTGGGTCTGAGCGAGCCGGCTTTGACGATTCCGTGGTCGGTGTTGTCGCAGTTCGCCTTGGGGCCGACACTGTCGCGATCCGATGCGTTGTTGGCACATGACGGGTTGGCGCCGGATCCACGGCCGGGCCGCCGCGCGTCCGCCGAGTTGGGTGCTGTGAGCGGGGGAGGGGCTCGATGAGCCGTTTGATTTTCGAGGCCCGGCGTCGGGTTCCGGTTCCGCCGGTTGACAAGGGCGCCATCACCATTGAGCCGCCGCCGGAATTGCCGCGGGTGGTCCCGGCGTCGTTCCTGCAGCGCGCGTTGCCGGTGGTGATCGTCATCCTGATCGTGGGCATGGTGATCGCGATGGTCGCCACCGGGATGCGGTTGATCTCCCCGGTGATGCTGTTCTTCCCGTTCGCCTTGCTGGTGGCGGCGGCGGGCATTTATCGCGGTGGGGACAAGAAGGCCCGCACCGTGGAAGTCGATGCCGAGCGCGCCGACTACCTGCGGTACCTGTCGGTGGTCCGGGACAACATTCGGGGTTCGGCGGCCAAGCAGCGTGCGGCGGCGGAGTGGTCGCATCCGGATCCTGTTGATCTGGCGGCGGTTCCGGGATCGCGTCGGCAGTGGGAGCGCGACCCGCACGACGACGACTTCCTGGTGGTACGGACCGGCCGGCACGCAGTGCCGCTGGCCAGCGCGGTGCGGGTCACCGACACCGCTGACGAGATCGACCTGGAGCCGGTGTCGCACAGCGCCTTACGCGGCCTGCTCGACACCCAGCGCACCGTGCGGGACGTGCCGGTGGGCCTGGATCTGACGAAGGTGTCGCGAGTCACCGTGCTCGGCGACGGCGACGGCGACGGCGACACCGCTGCCCAGGATGTGCGCGCCGCCGTGCGGGCATGGATCGCTCAGGCCGTGACCTGGCATGACCCGACCATGCTCGGGGTGGCGGTGGCTTCGACCGATCTCGAGTCGCCGTCCTGGTCGTGGCTGAAGTGGTTGCCGCACGTCGACATCGCCGGTGCCGTCGACGGTGTGGGCCCCGCCCGCTACCTGGCGTCCAGCGCTGAAGAACTCGCCCTGTTGTTGGCTCCGGTGTTGGCGGAGCGCCCGGCGTTCACCGGCGAGGCGGGCGAGGTCGGACGCCATCTGCTGGTGATCATCGACGACCCCGACTTCGACCTGGCCGCGTCATCGCTGGGTGTACCGCGAGCCGGGGTGACCGTCGTGCAGCGCGGCGCGGTGGCACCCAACCGTGAGCAGTACTCCGACCCCGAGCGGCCGACGCTGCGGCTGACTCCGGGCGGCCGTTCGATCGACCGCTGGCAGACCGGTGGTTGGCAACGCTGGGTCGACGACGCCGACCGCTTCGACACCGACGAAGCCGCCCACCTGGGCCGGCGGCTGTCGCGCTGGGACTCCAACCCCACGCACGCCGGACTGCGCTCGGCCGGCACCCGCGGCGCCACCTTCACCACCATGCTGGGCATCCCCGACGCCTCCCGCCTCGACGTGCCCGCCCTGTGGGCGCCGCGCAACCGCGATGAGGAACTGCGGGTTCCGATCGGTGTGACCGCCACCGGCGAGCCACTGATCTTCGACCTCAAGGATGAGGCCGAGGGCGGGATGGGCCCGCACGGGTTGATGATCGGCATGACCGGTTCGGGTAAGTCGCAGACCCTGATGTCGATCCTGCTGTCGCTGCTGACCACCCATTCGGCGGACCGGCTGATCGTGATCTACGCCGACTTCAAGGGCGAGGCAGGTGCTGACATCTTCCGGCACTTCCCCCAAGTTGTTGCGGTGATCTCGAACATGGCCGAGAAGAAGTCGCTGGCGGATCGGTTCGCCGACACCCTGCGCGGTGAGGTGGCGCGGCGTGAGCTGCTGCTGCGCGAGGCCGGCCGAAGGGTGCAGGGCAGTGCGTTCAACTCGGTGACCGAATACGAGGCCGCGATCGCCGCCGGACATGATCTGGCGCCGATCCCGACGCTGTTCATCGTCGCCGACGAGTTCACCTTGATGCTCGCCGACCACCCGGAGTACGCGGAGCTGTTCGACTACGTCGCGCGCAAGGGACGTTCGTTCCGCATCCACATCCTGTTCGCGTCGCAGACCCTCGACGTCGGCAAGATCAAGGACATCGACAAGAACACCTCCTACCGGATCGGTCTGAAGGTGGCCTCCGCCAGCGTTTCTCGGCAGATCATCGGGGTCGAGGACGCGTATCACATCGAATCCGGCAAGGAGCACAAGGGCGAGGGCTTCCTGGTTCCCGCCCCGGGTGCGGCACCGATCAAGTTCCGCAGCACCTATGTCGACGGCATCTATGACCCGCCGCGGGCATCCAAAGCGGTGGTGATGCACGCGATTCCAGAACCCCGGTTGTTCACCGCGGGTCTGGTCGACTCCGGTGGCGACACCACCACGATCGTCGTCAAGCCTGACGATGAGGTGCTGGGTCCGCCGCGCAAGCTGATCGCCACCATCGGAGATCAGTTGGCCAATTACGGCCCGCAGGCACCGGAGCTGTGGCTGCCTCCGCTCGACGACGCGATTCCGCTGGCCACCACCCTGGCCGGTGCCGGGATCGGGGAGCGTCAACTGCGGTGGCCGTTGGGTGAGATCGACAAGCCGTTCGAGATGCGCCGCGACCCACTGGTGTTCGATGCGCGTTCGGCCAGCGGCAACGTGCTGATCCATGGTGGGCCCAAGTCCGGGAAAACCACTGCGTTGCAGACCTTCATCATGTCGGCGGCCAGCCTGCACTCGCCGCGCGAGGTGTCCTTCTACTGCCTGGACTACGGCGGCGGACAACTGCGGGCCCTGGAAGACCTGGCGCATGTGGGCAGCGTTGCCTCCGGTCTGGAACCGGAGCGGATCCGCCGCACGTTCGGTGAACTCGAGCAGTTGCTCACCGCACGTCAGCAGCGGGAGGCGTTCCGTGACGGCAGCATCGGCTCGCTCAACGACGGCTACGGCGAGGTATTCCTGGTCATCGACAACCTGTATGCGTTCAGCCGGGACAACACCGACCAGTTCAACACCCGAAACCCGTTGCTGGCCAAGGTGACCGAGCTTGTCAACGTGGGTCTGGCCTATGGCATCCACGTGATCGTCACCACCCCGAGCTGGCTGGAGGTGCCGCTGGCGATGCGCGACGGCCTCGGCCTGCGTCTGGAGCTCAAGCTGCATGACGCCCGGGACAGCAATGTCCGGGTGGCCGGGGCGTTGACTCGGCCGGCCGAGGCCGTGCCTGCCAACCAGCCGGGCCGGGGTCTGACGATGGCCGCCGAGCACTTCCTGATCGCCCAGCCCGATCTGGGGCAGATCGCCGAGCTCAACGCCCGCCACCCGGGCCTGGCCGCACCGCCGGTGCGACTGCTGCCGACCGACCTCGCACCCGAGGAGGCCGGGATCCTGTATCCGGCACCCGAGCATGTGGTGATCGGCGTACGCGAAGAGGATCTGGCGCCGGTCGAGGTCGACTTCACCGCCAACCCGCTGCTGATGGTGTTGGGCGACAGCAAGTCCGGCAAGACGACGCTGCTGCGGCATCTGATCCGTACGATGCGGGAGAACAGCACCGCCGAACAGGTGGCGTTCACCGTGCTGGATCGGCGGCTGCACCTGGTCGACGAACCCCTGTTCGCCGACAATGAGTACACCGCCAACGTCGATCGGGTCATCCCGGCGATGCAAGGCCTGTCCGCGCTGATCGGCTCCCGCAGGCCGCCGGCCGGGCTCTCGGCCGCGGATCTGGCCGGCTGGAGCTATCAGGGCCACACCCACTACCTGATCATCGACGACGTCGACGCCATCCCGGACTCCCCGGCATTGAGCGGCCCGTATGCGGGGCAGCGGCCGTGGACCAATCTGATCGGGCTGCTGTCGCAGGCCGGTGACCTCGGACTGCGGGTGATCGTCACCGGACGGGCCACCGGCTCGGCACACGCGTTGATGACCAACCCGTTGCTGCGTCGCCTCAACGACCTGCAGGCCACCACCCTGATGCTGTCGGGCAACCCGGCGGACAGCGGCAAGATCCGCGGCCAGCGGTTCGGCCGGCTGCCCGCGGGCCGGGCGATGCTGCTCGCCGACAGCGACGAACCCACCTACCTCCAGTTGGTCAACCCGTTGTTCAGCGAGAGTCTGACGCGCTGATGGAAATCGAAGTGCGAGAGGAGAAACTGTCATGACGCTTCAAGTGGTTCCGGAAGGTCTGGCTGCGGCCAGTGCAGCGGTCGAGGCATTGACCGCTCGGCTGGCGGCCGCCCAGGCCAGCGCTGCCCCGCTGATCACCGCGGTGGTTCCGCCGGCGGCTGACCCGGTGTCGCTGCAGACCGCCGCCGGCTTCAGCGCGCAGGGCAGCGAGCACGCGGCGGTGGCCGCCCAGGGAGCCACCGAACTCGGCCGCGCCGGTGTCGGTGTCGGTGAGTCCGGTGTGAGTTATGCCGCGGGCGACGCCGCGGCCGCAACGACATACCTGGGTGGCGGACGCGCCTGATGATTGCGTCCCCGGTCTGGATCGCCTCCCCTCCGGAGGTGCATTCAGCATTGCTGAGCAGCGGCCCGGGACCGGGTCCGCTGTTGTCGGCTGCCGGGATGTGGAATGCGCTGAGCGTCGAATACGCCTCGGTGGCAGACGAACTCACCGCTCTGCTTGGTGCGGTGCAGGCCGGCGCGTGGCAGGGCCCCAGTGCCGAGCAGTACCTGGCCGCGCACGTGCCCTACCTGACCTGGCTGGGTAAGGCCAGTGCGGACAGCGCCGGAGTGGCGGCGCAGCATGAAGTGGCAGCGTCGGCCTACGCCAGCGCATTGGCGACCATGCCGACGATGGCCGAGTTGGCGGCCAATCACATGACGCACGGGGTGTTGGTCGCCACCAATTTCTTTGGCATCAACATGATTCCGATCGCACTCAACGAAGCCGACTATGTCCGGATGTGGATTCAGGCGGCCACCACCATGGGCACTTACCACGCGGTCTCCGGTGCGGCGCTGGCGTCGGCGCCACGCACGGTGGCAGCACCACCGGTGGTCAAGTCCGATTCCGCGATGCCGGCGGATGCCAGCTCGGGCGGCGGCGATTTCTTCACCCAGCTGTTCGACCAGATCGGACGGCTGCTCGCGGACCCGGCCGGGGTGATCCGGGAGATCATGAGCGGCGGCCCTGCTGCGCTGGTCACCTGGTTCCCGCTGCTGTTCTTCGTCGCCTACGAGGCGTTCTTCATTCCGTTCGGCACCACGTTCTGGAGTGTGATGCTGGCGGCCCCAGCCTTTTTGCCGCTCATTCTCGGTCTGGCGCTGAGCCAGCTGACCGTCCCCGAGGAGCTCGGTGCCGAGGCGCCTGCCGAGGAGCCGATGCTTCCGGTGGCCGGCCCGTCGGCCGATCGGCCGATCGCGGCCGTGGCGGGATTCGGGCCCGGGATCTCCACGCCGGGTGCGCCGGGTGTGCCTGCGGCGCCGACCACCACGGCGGCGGCGCCGCCGGCTCCGGCTCCCGGAGTGATGGGTTTCGGATACCTGGTGGGCGGCACCGACCCGGGAACCGGACTGGGGCCCACTCTCACCGAGGGCGACAAGGCGTATGCGCCGGCCGCGCGGGTACCTGCGGCCGCGGCGGTCGTGACCTCGTCGGCTCGCGACAAGGCCCGGGCGCGACGCCGCCGTCGTGCCTTATTGCACGACCACGCAGACGAATTCATGGATATGGACACCGACACCGACACCGGCCCGACGACGCGACCCGGTGCCATGCCATCGGGCTCGCATCGCGGCGCCGGACCGCTCGGGTTCACCGGGACCGTCGGCAGGCGCAGCACTGCGTCCGGGCTGGCCACGCTGACCGGCGACGGGTTCGGCGGTGGGCCCAGCCTGCCGATGCTGCCCGACAGCTGGAACGACAACGATCTTGCCGACTCCGCGGTGGAGTCGAAATCGGAACCCGAAGTAGTACAAGAGAAAGGAGTGCGGGGATGAGTATGTTGGATGCGCATATTCCGCAGTTGGTGGCCTCTGAGTCGGCGTTTGGGGCGAAGGCTGCGTTGATGCGGTCGACGATGGCGCAGGCGGAGCAGGCGGCGTTGTCGGCGCAGGCGTTTCATGTCGGTGAGGCTGCGGCGGCGTTTCAGGGGTCGCATGCGCGGTTTGTGGCGTTGGCGGCGCGGGTGAATGCGTTGCTGGATATGGCGCAGGTGAATCTGGCGGATGCGGGTTCGACGTATGTGGCGGCGGATGCTGCTGCTGCTTCCGGGTACACCGGGGTTTAGGGAGGGTTTGTCTGATGTCGCAGATTATGTACAACTACCCGGCGATGCTGGCCCATGCGGCTGAGATGAATGGGTATGCGGGCACGTTGCAGGCGGTGGGTGCTGATATTGCCAGTGAGCAGGCGGCGTTGTCGGCGGCGTGGCAGGGCGATACGGGGATGACGTATCAGGCGTGGCAGGTGCAGTGGAATCAGGCGATGGAGGAGTTGGTTCGGGTGTATCACTCGATGGCTGCCACGCATGAGTCCAACACCATGATGATGAATGCTCGTGACACCGCCGAAGCCGCCAAGTGGGGCTAGTCCAGTGCTGCGGCTCGGCGCCGGAAGGTCGTGATGGGTACTGAACCCAACGCGGCCGAACTGACCGTCGAGCAGGCCTGGTACATCGCGGAGACCATCGGCGCGGGGTCTTTTCCGTGGGTTCTGGCGATCACCATGCCCTACACCGACGCCGGGGAACGCGGTGCGTTCATGGCCCGGCAGCGCGACGAGCTGACCCGGATGGGAATCGTCGCCGCAGACGGCACGGTGAATCGGTCAGTGGCCGAATGGATTCGGGTGGTGTGCTTCCCGGACCGTTGGCTGGACCTGCGTTATGTGGGGTCGCCGGCCAACGGGGGCCCCGAGATGCTGCGCGGGATCGTGGCGCGACGTGGCGACAGCTCGGGCCGGCCCGCCCGGACCGTCGTCGCGTTGCGCAACGCGCAACTGGTCACCTTCACCGCGATGGAGATCGACGACCCCCGGTTGCTGGTCCCGGTGCTGGGGGCCGGGTTGCGGGCCCGCCCGCCGGCCCGATTCGACGAATTCACCCTGCCCGCCCGGGTCGGGGTGCGCGCCGACGAACGGTTGCGGGCCGGCGCACCGTTGGCCGAAGTTCTTGATTACCTGGGCATTCCGGCGTCGGCGCGACCGATCGTCGAGTCGGTTTTCGCCGGACCGCGCAGCTACGTCGAGGTGGTTGCCGGTTGCGCCCAAGATGGTCGGCACTCCACCACCGAGGTCGGGTTGAGCCTGGTCGACACCGACGAGGGCCGGATATTGGTCGCGCCCTCCCGAGCCTTCGACGGCGAATGGGTCTCGACCTTCCGGCCCGGAACCGAATTCGCGATCGCCGTGGCGATCGAAGAGCTGACCGCCAGCCTGCCCGAGGGCCAGTGGTTCCCCGGTCAGCGCCTGTCCCGAGATTTCACCACCCAGCTGTCCTAGCAGAGAAACAAGAATAGAGAACACCAATGACCGAAGCTCCGGTGCTGACCAGCGCCGCCATGCCGATTGTCCGCATCGCGGTGCTGTCCGACAGCCGACTGACCGAGATCGCGCTGCCCGCCGAGTTGCCGCTGCGCGAAATCCTGCCCGCGGTGCAACGTCTGGTCGCCCCGGACAGCGGCGACGACACCGAGCCCGGTGCCACGCCCCGGCTGAGTCTGGCGCCGGTCGGCGGCGCGCCGTTCAGCCTGGACGCCAGTCTGGACACCGTCGGCGTGGTCGACGGTGACCTGTTGGCGCTTCGGCCGGTGCCGGTCGGTCCGGCCGCCCCCGGCATTGTCGAAGACATCGCGGATGCCGCCGTCATCTTCTCGGCGTCGCGACGTAAGCCGTGGGGGCCGGGGCATATTCAGCGTGCCGCACTGGCAGCCGGGGTGGGCCTGAGTGTTGCGGCCACCGGCCTTGCCGCCGCACACCGCGTCCTGACCGGCCAGCCCGCCGGTCTGCTAGCGCTCGGCGCCATCGCACTGCTGGCCGTGCTGGCGGCATTGATCTCCCGCAGCCGTTCGGCCGACGCGCGACTGACCCTGTCGATCGCGGCGCTGGTGCCGGTCGCCGCGGCGGGCACGCTGGCGGTGCCCGGCTCGTTCGGTGCGGCGCACGTGCTGCTGGGCGCGGCCGCGGTCAGCGCGTGGGCGTTGATCTGCCTTCTCCTGCCGTCCGCCGGCCGCGGCGAGCGCGGCATCGCCTTCTTCACCGCCGCGGTCGTTGTCGGTGCCGGGGTGCTGGTGGCCGCCGCCGTCAAGACGTTCTGGGCGGTGCCGTTCGTCAGTCTGGGCTGCGGGCTGATCACCGCGTCCCTGCTGCTTACCGTTGCCGCCCCGCAGGTTTCGGCGCTGTGGGCGCGGTTGCCGCTGCCGGTGATTCCCGCTCCGGGTGACCCGACCCCGTCGGCGCTGCCGCAGGGTGTGCTCGAAGACCTGCCCCGCCGGGTTCGGGTGACCGACGCCCACCAGACCGGCTTCATCGCCGGCGCCGTGCTGCTGGCCGTGCTGGGTTCGGTGGCGATCGCCGCGCAGCCCGCGGGGCTTTCGGGCTGGGCGTGGTACGCGGTGGCCGGTATCGGGGTGGCCTCGGTGCTGCGGGCTCGGGTCTGGGACTCGGCGTGGTGCAAGGCCTGGCTGCTGGCTCAGCCGCATCTGACCGCGCTGGTGCTGCTGGTCTGCTACGCCGCGACCGGTCGCTACAACGCAGCCTTCGGAGCGGTGCTGGTGCTGGCCGCGCTGGTGGCGGTCTGGGCCGTGGTCGCACTGAACCCGTCGGTCGGCTCGCCGGACAGCTACTCGCTGCCGGTGCGGCGCGTGGTGGGCTTCCTGGCGTCCGGTGTCGACGCCACGCTGATCCCGGTGATGGCGTACCTGGTCGGGATCTTCGACTGGGTCCTGTCTCGATGACGTTGATCAAGAAGGTCGGGATCGCCGGCGCGGCAGCGGGATTGACCCTGCTGCTGGCCGGCCCGCCGGCATCGGCGATCACCCCGCCGAGCGTCGACCCGACGGCGCCGCCGCCCAACGGGGCGCCCGGTCCGGTGGCGGCGTTCGAACAGCGCGCCGACTGCGTGAGCTCGGCGCTGTTGCCGGGCACCGACACCACCGCTGTCACCGCCGGCCAGCGACAACTCGACCTGCCCGCGGCCTGGCAGTTCTCCCGCGGCGACGGCCAGACCGTCGCCGTCATCGACACCGGCGTACGGCCGGGCCCGCGACTGCCCGCGGTGGACGCCGGCGGCGACTACGTCGGTTCGACCGACGGCCTGACCGACTGCGACGGACACGGAACCCTGGTCGCCGGTGTGGTGGCCGGCCAGCCCGCGCCGGAGGGCCAGGACGGTTTCACCGGGGTTGCCCCGGGTGCACGGCTTTTGTCGCTGCGCACCGCGTCGGCGACGGTCGCCCCGAGGCTGGGCGGCGACGACCCCCGGGCCACCCGGGTGATCACCGACGTCACCGCGTTGTCGCGGGCGATCGTGCACGCCGCCGACCTCGGTGCCCGCGTCATCACCATCTCCGTCACCACCTGCGTGCAGGCCGACCACAACGTCGACCAGAGCGCCCTGGGCGCGGCGCTGCGCTATGCGGCGGTGGAGAAGGACGCACTCATCGTGGCCGCAGCCGGCGACAGCGGGCAGACCGGATCGGTCGGCGGCGGCGGAGAGGCCTGCGAGTCCAATCCGCTCACCGATCTGAGCCGACCGCAGGACCCGCGCAACTGGGGCGCCGTCACGTCGCTGTCGGTGCCGTCCTGGTGGCATCCCTACGTGCTGTCGGTGGGGTCGTTGGCGCCGTCGGGGCAGCCGTCGGCGTTCACCATGGCCGGGCCGTGGGTCGGCGTCGCCGCGCCCGGTGAGGGAGTGCTGTCGATCAGCAACCGCGAGGACGGCGGCCTGGCCAACGCGCTTCCGACCAATCAGGGAAAGCTGGTGCCGCTCACCGGAACCGGCTACGCCGCGGGCTATGTGGCCGGGGTGGCCGCGCTGGTGCGCAGCCGCTTCCCCGAGATGAACGCCATGCAGGTGGCGCACCGGATCGTCGCCACCGCGCACAACTCGGCGCGCGCACCGTCGGGCCTGGTCGGTGCCGGGACGATAGACCCGGTCGCCGCGCTGACCTGGGAACTGGCGCCCCCGCAGGACCCGGCCCACCCGCCGGTCAAGGTACTCAGCCCGCCACCGGCTCCGCAGCCCGAGGACCCCGCACCGCGGATCGTCGCGCTGGCGGGAACCGCGCTGCTGGCCGGGCTGGTCGCTGCCGTCGCCACCGGCGCCGCCGCGGCCGCCCGCCGACGAAAGGAAGACCAGCTGTGAGCCCGAACCGATCCACGATTCCGCTGCCCGGCCCGGCCCGGATCACCCTGGTGCTGCTGGCTGTCGTGCCCGCGGTGCTGGCCTACCCGTGGCCGACTCCCCGGGACCAGTGGGTGCTCGCAGTGGCGGTGGTGGTGGCTATCGCACTGCTGAGTTGGTGGCGGGGTCTGCATCTGACCACGATCATCCGGCGCCGGTTGGCCATGTCGCGCGCACGCAGCGGCGTGCACACCGACCGTCGGCCGGGATCCGGGGCGAAAGCCACTGCGGTGCTTCGGATCAAGGCTGAAGCAGGTGGCGACACCGTGCCGCTGTCGCTGATCTCCGGCTACCTGAACCGGTACGGGTTGCAGGCCGACTCGGTGCGGGTCACCAGCCGCGGCACCGCCGACACCTGGATCGGGTTGACGTATTCGGCCGCACCGAATCTTGCCGCCCTGCAGGCCCGGTCATCGAGCAT
Source organism: Mycobacterium zoologicum (assembly GCF_020181635.2). Taxonomy (NCBI): domain Bacteria; kingdom Bacillati; phylum Actinomycetota; class Actinomycetes; order Mycobacteriales; family Mycobacteriaceae; genus Mycobacterium; species Mycobacterium zoologicum. Next base: position 19,316 of record NZ_JAYJJS010000037.1, on the reverse strand, counting down.
CCCGCTGCAGCAGACCGCAGACGTAGCGGTGCGCCGGCTGGCTGATCACCTTCGCGAGATCGGCTGGGACGCCGCACTTGTCGCCGCCGAGGACGTTCCCTCACTGATCGACGAAGCGGCGACACAGACCTGGCGTTCGGTGGTCGACGGCGCCGGTGACCATGTCGCCGCCTACCTGGTCAACGTCGATGCGGCGCTGGCGGACACCCTTGACCGGGTTCGGGCGTCGGCGGTCGAGGAGAACTGGACGGCACTGGAGATCGCCGGAACCGGCGAACAGCGGACCATCGCCGCGGCGTGCGCCCTGCGTACCGGCTCGGCCCCCGACGGCGGCGCGCCGCTGGCCGGGCTGGTGCCGCAGCAGGGCGAGCACCGAACCGCGCTGCTGAGCCTGCACCCACTGTCGGGCAGTCTGCTCGAAGGCCACACCGCGCTGTCCGCCGATGCACTCGCTGGGTTGCGTTGGCCCGTGGCAGCAGGCGGCGCATCCACCGGTTAGAACATGTACTCCCGCAGGAACGCTGTCATCCGGCGCAGGTAAGCCGGTTGGCTGACGTGCAGCACATGGTTTCCCGGAAACCAGTGCAGCGCACAGTGATCCCAGTGCTCCCACAGCATCTCGGCCTGCTCCGGCGGGGCCAGCCGGTCACCCAGACCGGTGATGATCAGCCGTCGGTCCTTGGCCACCAGCGGTGGGTAGTTCAGCGGAGAGTGGAAGGCCGTCGACGTGGCGAACTCGTCGTGCGGAATCCGGCCCATCCGCTGGCCGGCGTGCAGCAGCAGATTGGCCGGAAACCAGTCCCTGATCTCCGACTCGACCGAGACCACCGGAACATTGGGGATCACCGCCTGCAGGCGGGGTTCGACGGCGGCCAGCAGAGCGCTGGTGTAGCCGCCGAGTGACAGCCCGGTCAACGCCACCCGGTCCACTCCGGTGAACTCCAGATAGTCGACCACCGAACGGAAGTCGTGCACGGCCTGGGCCATCGCCTCGGCGAATCCCGACATGCCGTGCGAGAAGTAGCCGAATCCGCTGAACGGAGAGTGCTTCTCGGCGCGGCGGCCGTGGAACGGCAGGGTGAACAACACCACGTCGTAGCCTGACCGGAAGAACCACGGCAGCGAGAAGAACAGCCCGTTGAACAGGTACGGCGATCCCATGAACCCGTGGATGACGCACAGGGTTGGCCGTGGGCCGTCGTCGTGGCGCCAATGCTGGAACCGGGCGGTGTTGTTGCGGCTCAGGGCCCGCCAGGTGTCGCGCATGGCCGGGTTGACCGCCTCGAAACCACTGGTGAAAGAGACGTTCTCGACGGTCCCGCGGGCGATCCGTTCCGCCAGCGGATTGGCCCGCCGCGAGGAGATCCGCGGCAGCGCCGCCGGTGCGGGAAAGGAGCGGGCCGGGTCGCGGAGGGCGGCCAACTCGGCGTAGAACTGCAACTGCTCGCGCTCCAGGTAGGACTGGCCGCGGCCGGCCACGGTGGTCACCACCGCGGGCATCATGGCCGCCGCCACCAATGATGCGACCATGGTGCGCAGGCCCAGATCGGCGAACGCCGAGGTGTCGACGATCATCTTCTCCCGCAACGACAACTCGCTGCGGTCCGGCAGGCCGCGCTCATCGGCATCGGCACTGGGGACATCGGGGACCGGAAGGGGCGGATTGATCGGGTTGGCGTCAGAGGTCACGTTCTCCGGCCTTTCTCGGATGCGCGTCAATCGGATGGTAGCGCGAGAGCGAATAGCCGAGCGGCGTTGTCGTGCAGTGCGCCGCGCAGCCATTTCTCGTCGACGCCCGGAAGTCCGGTGACCGCCCGCAGCGCGTCGAGGTAGCCGTACGGGATGTTCGGGAAGTCGCTGCCGAACACGATCCGCTCACCGGCCGCCCGCAGTCGCGGCTCGTGTTCGGCCGGAAACGGCATACTTTCGTCGATAAACGCGGTGAACGCCATGGTGGTGTCCAGGTGCACTGCCTGCGAATCCAGGCACATGTCGAGGAATTCGCCGTACTCCGGCATGCCCATGTGGGCGATGATCAGCCTCAGCCGCGGGTGGCGGCGCAGCAGTCGCCGGATGGGTTCGGGGCCGGTGAACCGTCCGGGCTGCGGTCCGGAACCGCAGTGGATGACCACCGGGGTACCGGAATCCTCGATTGCTCCCCAGACTGCTTCGAGCAGTGGATCGTTCGGGTCGTAGTCGCCGACCTGAATGTGCGACTTGAAGACCCGCGTTCCGGCATCGATGGCCGCGGCCACGTAGTCCGGTGCACCGGGTTCGGGATAGAACGTCGCCGTGGCCAGGCAATCGGTTGTCTCCGCGGCGAATTGGGCCGCCCACTGGTTGAGCCATGCCGCCATGTCCGGCTTGTGCGGATATACCAGTGAGGTGAATCGGCGCACCCCGAAGGCCCGTAGCGTCGCGACCCGGTGGGCCTCATCGGTGCGGTAGGTGATCGGCCAGGGGCGCCCCACCAGAGGACCGGCGGAGTCGAAGTAGTTCCACACCTTGTCCATCACCGACTTCGGCATGAAGTGGGTGTGGACGTCGATGATGCCCGGCAGCCCGAGCTCCGACCAGATCCGGCGGACGGCGTCGGCCTCGTCGGTGTCGGTCACCGCAGATCCCAGCTGTTCTCGGAGACGAACTCACTCAGCGGCCGACGATAGGCCCATTCGTCGATCTCCAATGCCGGCCGATCCGGAAACTCCGGAACCGGGCCGAGGCACAGGACGGCCACCGGTTCGGCGTCGGCGGGCATCGCCAACAGCTCCGCCAGTGGCTGCGGCTCGAACAGCGACACCCAGCCCATGCCCAAACCTTCGGCGCGGGCGGCCAGCCACAGGTTCTGAATGGCGCATGACACCGAGGCCAGATCCATCTGCGGCAGCGTGCGCCGGCCGAAGATGTGGGCCTGCCGGCCCTCGGCCAGCGCAACCACGAACAGTTCGGCGCAGTCCCGGATGCCCTCCACCTTCAGGGCCAGGAACTCTTGCTCGCGCTCACCGAGCGCGTGTGCGGTACGCAGACGCTCCTCATCGACCAGGGTGTGGATACGTTGCCGCAGAACGTCATCGGTGATGCGCACGAAGCGCCACGGCTGCATCAGGCCCACGCTCGGCGCCGCGTGTGCGGCCGCCAACAGCCGGGCCAGCACATCCGGGTTGACGGTGCTGCCCGCAACGAACCGGCGCATGTCCCGCCGCTCGGCGATGACCCGGTACACGGCTTGGCGCTCCTCGGTGGTGAACGATAGATCAGGCACGGGATCATGGTAGGAGCCTCACGAAGGGACACCGGCGATGAAACGTTCCGAACTACTCGACTATCTGCCCACCGATTCGTCCGGGAGCGTCGTCTATGGGGAACCGCTGCAGACCCCCGACGGCGCCACGGTGATCACCGCCACCCGGGTGCGCGCCACCGGCCGCGACGGCTCCGGGGTGAGCGCCTCGCCGGCCGGTGTGCTGGTGATCCGTGGTGACCGGACCGAATGGGTGCCTGCGGTCAATGTCGACCGGATCGGGTTGATGGGCGTGCTCACCGGGCTGTTGTCCGCGGTGATCGTCTGCCTGGCGGTGCTGCGCCGCCCGCCGTGGCCGGACCTGCGGGTCACCGTTGACGCGCACCGTGGCGAGTGAGGCGATGACGTCCTCGCGGGTGCGGCGGTGGGCGCTGGTCTCGGGTGCGGCCGCCGTGGCGGTCTTCGTCCTGGCGCTGCTGGGCTACCGGCAGCACTGGATAGTGCCGTACACCGTCGACGCCTTCGCGTCGGACGTCAGCCACGACCTCGGCGTCGAATACCCGGCCTGGGTGTGGTTCTGGGACGGGGTGTCCACGGTCTTCGCGCCGCCGGTCTTCCGGGTGCTGGCCATGGTGGCGGCCATTGTCGCGGTGATCAGAGGCCGGTTGCGGACGGCACTGTTTCTACTGGTGACGGTCGAGGCGACCGGCCTGCTCACCCAGGTGGCCAAGGACGCGGTGGGCCGGCGGCGCCCAACGACCGCGCTGGTGGAGGCGACGTCGTCGTCGTTTCCGTCCGGGCATGCGCTCGGGGCGATGGTCGGGGTCGGCGCGCTGTTGGTGGTGGCGTTGCCGTTGCTGCGCCGCCGCGCACGGCTGGCCGCGGTGTGCGCCGGCGTGCTGGTGGTGGCCGGGGTAGGTGCCTCGCGGGTGTCGCTCAGCGTGCACTACCCCTCGGACGTGCTGGCGGGTTGGGCACTGGGGTTGGCGTATCTGTGCGGGTGGGCGGTGCTGCTGCAGCCGTGGGCCGACCGGGTTGACCCGGTGGGGCCCACACCGCAGGATGATCTTGATGACCAGTAGCAATGCCGACCCGGTGGGGCCCTCGTCTGCTCCCGCAAGGGCTGTAGTGCCGACGCGGCCTTCGGCATGCTGTGGAACAACCCCAAACTGCACACCCCCGAGCGCCGCAAGGTCTGGCTGACCTGCCCCGAGCATCGGGAGTACTTCCGCGAATACCTGTCGACGCGGGGGCTGCTCAGGAGTGAGGCGCCGGTCGAGGCGTTGGAGCGTCGCGCGGAGCCGTGAAACCCCGGCACGCCGTGACCCCGCGGTGTTTGAATCGGCTCCGGGATGCGCCGATGATGAGGGGATGCGTCGAGTCCTGAGCCTGTTCTGCGTCGCGGTGTGTGCCGTCGGAACCACCCTGACCGCGGCCCCGGGCGCACAAGCCGACACCAACCCGTGGTTCGCCCCCAACGTGGGCAACGCGAGCCAGGTGATTTCCGTTGTCGGCGTCGGTGGTTCGGACGCCAAGATGGATGTCTATCAGCGCAGCGCCTCGGGGTGGCAGCCGGTGGCCGCCGGAATCCCCACCCATGTGGGCTCGGCCGGGATGGCGCCGAAGGCCAAGAGCGGCTACCCGGCCACTCCGATGGGTGTCTTCACCCTGCCGTATGCGTTCGGCACGGCCCCGAATCCCGGTGGGGGACTGCAGTATGTGCAGGTCGGTCCGGATCACTGGTGGGACGGCGACGGCAACAGCCCGACCTTCAACACCATGCAGGTCTGCAAACGCGCGCAGTGCAAGTTCGATACCAGCGAGAGCGAGAACCTCGAGATCCCGCAGTACAAGCACGCGGTCGTGATGGGCGTCAACACCGCCCGCAACCCCGGCGACGGCGGGGCGTTCTTCTTTCACACCACCGACGGCGGTCCGACCGCGGGATGCGTGGCCATCGACGACGCCAAGCTGGTGCAGGTCATCCAGTGGTTGCGCCCCGGCGCGGTGATGGCGATCGCCCAGTGACCGCGGCGGGTCAGTCCTGCTCGGCGCAGTAGGCCGCTCTGGCGATGCTGACGAACTGATGCGCCGTGGCCAGTGTCAGGCTGGGGTTGGCGTTCTTGACGCCCTTGGCCGCCTGCTTGGGGTTGTGGCCCGCGACGAGATAGTCGCAGACGCTGTGTGCGCCGGCCACGGCATCGGCCGCGTCCGGGTAGGAGATCCCGGCGCGGTCGAGTGCGCCGAGGAAATTGCCGTCCACGGTGTCCGCGGATGCCGGTGCGGCCAGGCCCAGCGCGGCGGCCACCCCGACGGCGGCGTAGGCGAGCGTGCGACGTGTCATCGTGTCCTCCCTCATCCCGTCGCCAGTTCGGGGCAGTAGGCGGCTTGGGCGTACGTCACGAACTTGGCGGTCTTCTTCGGCGATAGGGCCCGGTTGGAGATCTGCAGGGCCCGCGCGGCGCCGTCGACGCGGTGCCCTCCCGCCAGGTAGTCGCAGACCTCATGTGCGACGCCGATCGCGTCCTGGGGACTGGTGTATTCGATGCCGGCCTCATCGACGGCGCTGATGAAGAACGTGTCCGTGTCGGTCTCGGCGTGCGCGGGCGCGGCGAAGGCCAACAGGCAGCTGACGCCCAGCGTGGCCACAAGTGTGTGTTTCACAGTGCACTCAGCATCGCTGGTCTGAATTAACCGCCCGCGCCGTCAAGGTGAATGGCCGATGAACACGAGCTGTCAGGTTTCCTGTGAATGCGCACAGCTTGTGGCCAGGTACTCAACAGTTCATTAACCGGTCATTCAAATGACCACGCACTCGTAACCTTCAGTTCACCATCGCCCCGTTTGGTGAGATCGGCGTCGACTGTCGGCGCTGATCGAGGAGATGTGATGGACTACGGCGTCTTGCCGCCGGAGATCAATTCCGGCCGGATGTATACCGGGCCGGGATCGGGCTCTCTGCTGACCGCAGCCGCGGCGTGGGAGGAACTGTCCGCCGAGCTGAACTCGACTGCGGCGATGTTCGATTCGGTGACATCGGGATTGGTCGCCGGACCGTGGACGGGCCCGACCGCCACGGCCATGGTCGCCGCCGCGGCTCCCTACGTGACCTGGCTGCGCGGCACCGGCGCCCAGGCCGAACAGACCGCGCGCCAGGCCGGGGTCGCCGCGCAGGCCTATGCGACAGCCCTGGCCGCGGTGGTTCCCCCGCCGCTGATCGCCGCCAACCGCGCCCAGCTGCACCAGCTGGTCGCCACCAACTTCTACGGACAGAACTCCCCGGCGATCGCCGAATCCGAACGGCAATACGCCGAGATGTGGGCCCAGGACGCCGCCGCGATGTACCGCTACGCCAGTTCCTCGGCGGCCGCGTCGACTCTGAGCGAGTTCAGCCGGCCCCCGCAGACCACCAACGCCTCCGGCCAACTCGCCCAGTCCACCGCGGCCGCCCAGGCCGGGTCCGCCGTGGCCACCGGCGACGCCACGTCCGTCTCGTCGGTCATCGGTGACTTCTCGCCCTACACCGGGCTGGCCACCCAGGCGGCCAGTGCCACCATGACCAGCTGGTCGGGCACGGCGAACATGATCAGCAACGTCAACAACGGGATCGGCCTGACGGCGTTCACCGCCGAGAACCCCGGCGGCCTGGAGGAGATCCTGCACCCGCCGTTCCTCGGGCCCGCCGGCCTGGGGAACGGTGGTCTGGGTATAGGAGGTCTGGGCCGGGGGGCAATGGGCCCCACCTGGCTGGGCAGCGCGACCCTGGGCGGCGGGGGCCTGTCGGCCGGTGCCGGCAATGCGCTCAAGATCGGGGCGCTGTCGGTGCCGCACGGCTGGGCCATGCCGACCACGCTTGCGTCGGCCTCGGCTCCTCTTCCCGCAGCCGCGGTCCCTGCGGCCGTCGGCGGCGTGCCGGGGACCGCGTTCGGCGAGACCATGTTGGGCACCCTGGCCGGCCGCGGCCTGGGTGCCGCGACCGCACGTGCCGCGTCGCACCGCCGAACCGTGGTGCCGCGGCCGCCGGCGGCGGGCTGAACCGAGCTCATGGACTTTGCGCTACTCCCTCCGGAGGTGAACTCCGGGCGGATGTACACCGGTCCGGGAGCGGCGCCGATGCTCGCGGCCGCTGCGGCCTGGGACGTGCTGGCCGCCGAATTGGAGTCGGCCGCCGCCGGCTGGGCCGACGTGATCGCCGGCCTGACCGGCCATGCCTGGTCGGGCTCGTCGGCGGTGGCGATGGTGGCCGCCGCGACCCCGTATGCGACGTGGCTGCAAGCCGGAGCGGCCAAGGCCGAACAGACTGCGGCACAGGCGAAGACGGTCGCCGCGGCGTTCGAGGCCGCGTTTAGTGCCACGGTGCCGCCAGCCGAGGTCGCCGCCAACCGGACGCTGCTGGCCACGCTGGTCGCCACCAACTTCTTCGGCCAGAACACCCCGGCCATCGCGGCCACCGAAGCTCACTATGCCGAGATGTGGGCGCAGGATGCCGTCGCGATGTACGGCTACGCGGCCACCGCCTTGTCCGCGAGCGTCCTGCCGCAGCACGATCCGCCGCCGCAGACCACCCGGCCGTCCGCGCTGAGCGACCAGTCCGCCGCGGTGTCGCTGGCCGCCGGCCGCACCGGGCAGGCGGTCGCGACCCAGCTCGCCCAGAACTCGGCTGCGCCGGCGACCGGGTTCGCGGCAGTGACCGACGAGATCGGCCAGTGGTCGCCGTTCACCAGCCTCGCCGCCAGCGGCATCAGCTTCGACTCCAGCCTGTACACGGTGGTGGCCAACGGTGCCAGCTGGGGCCGGCTGAACTTCGTGCGCGGCGGGATGGAGGGTGCCTTGACGTTCGGAGGGCTAGGTCCGCGCGGCGTGCTGTCGGCGTCCACCACCCCGGTGCCGGGATCCGGGATGAGTTTGGGGATGGGCCGGGCCACTCCGGTCGGCGGACTCTCGGTGCCGCCGAGCTGGGCCAGTGCGGCCCCGGAGGTGCAGTCGCGGGCGTTCACGCTGGCTGCCGCGGAGACCAGATTGCCCGTTCCCGCCGCTGTTATGCCGCCGGGAACGGTGTTCCAGGAGTCGATGATGGGCACCACCGTGGGCCAGAATTCGGTGCCGGGCGAGTCGGGCGACGCCCGGCGCGGTCGCAAGCAAGGCGGCAAGGACGACGACCAGGACGGCACGCCGATGATCACGATGACCAACGGCAACGGCTGGCTGGGGGCGTCCGTGGCGTATCACAACCGGCGGCGCGATGCCGCGCCGCTTCCGGCGCACTGGCGCACCGGCTAGCCGCGCTGCAGGTAGTGGCAGACCATATCGATCAGCGCGCGGCGCTCGGACTGCCAGTCGAAGGCTCCGCCGACGATCATCTGCGCCAACACGATTCCCCGTAGCGCTGCCCAGATGACTTCGGCCACACCGGAATCCTCGGGGTCTTCAGAGACCAATCGACCCAGCCGGTTGATCGCGGAGTTCATCTGCAACAGGTGCTCGAGGGACTTCTCGCCCAGACCGCCGCGGGTGGCCCGCAGGATCTCGAAGGCGGCCAGCGACGTCGGGCTGGCGTAGCAGTGCCACGCGGTGTCGACCACGGTCTCGATGCGCTGGGCCAGCTCCAGTCCGCCGACGTCGACGGCCGACAGGCTGGTCAGCAGCCGCGCCACCCCGTCGTCGACCACGGCCATCAGCAGGCCGTTGCGGTCGCCGAAGTGATACTGGATCACCCCCCAGGTCACCCCGGCCCGCTCGGCGACGTGCTTGGCGGTGGCGGCGCCGAAGCCCTCTTCGTTGATGCAGCGCACCGTCTCGTCGATGATCTTGGCCCGGGTGTCGTCGCCGCGTTTGCGTGGCGCGCTGGTTCGCCGGGTGGGGCCGGCGGCGCCTGCAGGACCAGTGGAAACGGACATTGTTGACTTTATAACATAGTCCCAACTATTTTTTCTCTGTGACCGAATCCAGGTATGCGTCGCTGACGCGCGACGAGTTGGCCGTGCTGGTACCCGAGCTGCTGCTGATCGGGCACATGATCGACCGCTCCGGAATGGCCTGGTGCATCAGTGAGTTCGGCCGCGAGGAGATGCTGCAGATCGCCATCGAGGAGTGGGCCGGCGCCAGTCCTGTCTACGCCCAGCGTATGCAGCGGGCGCTGAACTTCGTCGGCGACGACGTGCCGACCATCTTCAAGGGCATTCAGTTCGACATCGGTTCACCGCCGCAGTTCATGGACTTCCGCTTCACCGTCCACGACCGCTGGAACGGCGAGTTCGAGTTGGCCAGTTGCGGTGCGTTGCTCGATGTGGAACCGATGGGCGAGGACTACGTCTTCGGCATGTGCCACACCATCGAGGACCCGACGTTCGACGCCACCGCCGTCGCCACCAATGTCAAGGCGCAGTGTCGCCCGGTGCACCGTCCGCCCCGCACCCCGTCGGATCGGGAGCCGCACTGCTGCTGGACTGTCATCATCGACGAGTCCTACCCGCCGGCCCAGCCGATACCCGCGCTCGCGGTGATCAGCCAAACCCGGGCCGCCGCATGGGAACTCGATGATATCGATCCGTCCGATGAGGGCTTGGCGGACTACACCGGGCCGCTGCTGGCCGACGTCGACTTCACCGCATTCTCCCATTCGGCACTGGTCCGGCTGGCCGACGAGGTGTGTCTTCAGATGCACCTGCTGTACCTGTCGTTCGCGCTGGCGGTACGCGCCCGTTGCGGGGACTCCGGCGAAGGGGCCGAGTTGGCGACGTCGGTGGGCCGCCGTCAGCTCACCGGGCTGGCCGGGCTGGCCGCGATGCGGATCAAGAACGCCATGCGACTGTCCGACGACATCGACGGGGCACTGCGCACCTTCGAGCTGCACCCGCTGCTCAATCCCGCCGGTTACGTGCAGGCCGACATCACCGGCGGCGTGTTGTCGGTACGTCGCTCGCCCGCGCACGACGACGGTGCCTGGATCGCGCTGTGCTCACCGGAGTCGATCAATCCGCTGCAGGCGATCGCGACCGCAGTGAACCCGTACCTGCGGGTGGCGGTTGAGGGTGACGGCACCGACTGGAGTCTTGAGCTGAGCGAAACCGACACCGCAGCAACCGAACTGCCCGAGGTGATGGTGACAAAGGTCAGCGGTGGCGCGAAATTCGTGTTCCGCACCCGAAAGTCGTTGCCGCTAACGGTTGTATAACCCTATGGTCTCGGCGGTGGCGACACATCGCGCCGTGCCCCTATCGTGGTCAAGACCCTAGCCGTTGTCGATCCAAGGTAAGCAGCATATGTACGACCCGCAGGGTGATGATGTCACCCAGGAAGCGGACGCAATCGGAGCGACCGCGTTGGCGCCGACGGTTCCGTCGGGCCCCGGCTCCGGTGTGGTGGACGCCTACGCCTGGTCGCAGGAAGACGGCAGCGCCGGCGCGGAACCGGTGCCCTACGTCGAAGAGTTCTACGACCAGCATCCCGGCACCGGGCGGCGCCCGGCAGCCGTGGCGCCGCCGGTGCCCGGCCGCAGGCACCCGTCGTACCTGCCGAAGGTCGCGCTCTGGATCGGCCTGCTGGTAGCCCTGATCGCCGTTGCCGGCGCTCTCTACAGCCTGACCCGCAACACCGAGGAAGCCACCCCGGTGGAGCCGGAGACCAGCGCCGTCGTGGTTCCGCTGCCGACATCGCCTATCTCGACGCTGCCGCCGACCAGTGAACCGGCTCCGCCGCCCGTGGCCACCACCATCGCGCCGCCGCCGCCGGAAACCACCACGCAGCCACCGCCGACGACCACCACGACCGCGCCGCCGACGACGAGCACGACCGTTCCGCCGAGCACCACCACGACGACCCAGCCGCCGACGACGAGCACGACGGTGCCCCCGACCACGACGGTTCCGCCGACGACCACGCAGCCGCCGCCGAGCACTACGGTGCCGCCGACCAGCACCGTGCAGATGACCACCGAGTACCTGCGAATTCCGTTGGTGCCGATACCGATTCCGATCACGGTCCCGGAGAATTAGCCGCGGATCAACGGCACCAGCACCGACGCGGCGAACGCCGCCGTCTCCTCGGGCGTTCGAGCCTGCGGCGGCCCGTCCGGGGTCAATAGCAACGACTGGGTCAATCGAGCCAGAACCGCTGACAGCGAAGCGATCTCGTCGGCGTCCGTCGACCCGCCGGAGTGCTCCCGGACCAGCCGGATGCGCTCGGCGAGGAAGGCCGCCGCCATCTCCACCACGTCACCGGCCCCGATGGTCAACGCCCGCAACGTCTCGTCACGGTCGATCTCCAGCAGCTGGTGCAGCAACCGGTTGTCCCGCAGCGTGCTCAGGGTGATGGTGCAGAACCGCACGATGTAGTCGTCGATCTCTGCGCCGGTCGGTTTCTCGGCCAATACACCGGTGCCGGAGTCGATCTGCGTCAGCACCCGGCCGGCCTCGTAGAGGAACGCGGCCGCGACGATCTCGTTCTTGGCGCCGAGGCGCCGGTAGAGGGTGGCGCGGTTGACCCCGGCGCGGCGGGCGATGTCGTCGGTGCTGGTCCGCCGGACCCCGGTCAGGGCGAACTGGTCCAGCGCGGCCCGCAGGATGTGGGCGTCGGCGCTCGATTCGTCTGACGCGCCGAGCAGCACGAACAGCGGGTTTGCAGACATCGGCATCGAATCTACCGCCCGCTACTGCCAGCGGCCGTTGCGAACAACGCCGAGCGATGCGACAATCATCGTCGTATTGTTGCATCACTAGGGAGCGTGGGTATGCCGATTCGACAGTCCCGACCACCGGTGGACCGCGGCCTGAACCTGGCCGACTACGTCGGCGAGGGCTTCTTGTTCCTCGGCGCCGGCGTGACGGTGCTGCTGCAACTGGCCGAGCCGGGCGTCGGGCACGGCGTCGCCGACCACAGCACCGTGCTGTCCCGGCCGCTGGATCGGCTGCGCACCACCATGACCTACATCTACGTCACCACCCTCGGTACCGACGAGGAGCGGCGCGCCGTGGCCAAGATGGTCAACCAGGCGCACGTCCCGGTGCAGTCGAAGCCGGACGCCCCGGTGCCCTACAACGGCTTCGACGCCGAGCTGCAGCTGTGGGTGGCGGCCACGCTGTACAAGAACGGCCAGGACCTCTACGAGCGTTTCCTGGGTCCGATGGACGATGCCACCGCCGAACGGCTCTATCAGCAGTCGGCGGTCTACGGGACCGCGCTGCAGGTCAAACCGGAGATGTGGCCGGCGACTCGCGCCGAATTCGATGCCTACTGGGAGCGCAAGCTCGACGAGCTGACCATCGACGACCACGTGCGCGCGTTCTGCCACAAACTGTTCACCGGCGGCGACTCGCCCCTGCTGATCCGGCTCGGCATGCCGTTGAATCGGTGGATCACCCGCGGCCTGCTGCCCCCGCAGCTGCGGGAGGAACTGCACTGGAGCTGGAGCGCCCGCGACCAGAAGCTGTTCGACGCGCTGATGACGGCGCTGCCCCCGGTGTACCGCCTGCTGCCGAGGACCGTTCGCTGGTTGCCGTCGCGCTACTACCTGTGGGCGATGCGCCGCCGCCTGAGCAGCGGGCGCCGGCTGATCGACGAGCGCGACCGGGTCGGCGCCGCCTGATACTGGCCGGACACAGTCGGTCGCAGGCACACTGGGGTGTGACCGCAGGGGCCTGCGGGTGCCAGAAGGAGTGCGCCATGGGCGAGGACGGAGCGTTCGGCTTCGATTCCGAGGATCTGGATCGGATGATGCGCGAGGCGGGTGAGGGGCTGCGCGCGGCGTTCGAGCGCTTCGCCGCCCACGCCGGCGCCTCCCGGGGAGGGGCCGGCTGGGGCGGGGTCTTCGCCGACCTGGCGCGGGCGGCGCGTGCCGATCCGTCCACGGCGGGGGAGAACGGCGACGGCGTGTGGGCCATCTACACCGTCGGCGAAGATGGCGCGGCGCGCGTCGAGCAGGTCTTCGCCGCCGAGATCGATGCGCTGCGCGCCAGCCAGCGCAACCCCGATCCCATGCGAAAAGTACGATTTTTACCCTACGGAATTACCGTCGGTGTGCTCGATGACGACCTCGATGAGACAAGGTGACATAGCCCACTGGTGTCCGGGGCTGCTGTGGTTTGACTGCGGTCCCAGGTGGGTTACATTGCCAGCGTGTCCGAGATGAACCGTCGCAAAGCCATGCTCATGATGGGCGTCGGGGCCTTGGCTGCTGCTGCCCCGAACCCGCAGGCCAGAGCCGTTCCGGCGCCTCCTGGAACGCCCGGAGAACCGGGGCAGCCACCGGCTGCGGCGGGCGACCCGGCTGCTCCGACGACCTCTGCGAGCCCTGCGACACCCCCTGCGACCGGCGCCAAGACCGGCAGCTACATCTGGCACGACGAGTTCGACGGCCCGGCCGGCTCCTCCCCGGACCGGTCGAGGTGGACCGTCTCCAACCACCGCACACCGATCCGGCGCCCGGTCGGCTGGGACCGGCCCGAGTTCTTCTACCAGTACCGCGACAGCCGCCAGAACGTCTTCCTCGACGGCAAGTCCAACCTGGTCATCCGCGGTACCCGCGAGGGCAACACCTTCTTCGGTGGCCTGGTGCACGGCAACTGGCGTGGTGGCATCGGCACCACCTGGGAAGCCCGGATCAAGCTGAACTGCCAGACCGAGGGCTGCTGGCCCGGGTGGTGGTTGTCCAACGACGACCCCGGTCGTGAGGGCGAGATCGACCTGATGGAGTGGTACGGCAACGGCGAGTGGCCGTCGGGCACCACCGTGCACGCCAACCCCTACGGCACCGCGTTCGAGACCCACCCGATTCCCGTCGACGGCAATTGGCACAACTGGCGGGTCACCTGGAACGCCAGCGGCATGTACTTCTGGCAGGACTACGTCGAGGGCATGGAGCCCTACTTCTCCGTCCCGGCCGTGGGTATCGAGAACATCGACGAGCCCGGCCGCGAATGGCCGTTCAACGACCCCGGCTACACCGTGTTCCCGATCCTGAACCTGGCGATCGGCGGCGCCGGCGCGGGCGACGCCCGTCGGGGCAGCTTCCCGGCCGACATGCTGATCGACTGGGTGCGCGTCTTCTAGATCTGTTCGGTGGGCGTCTGCTCGGTGTGCTGCTGCGCCGTGTGCGCGTCGAGCCAGGTCACCCCGTCCCGAGCCGCTCTTGCCAGCGCACCGCGTTCGCCGGCGTAGGCCGCGATCGCGCCCAGGCCGGGCAATGCCCCCAGCCGCTGGTACCACTTGTTCGGGTGCGGGCGCTTGGCCACCTCGTCGAACGTCGCGCGCAGGATGCCGGCCAGCTGCCAGACGGTCCGGGTGATCACCACCGGGGTTGACGACGTGATGGTCTTGAGCGGTTTCCAGCCGGGCGGCGGCTCCTCGGGCAGCGGCTCGGGATCGGGCGGCGCCGGCACGTCGAAGTCCTCGGCCAGCGGCCGCCGGCACAGCACCTCCGAGAGCAGCCGCACCTGCTCGTGTCGATCGGTGACGCCGTACTCACGCGCCAGGGCGCACAGCACGATGGCGTGACTGACGAACCCGGCCAGCTCGCCCACCGGCAGGAAACGGGCCAGCGGGCCGAAGACTCCCGGTGCGGCGACCACCAGGGTGTTCAGCGCGCCGACCCGGTGCACCCACCAGTGCACGCGCTGTTCGCGGCTCATCGCATCCCAGGCGGCGGTGCCGGGCAGGTCGGCGGCGTTGATCAGTTGCGCGCCGGCGTTCAGTGCGAGGTCGGCGGCGCCGGGTCCGCGGCCGGATTCCCTGCGTCGGCGCCGGAGTTGCCACCGCCGGATTCTTTGCGTCAGGCCGCGCGGTGGTTTGAGGAGCCGGCGGGTGCGCTTGCGCAGGCCGATCGGGTCGGCCTCCGACAGCAGGTCCAGCAGCGGGTTGATGACGGCGACCGCACGCGCCAGCGCGTCGGCGACGTCGGCGTCGGTCAGGGTGGCGCGTGGTTTCGGGAACAGACTCATAGGAGGTGATTGTGCTGTGCGCGGCGGCTTGGCGTGGAGCCGGCGGCGGGAAATGTGTCAGAGTCCCCGAGTAGCTTGACGGCCATGATCAGGGTGATTGTGGTTGTGTTGGCCGCCGGGGCGCTCGGCGCGGTGGGCGCGTTGGGTGCGGCATTCCCTGCCGACGCCGCTCCCCGGTGTCTGTTCCAAGGCGACTGGAACTGCGAGGGCTCCCCGCCGTACCAGGGCCCGCTCATGCCGACCTGGGACACGCCCGGCACCTACGGTGGCTGGACCACGAACCCGGTTCAGTGCGATGTGGTCACCAGGGAGTGCCGCCAGGTGACGACGTATCCGTGACCGCGCTACCGGCCGGGCGGGCGGCATTCGACGCCCGGGTTCTGGCAGTACATCCCGATGCCGCCCCGGACCACGCTGCCGCCCTGGACGTTGGATTGCGAGGTCTGATCGCCCGGGTGCTGGAGTGCCGGAATCTGCGCTGAAACGAAGTCATCGATGAGCGGTGACGGAGCCGGAAGAGGGCCCGGGTCAGAGGGATCGGCGTGTGCCGCCACGGCGCCGGCCAACGCAACAAACACACCGATCGCGCCGGCCGCCACAGTGTGGATGAGTTGGTGTCGCATCATCGCCTCCCACGGACTCGCCAATCCGCGTGAGGCCCAGGGTACCGCCGGCTGCGCCCGGGAACCACGGTAGGAATATTGCGGAGCAATCACAACGGCGCAACGATGTCTGTCGACGCAATCGGCGAAATCCGAGTTTGCCCGCCAGTCGCCCTAGCGTGTTGGCCATGGCGCCGATCATGAGCGGTCTACGTCGCGTGACAACCGTGATGACCTGCATGATCTGTCTGGTGATGCCCTCGGCGGTTGCCGAACCGCCCCCCGAACCGATTGCCGAACCTGCCGCGATGGTCAAGTCGGGATTCGCCAACCCGCCTGCCACGATCCGAACCCCGGACGGGTGGACGCTGGTCGTCGGCACCCAGGACGAGACCCAGATTCCGGTGCCGCCGCTGACCACCGCCATCTCGTCTCGCGAATACAAGGCGAGCGGAACGTATTTCGCCGAGCTGATCGGACCGGCGGGCGCAACTCCAGAAGGGGTTCTGGAGGCGGGGTTCCAGATCGGCTGCGGGATCGACATGAGCACCGCCAACGGTGTCACGATGTCCGGTTCGGTCGGTGCGATCCCGGCGTTGAGCGCGATGCTGCCGGTCCCGCCGGAGCCGGGTGCGCCGTTGCAGTTCCTCCCGGGCATGGCCACCCCGATCACCGGCGTGGTCACCGTCGGGCTCAAGCCCGGCCTGGTGTTCATCGTGCCGGTGCACCAGAAGGTGTTCAAGGGGGCCCACCCGTGGGTGATGATCAGCGACTTCCACGTCAAGATCGACGGCTGTGTCGGTGAGTCGTTCATCCGCTCCTACGCGGTGTTGACCCGCGAGACCGACGAGTCCGACGTGGTGCTGTCCTACATCGGGCCGACGAAGTCCGTCTGAGTGGGTGCGTGATGTCGGGCCCTGTGCAGGCCGCGTCATGGCGCGATTTCGTGGAGCCGATGACGGGAATCGAACCCGCGTATTCAGCTTGGCTGCGAGGCGTGCGCCGGTGATCGCTTCGGTTCGCTAAAATGTTGTGTAGCAATCAATTTCGTGTGTATACCGTGCGCGATGATACGTCTCGGTCCGCGGAGTGTCGCGGGCGTTTATCCGGGGAAAATACGGAGTAGCAGCAAAAGGACCGCCGCGGTCTCGCTCCGGCGATCGGGGTCGCGTCATCGTCAGTTGCGCCGTCCGCCGCATTACCCTCGGCGGCGTGGAGTTGTTCGCGTGCGGGGTATGTGGTGCGGCAGCGGAGTCGGTGAGCCAGGGCCGCGCGGTGCTGGCGGTGGTGCGGCACGCGGCCGACTGCTCGGTGCTGGCGGCGCAGGTGCGGGCACGATACGCCGTGGCACCGACAGGGTTACCGGAGTCGCCGAGGCAGCGGGCGTTCGAGCAGCGGGCGTCGTTCGGGGGTTGGCGGCGGACAGTCGACCGGCTCGAGGCTAAGCGGCAGACGGCCGCGGTCGTGGGCCGGTCAGTTGGCGCGTAGGTGGCCGGCGGCCGGGGAACTACGGGATTGGCTGGTGACGCCGCGCCGGCCTCCCCTTGGCCGTACTGGCCGGCGCGGGCGTCACCGTCTCGACCGCCGATGACTGCTGGACGCTCGCCGAGTATGAAGACGCCGGCGGTCGTGGCGAGTGAGGCTCGGTGCTGCACATGACCGACGCCCGGTATCTACGCAGCATCGCCAACAACCATGTCGTGTCGGACTGTGGCGCTATCAACAGCTGAGACCGGTCGTCTGTTCAGCCATCAGGGGCGACACCGAGGCGGGGCACCGGCAAGGGTAGTGCGGTAAGCGACCTACTGTGGGCCAGCGAGCAATTTGCCGGATTTTGTTCCGGGGTAATCAAGAAAAGTTTACGGTGCTGCTCATGGGACGAATTCACATCGTGCTGGTACCTGCCGTTTGGTGCCCCGCTGGCCCACATCGGCGGGTGACGCCATGAAGAATCCGCTTCCACTCGGCCTGACGGCACTCGGGGCGTTGGCCATGGCCGTCGGCACCTTCCTGCCCACCTACGAATCGCGTCGGTTCCTGCGCATCGAGGGCAACACGATGGTTCAGTCTGCCGACGGCTGGATCCTGATCGCGCTGGCGGTCGGCGTCGTCGTGTGCGCCTACAGCGCGGACGACGGCGACAAGAATTACCGTCTCGCCGCTCGGATACTGCCCCTGCTTGGCGCCGGTTGGCTGCTACTCATCTGGGTGAACAAGGACGCTCGCACCCTGCACTCGGTCGGTCTCGACGGCACCATGATCGCCGACGGACCGACCGAGGTGGCCAACTTGGGCATCGGTTTCTACCTCGTCGTCGTCGGCGTAGGCGTCGCTGCGACCGGAACGCGACTGCTCTGGAACGCGACCAAGCCGGAACCCCGCGATGTCGATGACGACGACGGATGGGACGGCGACGATGAACTCGACGACGAGGACGACCCAGCGCCGCCGCGCCGGACCACACTCGGCAACCTGATCCCCCGAAACAAGACCGCGCGGAAAACCACAGGCGACGAGGGCGACCCCCATGCCTGAGCTGATGATTTACGATTCCCCGATGCACAGGATGCTTGCAGCTTCCGTAGCCCTCACTCTCGGCACCGTCACGCTCGCCGCGTGCAGCAGCCCACCGAGCCCGCCGGCGGCGACGGTCACTCATACCAGCACGGTCACGATCAATCAGCCCGCACCGGCCGCCGCGGCGTCTGAACCTGCGCCGGCCGCGGCAGGCGACGAGCCCGCGCCCGCGGCCATGTCGTGGACGATGCCGAACCTGATAGGCCGGAACCTTCAGTTCGCCCAGGACGAGATCCAACGGATCACCGCCGACGCGATCTTCTACACCAGCTCGACCGACCTCACCGGGAAAGCCCGCAATCAGGTTCTCGACCGCAACTGGCAGGTCTGTTCATCCACGCCGCCGCCGGGATCGACCATCACCAAGGACACGAACATCGACTTCGGCGTCGTCCGCATCGACACCGAATCGTGCCCGTGAAGCAGTTCATCGCCGTCCTGTTCGTCATCGGGATCATCGGCGCGTACTTCTGGTGGATCGTGTTGTTCGCCGCGATCGTCGGCGGGGCGTGGTTGGCCAAGCGTGCGGTCGAGGCCTCCGACGCGCGCCGCGCTCAGATCGTCGCCGAGAACGCCGCCATCGCAGCCCGCGCAGACCGTGAGCACGAATGGACACTCGCTGGCGACGAACGCGGCTTCTACGGCCAATACCCACCCGCGTAGAACGACGAATGCCGCCCCCAACCTGTGGTTGGGGGCGGTGTCGTTTGGTGAGGTGCCCTCGGCCAGGAGAGTGCCGAGGGACCCTCACCGGGAGGGTAACCCGGGGTGGGGGTTGATGTGTGCAGCGGTTCAGAGGTTGCGCACCGCGGCAGGCCCGGCCAGCAGCCGTGCACCCAGCGGCCAGCGTCTGGATGCGAGCGTGCCGCATCGACGGTCCAACCCTTACGACGCACGCTGAGAACGTAGACCGTGATGCATCAAGTCAAGATGCCCGCGAAATCTGATCCATGCATCACGTAA
>NZ_JAYJJS010000036.1:0-49710 GCF_020181635.2 Mycobacterium zoologicum | reverse complement strand
ATCCGCGGCAGATGTGCGGCATCGATACGTTCATCGACCAGTCGCCACATCGTGGTGGTTGAGGCTTTCAGACCAAAGACATGCTCACGATCGCCGCAGCGTTGTCCGACCCCGTCGATGCAGTCCGCCCCATCAGCGACCGCGGCGGCCAGATCAGCGAAGACATCACCGGGAGCGTGGCGCCAAGGACCGCGGTAGGTATCGGCCAACGCGGCGGTGACCAGCGCCGATAGGCCGGTGTGGTCGGCCAACTCACGCAGCAGGCCCATCCCCGCATGCGACACGACACCCTGGCCGTCCGCGGAAACTTTCACCCTCGATCGGCCCGCGATAGTGTTCACCTGCGAAGTGCCTTCCCGTAGGAATGGTTGAACCGTAGACAAGTCCAATTATCCCTTGCAGGACAGGCACTTTCGCCTATCTACACGCCCCTACCGGCAGCAATCCACGAAAAATCCGGGTTAGTGCCCCGGTTCGGGGATGTTGAGGCGGGCCAGAATTTTCTGCTGAAGTCCGGGGACTTCTGGCCTGACTTGGGTCACGTCGGCTCATCACCCCAGTTCAGCGCGCTGCTCTCTGTGGAGATGAGCCGATGTGACCCAAGTCAGGAGGCATCGTTCGACACCGGTGGCGTGACCTCCATGAGCGACATCGCGGTCCAGTTCTGGAATCGTGTCACCCGCCTGCCTCAAGGACATGTTGTCTGGCCAAACGCGAGTCTCGATCACAAAGTCAGAAACACGTCAGCAGAGAACCGGTGGTCAGAGCACGGACAGGCGCTTTTCGTATTCATCCAACATCAATGCGCCATATGCAGAGTTCGCATGTGTCGCATCCTCGCTCCAGTACTCTGGCCGCAAGTACCCGTCCTCGGTGATCGCCGATGCGCTTACCGGCCAGAATTCGACCGCGAAGCGATCTGCGGTCTCGCGCATCATCTCCTGGAGCAGCAACCACAGCTTCAAGCGGAGGTATGCAGGTGCAAGACGCGCTTCTTCCGGGTCAATGCGGAGATTGGCCAACTCGGTGGCGAATTCGCCACGCAACTGCATGCCGCGGCGGATGGCTTCGTTGTCCCCTTTCGGGGGCGGCGTACCCAGCACGATCGGCCGCGGCCCGCCGTTATCCAGCATCCGCGTCAGGACAATCCCGAGGTGGTTCATTGAACGCTGGAACACTTCGCGCACCTGCAGCTCGGGGACGAGCTCGACTCCCTGGTCCACGACCAGCCCCGGGTGCGACGCCAGAGCGAAGTCGAACGGTGTGTCGAGGAACATGAAATGTGCGGTGTGCTGGTTGCCCTGAAAGCAGAGTGCCACGCGGAGAGTCTTGGCCAGCTCGAAGGCCGCGTCCCAGTAAGCCGGGTTCGCAGGTGCACCGCCGATCCTCATGAATCCTCGACCTTCGTCGATCGGATTCATCTCGTAGTCATCGGGTGATCGGCCGAGATGCCCGCCGTAGCAGTTGACGTGAGAATTACCGACGATCAGCAACCGCATCTTGCCCTCGTTGACGCTCATGCCGGAACATCCTTCAGGCGCCCCTTGAACTCGTCCGACGAGACGAACCGCTCGACGAGATCGATCATCGACATGCTGCGCGCAGCAGCGGCCCAGTTCTTCAGCTCTCTTTCCCCGGGTGAGCGCGCGAGCAGGTGCAGATAGAGGTTCCGGATAGTCTCTTCCGCAGCATCGCCGACCGGGTTCGCCGGCATATCGGCCATCGCCTCCTCGCATTCCGCCTGGCTCAGCGCCCGTGAAAGCCGACGTGAAGAGTCTCCCTCCTCGCGCTCCGTGTTCACCACCTGGGCGGCTTCGTCCACGGCATCGCATGCCGCGAGGAACGCGGTCATCACGGTAGCGATGGCCTCCTGTGTAACACTGCGCCGATCGGCCTCCAGGTAAAGATCCGGGGCTTGTGGCCCCGTGACGATCTCGAAGGCCGGAAAGTAGGAGACGAAGGCGTGGCGTCGCACGATCTCCTCTGCGGACGCCCGCAGGACGGCCTTGCTGTAGGTGGACGACAGGAGCACATGCTTCCCGGTTGCGGTGGCCACCAGCGGCACCGGCGATACCGTGAGAATGATGCGAACACCGGGATTCAATACGCGAAGTTCGGTGACGAACGCGTCGAGATCCGAGGTGACCTCGTCCACTGAAAAATTGACGAACGCATGGAGTGCCTCGTCGAACGTGCCGGCGACTGTCCCGGGGCAGGCCGGAAAAACCGCCCCGTCGAGGCGCGAAACCCACGCCTCGGTCAGGCCCAGCGTGAAGATGAAGACCTTGGCCTCCTCGAACACCCGCCGGACCGCACGCAGATGCTGTGCACCGAGCATGTCGAACTCGGCGTCAGTGAGCGCGTGATAGCGAAGTCCGGGCCGGAAGGGGTCGATCACGCCCGCATCGGTGTGCCAGCGGTCTTCGGCGGGTCTGAAGGATCCCTGGCAACGCCGCAGGAGTTGAAGTAACTGCCGCGGCGTGTAGATATTTCCGTACGCTGCGCTGAATTTCTCGTAGCCGAGGTTTTCGGGGTGGACATCCGAGAACGCGGGATTGCGTCTCTCGGCCCGAAGGTATTCGAACCCCGCACGCTCCAGAAACGGCACCAGGTTGGAGGCGAAACAACTGCCGGCGGACGCAACAGGTTCACCCGGCCGGATCAGCGGCCCATCGTGATCCACCAGTTGGCGGACATCGAAGCCCGAAGACACCGATCGGCTCCAGAAAGAACGGCCCGGCGCATTGCGGTACGGATGCATGAAGATGACTCTTCCGATCTTGGGGTGTGTAAATCTGTTGCGTAAGGTTACCGCAGCGCGGTGGCACGCAGTCGGCAATAGAGCTCGTTGATCTTGGCTGAGCGGATAGTGTCAACGTCGGGTGAATTTGGACCCCAATTCGTCGGTTGAAAATGGCCCCCTCCTCGTTAGTTTTGCTTGGTGGTTGTGGCCGCGGGGACGCGGCCGAGGTCTCGGTCTTTGAGTCGGTAACTGTCTCCTTTCATGGAGAGGACCTCGGCGTGGTGGACGAGGCGGTCGATCATGGCGGCGGCTACGACGTCGTCGCCGAAGACCTCGCCCCAGCGGCCTAAGGGCTTGTTGGAGGTGACGATGAGGCTGGCTCGTTCGTAGCGAGCGGAGGTGAGCTGGAAAAACAGGTTGGCAGCTTCGGGTTCGAAGGGGCGCCTCTGTGTGTCAAGCCGCGGTGAAATGCGGTCGAGCGTGACGCTTCTGATCTGCGAACATTCGGCGGTAGAGCTTGGTGGCAATTCTCCGCTTGAGGCATCGCATCGCCTCTTTGTGAGTGCGGCCGGCAGCCAGTTTTCGGCGGTAGTAGTCGCCGCCGCCCTCGCGGTTATGGCGGACTTGTTGCAGGGCAATCAGATGCACGGCGCAGTTCAGTTGGCGGTTCCCCGCTCGGGATAGCCGGTGGCGACTGTGTTCGCCGCTAGCGACTTCAATCGGGGCTACTCCGGCGTAGCTTGCGTAATGAGCTTCGGTGGCGAATCTATCGATCGATCCGGAGTGGGCGATGACTCGGGCCGCGAGAAGCGGTCCGACACCACCGATTTCGGTGAGCGTTGTCCCGTGCACGAGCAGACTTGAGTCGAGACGTTTGTCGACGTCACTCAGCTGACGGTCGAGTCGCCGGATGTCGGCGAGCAGATCATGGGCCAGGGCTTTGCGCTCCTCGCAGACCAGTGTGTTCGGCCGAACGGTACGCAGGAGTCGGGAGGCGGTCAGGGCGGTCATCTCACCGTCGTGGCCGCCTGGAACCAAATCTCGAACAATGGCGTGCAACTGGCTGACCGTGCGTGTGCGCTGGCCGGTGAGGTTGGATCTGCGCTCATTGAGCATGGCTATCACGGTGGTGATGTCTTCGGGCAGAACGGGGTGCAATGTGTCGGCATCGTAGGCTGCTCTAGCGGTCGCCTGAGCGTCGATTGCGTCGGTCTTGCGGCGGCCTCCGCGGCTGAGTTCCCTGACGCGGGCTGACAGAAACGATGGAACATCGACTACTGACTCGCCTTGAGCAACGAGGAACTGGGCCAAGTGACGGCCCAGCCCGTGAGCGCCCTCGACGGCCCACCTGCGGTCTGGGAAGCGCTGAGCCCAGGCAAGTAGTTTCTGATAGCCGGATCGAGTTGCGTTAATGCGCAGTCGATCTGGCTTCCCTTCGGTAAGCGCGCATGCTTCGTGGACGCTCTTATGTGGGTCGATTCCGATGATCGTCACGATTCTCCTTCTGGCGTGAGAGGAAACCGTGGTGGGCAATCCGACTTCGAGTGTGCGTTCGCATGCCTCTGTTGAGCCACACCACAGCGGGTGCCGGCGGCTCGACACGCCCTTTCCGAGCCAGCCCGAAGGCGGCAGATGTAGCCCGAGTCAGACCACCGGCACCCTGAGCACGCTAGGCCTCGAGAGCCGTGGTGCCTGGAACATATTCAACAAGTCGGATGTAGCCGACTTCGTCGATTTATCCCGATGTCGGGATAAATCGACCTATGCCGACCCCGAAACTATGCCGACTCTTGCCGGTGATCGATACTGAACTGGTTGCAGCGGTGGGGATCTCGATAGTTCTTTTACTGTTTAGATCAGCATAGTTACAGGCCTTCCAGGAAGGCGAGCAGCTTGTCGCGTGGGCGGTAGCGGCCGGGTTTGACTGAGGTCGAGGTCATGGCGTCGAGCGCTCGCTGTTTGATGGTGAGGTCGGTGTGCAGGTAGATGCCGGTTGATCGTATGTCGGCGTGGCCGAGCCACAGGGCGATGACTGCGGTGTCGATTCCGGCTTGCAGCAGGGACATTGCGCAGCTGTGCCGCAGCACGTGCGGGTGCAGTTCGGCCGGTCGGATCGTGGGGCACGTTCGCGCGGCGGTCATCGCATGCAATCGGACGAGTCGTTCGATTGCGTCGGTACTGAGGCGGCGTCCCGTCCGGGTCGCAAACAGGGGTTGATCGATCGGGCGCGTCACCACGCTCGGTGAGCCAAACGCGTAGCACTGCTTGGGTTGTCGTGGTCAGTGGAACAGCACGGTGTTTTCGGCCTTTGCCCAGGCAGCGAACGCTGGAGCCGTCTCCGAACGTCACGTCGTCGCAGTTGAGACCGGTCAGCTCGGAGACCCGCAGCCCGGTCTGGGTCGCCAACAGCAGCAGTGCACGATCTCTGCGGCCTTCCCATCGATTGGTGTCGGGTGCGTCGATGAGCGCGTCGCTCTCAGTCGGCGTGAGAAAGGTGATGAGTTGTTTGTCGAATCGTTTGGCCGGGATCGCCAGGACCCGCTGGATCACCTCGGCGTGCTCGGGGTGGCGTAGCGCGGCCTACCCGAACAGGGAGCGGATCGCGGTCAGCCGGAGGTTTCGGGTGCGTGCGCTGTTGTGCCGAGTGTCTTCGAGGTGGTCGAGGAACGCCGCGATCAGCTCGGCGTTGAGGTCGTTCCACTCCAGCCGGGAGGGCGCCTTGCCGGTACGTTCCTGGGCGAATCCGACCAGGAGCCGGAGCGAGTCGCGGTAGGACGCGATGGTGCGTGGACTGACTTGGCGCTGGTTGATGAGCCGGTCGGTGAAGAACGCCTGCAGCGTCGGTGCGACGGGGCTCATCGGGTGCCCCTTGAAGTGGCGGCTTCCAGGCGTGCGGCCGCCAACCCCAACAGTTCGGGGGCGGCCGACAGATACCAGTAGGTCCAGCGCGGATCCCGATGACCCAGGTAGGTCGATAACACCGGCAGCCGTGCTTCGACGTCTTCTCCGGCGCGATACCAACCGATCAGGGTGCGGATGGCGAAGGTGTGCCGCAGGTCGTGAATCCGTGGCCGCGACGGCGCGTCCGCACCGATTCCCGCACCGTCACACAGGTTTCGGAACACCGCGTAAACCGTGGGATAGACCATCCTGTTGCCACGGCTGGAGACGAAGAAGCTCGGCGTTGTCGGTGTGGGGTGAACAATGTCGCGCAGCTCGGCGTAGCGCTGCAATGCTCCGAGAACAGAGGGATGCACGGGTACCATGCGGGACTTGCCGAACTTCGATTCGCGGATCAGCAGCCGCCCGTCGGCGGGGCAGAGATCGGTGCGGTCGAGACGGATCACTTCACTGACACGCATCTCGGTGGCGGCAACAGCCCGATCACGCTGTGATGGGCCGCCGAGGCGAACCGCGTCCGTAGGCCTTGAGCGCCGCGCAGCAGCACGCTGATGTCGTTGGGGCTGAAGATGTAGGGCTCGTGGCGGCGTCGCCGTGAACCGGTCACACCGAAAGGGGGTATCTCGGTGCGCGAGCCCAGTCCGGACATGTGCCGGGCGAAGCCACGGGCGATGGTCATCCGGTGGGAGGCCACGGTGCCCGACGGGTTGACCTCGGGTGGTCCCCGCCCGGGTGCTGGCCGATCGGATGGCCTGCCTTAAGGGCGGGGTCGTCGCCAACGTCGTTGTCCCGACCACGGATTACGTCCGGCTGGCCACTCATTACGGGTTCGCGCCGGACTTCTGCCACGCAGGCGACCCGCAGTCCAAGGGCATCGTGGAGAACCTGTGCGGCTACGCCCAACGCGACCTCGCGGTCCCGCTGCTGACCCAGGCCGCCGTCGACGGCTTGCCGATCGATATCAGGGCCGCGAACGCCGCGGCCGCGGCGTGGTGCGCCGAAGTCAACGCCGTGGTCCACTCCGAGATCCAGGCCATCCCCGACGAGCGGCTGATCGCCGAACGTGAAGTACTGCAACCACTGCCATCGCTACGCCTGCAGATCGGCACACCGTCGGTGTTGCGTAAGGTCGACCGGTTGTCCTGTGTGCGTTACGGGTCGGCCCGCTACTCGGTGCCGACCCGGCTGATCGGCACCGCTGTGGCCGTGGTGGTCGATCACGGCGCGGTCTGCTTGGTCGAACCCGCCACCGGGGTGATCGTGGCCGAACACGAACTGGTTGCACCGGGCAGCGCGTCGATCCTCGATGAGCACTACGACGGTCCCAGGCCCGCGCCGAGCCGCGGACCACGCCCGAAAACCATTGTGGAGAAGCAGTTCTGCGACCTCGGCGCCGACGCGCAAGCGTTCCTGGTCGGGGCCGCCGCGATCGGCAATACCCGCCTGGGATCGGAGCTGGAGATCCTGCTCGCCCTGGGCGACGCCCACGGCACCGACGCCCTGGTGGCGGCGTTGCACCGGGCGGTGGCGTTCCGCCGGTTCCGTGCCGCCGATGTGCGGTCCATCCTGGCCGCCGGGACCGGCACTCCGCAGCCGTGCCCGGCTGGGGACGCGTTGATCCTGGATCTGCCGGTCGCCCCGACCCGCTCGCTGGACGCCTACCGGATCACACCGGTCGTTGACGGCGAGGTGATCTCGTGACGAAGACAGCACCATTGACGGCTACCAAACCCGTCGCACCACCGTCAGTTCCGCCGCTGGACGCTGACCTTGATGTTGGGCTGCGGCGGCTGAAGCTGGCGGCGATCCGGCGCACCGCACCCGAGGTGCTGATCACCGCCAAAACCCAACGCTGGACCCCCGAAGCGGTGCTGCGGACCCTGGTCGAGACCGAACTCGCCGCCCGCGATGCCTCCAACGTCGTCAACCGACTGAAGGCCGCCGCCTTCCCCGTCCCGAAAACGTTGGACTCGTTCGACGTGGCTGCCTCTTCGATCCCACCGAGGGTGTTCGACTACCTGTCGAGTCTGGAATGGATACGCGCACAACGCAATCTAGCTATCATCGGTCCCGCCGGGACAGGCAAGAGCCACACCCTGATCGGGTTGGGGACCGCGGCGATCCACGCCGGCCTGAAGGTCCGCTACTTCGCCGCCGCCGACCTCGTCGAAACCCTCTACCGCGGCCTGGCCGACAACACCGTCGGCAAGATCATCGAATCCCTGCTGCGGGTCGACCTGATCATTTTGGACGAACTCGGCTTCGCACCGCTCGATGACACCGGCACCCAGTTGTTGTTCCGCCTCGTCGCCGGCGCCTACGAACGGCGCAGCCTGGCCATCGGGTCACACTGGCCCTTCGAGCAATGGGGCCGGTTCCTGCCCGAACAGACCACCGCCGTCAGCATCCTCGACCACCTCCTGCACCACGCCACCGTCATCGTCACCGACGGCCAGTCCTACCGCATGAAAGACGCCCGAAAGGAGAACCACCAACCCTAAAAACCACCGCACGGGGTGGATACTTTTACCTGGCCACCAGCGGATACTTCAACCCGGCCATTGACATCCGATAAGCGGTCCCATCCGACCGGGCTTCCTGCGAGTTCCCGACATGACCACACCTCCGTCTCGGAGCACCGTGCTCCACCACAGAAGCGTCACCACACCGTTGGAACTATGCCGAGCAATTCAAAACTCAGGAGCCGCTCAACACCGCGCTAACCAGGCACTTCGCTCAGCGACTCGAAGAGCAGTCGGCATAGTTTCGGGGTCGGCATAGATCGATGATCAGCAGTGGCACACGCCCGAGCTTGATGAGTTCATCTTGGAGCCGGTCAGCGTGGTGGGCTGCGGCGAGGCGGTCGACCCATTGGGCGGCGCTAGCGAACGCGACGCGGTGCCCAGCCTGACAAGCGCGGATACCTAGTCCGATCGACAGGTGTGAATCCCCCGGCGTGTCCGGAGACTCTGATGTGCCCCGGATTCGGTGGAGTCGCCATGCTGGGTTTCAGGCCACGGGTTGGGTGGTTTGGTGTAGCAGTTCGAACTCTATCGGGGTGCGCATACCGAGGGCTGAGTGGCGCCGTTGACCGCCCGAAACTACCCGCTTAGTGCCCCAAACAGGGCACTAAAGCGCAGAGAACTGGCAGGTCAGCGAACCGCGATATCAAAAAATGGCCGAAGGTGAGCTAAGTCAGGTCAAACCTGGGTACTAAGCCAAACGTCGAAACTCAGGCGGTTCGCGTTCGAGCATTCCGACGGCACCTACGGTCACCGTCGGATCCACGCCCGGCTTGCTCGCTGGGGCACGACGGTGGACCCGAGACGGTCCGGGCGATCATGCGTGAGCTGGACCTGGTGGCATGTCAGCCCAGGCCGTGTCGGCCGACGACGACGATCGCCGTTGACGCCGGGTCGCTGCCGGATCGGGTGGGCCGCAACTTCACTGCCGACGCGCCGGGCCGTCGGCTGGTTGGCGACATCACCCACATCCGGACCTGGGAGGGTTGGCTGTATCTGGCGACGGTATTGGACTGCTTCGCCAAGAAGGTCCTCGGCTACGCGATGGCCGGCCACATGCGCACCGAGCTGGTCTCCGACGCGCTGGTCATGGCGGCCCGCAATTGCGCATTCACCGCCGGCGAGACCATATTCCATTCCGACCGCGGCACCCAGTATTTGTCCATGGAATTCGCCGCGCTGACGAAGGAACTGGGCGTACTTCGGTCGAACACAGTGCCCGATGCGCGAGCACGCAAGAAAGGATATCGCCCGCTACATCGAATTGCGATACAACCAGATTCGACTCCATTCCACGATTGCATATCGCACACCGAATGAGGTAGGGCTGGAATGGCTCGACCAACAGAAAACGGCCTGAGAAACCGAAATCTCACTGTCCGAAAATTGTCGAGCTCCTCGCCGCCATTGACGGCAACCATACAGGGGGCGCCAAGGACAGAGTTATCGGATCGGCGCATGATCAACGCGCCAGTACGTGCCCCATCCGTCAATCGGCAGTATGGGCGACGCGATCTCGTAACGTTCACGAAAATCGTCAACCGCCTTCGCGCAAGCCGGCAGGAAATAATCGTCGACTATCACAAAGCCACCAAATGAAACCTTGTGATACAGCGCATCCAATGCTTCAATTGTCGATTGATACATATCTCCGTCAAGCCGTAATATAGCTAGCCGATCAACCGGAGCGTTTGGCAACGTATCTTTGAACCACCCTTCAAGGAAGACAACCCGTTCGTCCAGCAACCCGAAGCGGTGGAAATTATGCTCGACCTCCGCGCGCGACACACTAAGTTGCCGGTGGGTATGGTGCTCGTCACCCATATCGGCGGGGAAATTTACAGGATCTGGCGGTGGTAGTCCCGCGAAACTGTCAGCGACAAAGACACGTCGCGTGCCATCGCCATATACCCCCAGAATTGCCCTCATCATGATGCAGGCGCCGCCTCGCCAAACACCGGTCTCAATAAAATCGCCCTCAACACCATCAAGTAGCACTGTCTCGCAGGCGTAGCGTAGATTCCGCATGCGAGCACTCCCGATCATCGAGAACGAAAGCGAGGGCCAGTCCCTCCCCAAAATGCGCTGATTGGGATCGAATTTACCGTTCGACCAATAATCGCACGGCGCATCTTCGAGAATCATGCCGGTTAGCGACGCCTCGAGAAGGTTGAGGTATCGCTGGACCAATCTTCCGCGGCCTGAATCTTGGTGCGCGGGCTTGACGCTCTTCTTGTCCTGATATTCCCGCGATTCATAAAACGCGGAAACGACAGAGGCTGCCGACTGGCCGGATTCTAATACCGCAACCCATTCCTGAAATTCTCTTTCAGACGGAGTGCGATTTAACATTCGACTATAGAGAACCGTTATTAATTCCTCGTTTTCGTTCAAGCCTTCCTCCGAGCGTCGAGCGACATCTGCGTGAATTCTACTCTGTCTAAACAGGTTTATCACGAACCTAGCATTAAATTTTTGCGGTCGTCGACGCTTTCCTCCGCGGTTCGCCTGTCCCCGCTACTGCTCTGGCGTCGTAGTCTGGTCAACTCGGCTGTCTGCGCGTCGCCGCGGGCATGGCCTCGTCCCATCGAGTGCCATCTGCCGCCTCCTGGTGGCATCCGTCCAGTCGCGAAGCGGCCAGTACTTCAAGGTCGAAGCCGACCGAGTAGGCTAGCGACCCTGCGGCCAAATATTGGACCACAGCATTGTGTCAACGGGGGCCGCCACCGTCCCTGAAGTTGTTGGCAGCCAGGACGGTGATCGACGTGCTCACCCATCCCGCCGTAGCGAAGCCGAATCAGGGGAAGCCCGCCGAAGCCCGAGTTCGCCCTACAGTGGACCACGACCCACCAACCCCAAGCCGCATAGCGACTGGACCATCAATCGGGTCCTCCAACAGGGGCATGTGACCTCCTGCTGATCACTCTGCCCTCGACTCTCGCAATCGTGGACAACAACACGGGTACAGATCAGTCGGACTAACAACACGGGTACAGATCAGTCGGACCAACAACACGGGGACATATCAACTGGGCCAACAAATGGCTCCCTCTCGCCGTGTCGCTGGGGTCATTCCGTCATGCTCGGCGGTTCCGCGGGAACCACCTTGACGTTGAACAGGCAGCGTAGCGACTCCCGGTCCAGGGCCGAGGACATCGCGCTGAACATCGCGTGGGCATCCTGGCCGTAATAGTCAACCGGCCTAGTCTGCATCCCTGGTGAGTTGGCCTGTGCTCGCCAGCCGACGGTTCTGCGAAGATCGCCCAGTTGACGCAGGTACTCGCGCCAGTGGCCGTCGATGATCGACAACAGCACGGCCCGCTCCACCTGGCGCATTGCTCCAGGGCCGGCCGTGGTCGCTATTGCGGCCTCGCGGGCGGCGTAGGCGCGTTCCGCGTCGGAGATCAGCCTCTCCACCATGTCTTCATAAGCAAGGCTGCCCCCGGTATCAGCCAACTCGGCAGAGGTGATGCCCACCGGGTAGAGCTTTCTCAGCCCCCGCCACAGTTCGTCGAGATCCCGGCCCTGAGCGTGGGCTTCGGCAACGTACGCCGTGATCGTGGTGTCGATCAGGCGGCGGACCACAGCGGTCAGATCGTGCTCATCGAGGATTTCACGCCGTCGGCTGTAGATGACTGTGCGTTGCTGGCCCACGACGGCATCCCAGACCGGCTCGTCGATCCGCCGGGCGACCGGACCGTCTTCGGCTCGCAGTTGGGCCGTGTCGATGATCCGCGTGACCGCCTTCGAAGCCAGCGGAGCGTCCTCGGGCAACCCTTGCAACGCGACCAGCGATTCGGCTGCGTCGCGGTTGTATTGCTGCACCTGGTTGTCGCGCAGTGATAGGTAGAACCGGGATTCGCCGGGCTCACCGCGACGGCCGGCCCGGCCGCGCAGCTGCAGATCGCTGCGTGCAGCTGGGTATCGCCCGGTGCCGATCACGTAAAGCCCGCCCCCGTCGCGCACTTCATCGCCACGCTCGGTGTCCAGGGGAATGTCCACACCCCG
The DNA here is from genome assembly GCF_020181635.2 of Mycobacterium zoologicum. Lineage (NCBI taxonomy): Bacteria > Bacillati > Actinomycetota > Actinomycetes > Mycobacteriales > Mycobacteriaceae > Mycobacterium > Mycobacterium zoologicum. The sequence goes on along the minus strand of NZ_JAYJJS010000036.1, from coordinate 37,536 downwards.
GCCGGTGGTCCCGGAGATGATCGTGACCGCACCGAACTGTGCTGCCTCGCTGATCACGACGCTGGCCGAGCGAGGATTTCCGGAATCGGCGACCCGGTGCGGGATGCCCCGCTCGGTCAGGTGCTCGCTCAGTTGCGCGGCGTCGCCGTCGGCGGCACCGATCAGAATTGGCTGGCCTCGCTCATGCCGGTCACTGATGTCATCGACGACGGCGGTCCATTTGGCTTCTCTGGTCTTGTAGATCAGGTCGGGATGATCTGTCCGAGCAGAAGGCCACGCGCTGGGGACCGACGCCCCCTGGAGCTGATAAACCTCGGCGATCTCCGTACCTGTCTGACCGGCCACCGAGGTAATCGCGCCAAGCTTGCGATACAGCGAGAAGAAGCTCGCCACCGGAATGGTGGCCCAGATCTGTTCTTCGTCTTCGGGTGCGTCGACTTCGAGTTCTGCTGCGGAGCGCCGCGAGACCGACCGATCCCAGTAACGGCTTAGCAGGACTATTGCGCGCAGCGCGCCGTCTTCCGTCACGGACGCATCGCGTGTTACTCCGGCATCGGTGATAGTGAGGGGATGGTTCGCCTGATCGACCAGGACTGTGTCGGCGTCGTCGACGATCACGACGTTCAAGTCACGCTGAACGGTGGCGGTGGCTACGGTGGCGATGTTGTCGCGCAGGTAGTCGTAGCCGACTTCGCTCACGGTTGCGTAGGTGACGTCTGCGCGGTAGGCAGCGCGCCGTTGCTCAATCCCCATCTGCGGGGTAATGGCCGACACGGTCAGCCCCAGTGCCTGATACAGCGGGCCCATGGTTTCAGCGCCGCGATTCGCCAGATAGGCGTCGGTGGTGATGATATGAACGCCGTGTCCCGAGATCGCGTTGAGGTAGGCGGCCAGCGCGCACGACAGCGTCTTGCCCTCACCTGGTGCCATCTCCACCAGCATGTTGAGGTGCAGCCCAGCAGCGGCCATCACCTGGGTGTAGTAGGGCTGCTGGTCCAGCACACGAAATGCCGCTTCCCCGGCCACCGCGAATGCCTCACCCAGTAGGTCGTCCAGGGATTCACCGGCTTGATGACGGATACGGAACTCCGCGGTCTTTGCCATCAGTTCTGTCTCACTGAGTGCAGCCGCAGCAGAAGAGAAGGCATCGACCCGGTCATGCACCTTACTTAGGTGCTTAACCGTTCGCCCCTCACCGGTGCGCAACAGCCTGGAGAGCACAGGTCATCACCTCCCAGGTCAAGATCGGAACAACGTCACCCGGAGGCCACCCCGGTAGGGCTTTGACGATACAAGTGCGAGGCCGCTCGAATCCGCCACAGTTCATTGTCCAGCACCGTGGCCAGTGTTTTGGTCCTGATAATCTGCGCCCATGCGCTTCGCCGTCGCGATTGTGTCACCTCCGAATTTTCAGCACAGCAAAGCATTTGATGAAGTTGCCGAGGGTTTGCACCATGCTCTTGTGGCGCTGGGGCATGACTCGGTGCTGACCAATCGTCTCGACCTCGACGAGCGCCGCACCATCGTCCTCGGCGGAAATGTCCTCGTCCGGCATGGCCTGGGGCCGCCCAAAAACGCCATCTTCTACAACCTTGAGCAACTAGGTGACGACTTGCCATCGGCGACGCTACCGGCCTTCTTCGACCCTTTCCGGCGTTATCCGACGTGGGATTACAGTCAGGCCAACATCGAGTACCTCGCTGCGCGAGGGCTGCCCCGGCCGACATATGTCCCGATCGGGTATGTCCCCGAGCTGACCCGGATCACCCACGCCCCCGAGGACATTGACGTCCTTTTCTACGGCGCATCATACGAGCGCCGGTACGCGGTTCTGAAAGACCTGCATGATCGGGGCCTTCGCGTCAAATGGTTGTCGGGCGTTTACGGGGCGAGTCGTGATGCGTGGATCGCGCGTTCGAAGATCGTGCTGAACATGCATTACTGGGATGCCAAGATCTTCGAGATCGCGCGGGTGTCCTATCTGCTGGCCAACAAGCGTGCGGTGGTCTCCGAGCGGGGTGATGATCCGGCTTTGGAGCACGAGTTGGAGTCCGGTTCGCGTTCGCCGCCTACGATGATCTGGTTGATCGTTGTGTGGAACTGCTCGCCGACGAGCGGGCGCGACGCGAGCTCGCCGAGCAGGGTTACCAGTTGTTCTCCGCGCGCGACCAGGTCGCCATCGTCGAGCGCGCACTGTCGGCAAGCCTTGACGGGCTCACCCACGAGACCGCGGCAGTTGACGTCTCGTGCATCGAGTTGCCCCTGGAGGCGGACGGCCGAGACAACAGCGTTGATCAGCAACGCCGGGAGCGGGAACTGTTCAGGCACAAGTTCGTACCGGACCGTGATCGGTGGCTGGCCGAGGTCGAGCGTGATCCTACGGACGCCCGGTCGGTGTTCTTCCTCGCCGAGACGTGTTTCCAGTTGGAGGATTTCATCGCCGCGCGCAGGTGGTACGCGCGGCGTATCGAGCTGGGCGGCGATGAGGAGGAGATCTACTGGGCAATGTATCGGCTTGCGGCGGCGATGCAGGAGCTCGGCGAACCGTGGCCCGATGTAGAAGACGCCTACCTAGCTGCCTCGGCTTTCCGACCGACCCGCGCCGAAGCATTGCATGCGATCGCCGCCGAATACCGGAAACAGCAAAGCTACCGGCTTGGTTACACGTTCGCCCAGCGCGCCGCCGCCATCCCGTTCCCCGACGAAGACCTCTTCGTCCTCGGATACTTCGCCGAGGTTTACACCTGGCGTGCACTTGATGAGCAGGCGGTGTGTGCGTCCTGGATCGGCCGGCATGACGAGGCGTTCACCCTGGGCCGACGCCTGCTGGCCCGCACCGACCTACCCGACTCGGATCGGCAACGGATCGCAGCCAACCGCGACTTTGCCGTACCGGCCATGCTCGACGCGGCCGCACCCTATCCCGACGCCTTAGTACAGACCTTGACCGCAAAACCCGGCCAGGGCGCGGTCACCGTCACCCTGATCGCCGGACCCGACCGGGACATGACCGAGCAGACACTGAACTCATTCCTCAACTGCTGCCTCGATGCCTCACGCATCGGGCAGGTCCTGGTGCTCGATACCGGGCTATCGACCGCGGACCGCGCACACCTGCGCAAACGCTACCGCTTCCTCACCCTCATCCGGGACAGAACCGGCGGCGGGCTGGGGGCCCAGCTCGCACAGCTGCACGCGCAGATCAAGGGACGGTTCTGGCTGCACCTAGATCAAGGCTGGCGGTTTTTCGCCCCGGAGAACTACCTCACCTGCTTGACCGCAGTGCTCGACGCCGACCCCCGGGTCTTCCAGGTGGGCATCAACCTCGGGGATGCCACCAAACTCACCGGCGCCAGCGCAGCCGAAGAGGCGATTCACCGCGCCGCTGACACCGGCCGCTACATCCTGACCAACGTCATGGCCCGGGGCCCGGCCATGTACGACACCGCACGCTTAGGCCGGGCCCTCCGCGTCAAAAACACCAACCTCGATCCGGCCACCGGCCCACGCACCGCCAGCCTCGATGAAGTCCTGTGCGTCGCAGGCCCACAGCCGTAGACGCCCTGCCCAATCGGGAAGCATCCGATGAAGCTTGTTCGCCCAGTTGGTATTTCGGGCGTGACCAGCGAACGTGGTGGTCGAGTTCAGCCGTTACCTGTGTCGAGCAGTTCAAGCAGGTATTGGCCGTATCCCGATTTGATCAGGCTCTCGCCTCGTTCCCGGAGCTGGTCGTCGTTGATGAAGCCGCGGCGCCAGGCGACTTCCTCGGGCACGCCGATCTTCAAGCCCGCACGTAGTTCGATGGTGCGGACATAGTTGCCGGCGTCCAGCAGCGAATCGAACGTTCCGGTGTCGAGCCACGCGGTGCCGCGAGGCAGGACCTCGACCGACAAGGTGCCGCGGTCGAGGTAGGTGCGGTTGACGTCAGTGATCTCATACTCACCGCGATCCGATGGCCGAAGCGACGCTGCGATCTCAACGACGTCGTTGTCGTAGAAGTACAGCCCCGGGACCGCGTAGTTCGATCGCGGACACTTCGGTTTCTCCTCGAGCGAGATCGCGTGGCCTTCCGCGTCGAATTCGACGACACCGTAGGCTGTCGGATCCGACACCCGGTAGGCGAAAATTCTGCCCCCGCGGACGTCTCTGAGTCGGCTGAGTTGTGACCCCAGCCCGGGGCCGTAGAAGATGTTGTCGCCGAGAACCAGTGCAACGGAGCCTTTTCCGATGTGACTCTTGCCGATCGTGAATGCCCGGGCGAGTCCGTCTGCGTTTGCCTGAACCGCGTAGCTGATCGAGATACCGAACTGCGATCCGTCGCCCAGCAATCTGCCGAATGCCGCGGCATCGGTCGGTGTGGTGATGACCAGGATGTCGCGGATCCCGGCAAGGATCAGCGTCGTCAGCGGGTAGTAGATCATCGGCTTGTCGAAGACCGGTAACAACTGCTTACTCGTACCCACGGTGATCGGGTGCAGCCGAGAGCCGACTCCGCCGGCCAAGATGATTCCGCGCACGCGAGGAGTGTGCCAGCGGCGGATCAATACTCACAAGTCGCCGCCGTGACTGACGGAAACCCTCCCCCCGCGACAGGTGTTCGTTAGGCCGGCCGCAGAGTCGGCTGATTGAGCCTTAGTCGGATTGGGACTGAGGATCTCAAAACCGCAGGTCAGAGCAGAGGTGTCAAATTACTGAGCAGTAACATAGAAAACTTTGATTATTTGGCTTCCGCTCAGTTAACTTCGGGTCTAATGTCAACCTCGGATTATCTCAGGTAAGAGGGACTGGGCGTAGTCAGCAGGACTGCCGGACACGGGCCGCGGAAGCGTTCCACCGCTGGTAGATCACTAATTTTGCTGAACACGCAGTTTTACTTGCGGTGATCCCAACCAGCTGAGCGTGCACATGAGAAGCGCATTGGGAGGGCAGAGAGATGATCGGTCGAGGTTCGAAGAAGCAGGACCGCAAGCCGGCTAGCCAGCACCGGATTCTCCGTCTCGGCGTTGCGGCTGGAGCCTTCCTTACCTTCGGCTTGTCGCCGGTGGCGGGGGCGCCGGTGGCAAGGGCTGACGGCGACGACTTCGGCTTCAACTTCGACGAGTTCTTCGATGCGCTGTTCGCGGTCGACCCCGCGCAGAGTCACGACTGGGACAGCTGGATCGACAACCTCAATGACGCGCTGCAGGGCTCATGGAACGTTAACAGCTCAGACGACTGGCTGGCCGGGGCTGCGCCCGCTGACCCGTTCAACCTGACGCAGTGGTTCCAGGACAACATCTGGGAACCCCACTATCAGTGGGATCAGGACTGGATCGCCGGTGAGACGTGGTTGGGCAACCTGACGGTTCAGTGGGATGACGCGCTGAATGGCTTCTGGACCGCGATCGGCGGCCAGGGCATGTTGATCGGCAACGGTATCGATGGAACCGCGGACCATCCCGACGGCGGAGCCGGTGGGCTTTGGTTCGGTGACGGCGGTGACGGTTGGAACAGCACGGTGGCCGGCCAGGCCGGTGGCAACGGGGGTTACTCCTACGACGGTAACGCTGGTGCCGGCGGTGACGGTGGTATCGGCGCTGCTGGCGGTATCGGCGGTGACGCCAACTACGGCTTCGCAGGTAATGGCGGTGATGGCGGCGCCGCCGCGGCGGCCGGCGCTACCGGCGGCGCCGGCGGTGCTGGTGGCAATGCGACCGGTTTCTTGTTCGGCATCGGCGGTGACGGCGGCGAGGGCGGATCCGGGGCCACGGGCAGCGACGGTGGCGGAGATGGCCTGGCCGGCGGTGTCGGCGGTGCCGGTGGCGCCGGTGGTCACGGCGCGATCTGGATGGGCAACGGCGGCGACGGCGGTATGGGCGGCCAGGGCGGCAACGGTGGCGACGGTGGCCCCCTCGGTGGTGCCGGCGGTGCGGGCGGTGCCGGCGGTGCCGGCGGCGCGCCTGGCGCCCGCGGGATCTTCGGCACGGTTGGGGCGGCTGGCGCCGCGGGACCGAGTGGCTTGGCGGGACACGCCTCCGGCTAACCGCTCCACACTTGTTCACCAGATTCGGTCGGCCGGCTTCGGTCGGCCGAATCTGACTGTGCGGACGGGTGCGAGTGGCACCACCGCCGGTTCTTTCTTTACGACCCTTAAAACTGCAGGTCAGAGCGGTGTTGTCGAATTACTGGGCAGTAATGTAGAAAATTTTGTACTTTTGGCTTCCGCTCAGTTAACTTACCGTCTAAGGTCAATCGCGGATCATCTCAGGTGAGAGGCATTGCGTGTAGTCAGCAGGACTGCCGGACGCGGGACACGGATGCGTTACACCGCTGGTAGAGCATCGATTTGGCTGAGAACACAGTTTCACTTAGGATGATTGGAACTAGCTGAGCGTGCATATGAGAAGCACATGGGAGGGGCACAGATGACGGGTCGGCACTCGAAGAAGCAGGACGGTAAACCGGCTAGCCGGACTACGGCTCACAATCGGGTCGTCCGACTCGGTGTTGCGGCTGGAGCCTTCCTTACCTTCGGCTTGTCGCCGGTGGCGGGGGCGCCGGTGGCAAGGGCTGACGACGACTTCGTCATCGACTTCAACGAGTTCTTCGATGCGCTGTTCGCGGTGGACCCGGCGCAGAATCACGACCTGGACACCTGGCTCGACAACCTCAATGACGCGCTGCAGGGTTCGTGGAACCTCAATAACTCGGACGACTCGTGGCTGTCCGGTGCTGCGCCCGCTGACCCGTTCAACCTCACGCAGTGGTACCAGGACAACATCTGGGAGCCCCACTACCAGTGGAACCAGGACTGGATTGCCGGTGACACGTGGCTGGGCAACCTGACGGTTCAGTGGGATGACGCGCTGAATGGCTTCTGGACCGCGATCGGCGGCCAGGGCATGTTGATCGGCAACGGCATCGATGGAACCGAGACGCACCCCGACGGCGGCGCCGGTGGAATCTGGTTCGGTGACGGCGGCAACGGTTGGGACAGCGCTGTGGCCGGCCAGGCCGGTGGCAACGGGGGTATGTCCTACGACGGTATCGGTGGTGCCGGCGGTGACGGTGGTGCCGGCGCTGCCGGCGGTATCGGCGGTCTCTCCCAGTACGGCATAGCCGGTGATGGCGGTGACGGCGGGGCCGCGACCGTGGCCGGCGCGGCCGGTGGTGCCGGTGGTGCTGGTGGCGCCGGGGCCAATTTCCTGTTCGGAATCGGCGGTAACGGCGGAGACGGCGGGGTCGGGGCCGTGGGCGTCACCGGCACCGGCAATGGACCGGGCGGTGTCGGCGGCGCCGGCGGCGCCGGTGGTGCCGGCGGTAACGGTTCGACCTGGATGGGTAACGGCGGCGACGGCGGTACAGGCGGTCGCGGCGGCGATGGCGGAACCGGTGGCCCCCTGGGCGGTATCGGTGGTGAAGGCGCAGCCGGTGGTGCCGGCGGTTCCGGCGGCGCAGCCGGGATCTACGGCGCGGCCGGGGCGGCTGGCGCACCGGGACCGAGCGGCTCGGCGGGAGCCTCCGGCTAACCTCTCCACACTTGTTCACTAGATTCGGCCGGCCGGCATCGGCCGGCCGAATCTGTCTGTGCGGAGGGTTACGTGAGCGCTGCTCAGCGCGCCCGGAAGATCAGCGTCCGCTGCACCACGAAGTTGATGACGGTCGCGGTGCCCTGCGCGGCCACGAACGCCACCGGCAGCGCCCACCGCTGGTAGTCCAGCAGGTCCAGAACCAGGTGGTTGATCCCCACCTGCACCCCGAACGTCAACGCGTACAACGCCATCACCGCGACGAAGCGCCCGGTGTGCGCTGAGGATTGGAATGTCCAGCGCCGGTTGATCACTAATGGCGGTACCTCCTACGGCCAGGCCACCGGCGGGGCCGGCGGTACCGGTACGGGTGCTGGTAGCACCGGAGGTCTCGGCGGGACGGGCTTGATCCAGGGCAGCAATGGTGGCATCGCCCATGGCGTCGCGACCGGCGGTGACGCCGGCGACGCCACCAACGCCGGCAGCGGATTCGGTGCTTCCGGGCCGTCTCCGGCAACGGCGGCGACGGTGGAACCAGCGCGGGTGGCGGCGCCAACGGCGACCCGAGCGTCACACCGGCGCCGTAACCCCGCTAGCCGTTGTCAGCCGCGAGCGCCCGGACCTGAAAACCCGGCCGCACCTCGGTGATTCGCCGGTAGTCCCGGTCGTGATGTAAGACGCCGGCCCGATGGTACAGCGCGGTCTCGGCGATGAATAAGTCGGGCAGCGCAGTTCGATGCCACATCCCGCGGTGGTGTGCCAGGTCCCGCTGAAGGCGGCGGACCCGGCTGAAGATGTCGGTGGGTGCGGCCATCACCGGGTAGGCGTCATGCAGCGACGCGGACTGGCCGTCGTAGTCGGCCGCTGAGCGCGCCGAGTACAGCCATTCGAGTTCACTCATCTCGCAGATGGCCAGGTCGGTTAGGTCGATGCCGTCCGGCAATGGCGCCCCGGCGACCAGCCGTACGTGCGCGCTTTTGTCGAGCAGCCACAGCGTCATTGCCACGCCTGATCGGACAGCAGTATCGCGGTGTCGACCTGTGTGCCGGCGCGGGCGAGATGCTCGGTGATCCGCCGCCGGCGCTCATTGGCCTCGTCCTGGGCCTCGGCTACCAGCCGGCGCAGCGCGGATTCCACCGTCGACCGCAGTGTCTGGCCTGTCACCGACTGGGCTGTGCGCACCAGATCCTCGTCGAGTTCGATCGTCGTCCGCTTCACCGCCATGCGTACATATTACTGACGGATACGTACATATCAAGCTGACCAGCGCTGGTATCGCCGGCGCCAAGACGCCGCTGGGCGAGTTTCCAGAGAAATACGGAGCAAAAAAGGGCGCTTCTTGGTGGCTATCCGGTACGACTGGCGGTGACGGCAATATCGTCACCACCGGCGGCGCGCAGTCGGACGGCGAGACCGTCACCGGCACGACCGGCCAGAACAAGCCGTGACCCATACCCTCTGAGAACACCCGGCCCGGTCGCGAGACCGGGCCAGGTGTTTTTATTGACGTTGCCGGAAATATTTGCGCGCGATCGAATCGGGCCGTGCCTCCAACGACTCACCCGGCGCGAACCACCCGTGATCAGGCCAGAATCCGGAAATTTCCACTCCGGGCGCCCCGGCGACCAGCCGTACGTGCGCGCTTTTGTCGAGCAGCCACAGCGTCATTGCCACGCCTGATCGGACAGCAGTATCGCGGTGTCGACCTGTGTGCCGGCGCGGGCGAGATGCTCGGTGATCCGCCGCCGGCGCTCATTGGCCTCGTCCTGGGCCTCGGCTACCAGCCGGCGCAGCGCGGATTCCACCGTCGACCGCAGCGTCTGGCCCAGGTGCTCGGCAACCAACCGCGGTGCTATCGCCGGCGCTATCCGATTCAACATCATCCACATGGTCACCTCACGGTGCGGAAGTGACAGGTGTGGCCGCAGCTCGCGCCGATTACTCCGCCGGCTCGTCGACCGCGCACTCGCCGGCGCCGTAGGTCGTGCTCGCCTGAGCTCAGCGTGCCCGGAAGATCAGCGTCCGCTGCACCACGAAGTTGATGACGGTCGCGGTGCCCTGCGCGGCCACGAACGCCACCGGCAGCGCCCACCGCTGGTAGTCCAGCAGGTCCAGAACCAGGTGGTTGATCCCCACCTGCACCCCGAACGTCAACGCGTACAACGCCATCACCGCGACGAAGCGCCCGGTGTGCGCTGAGGATTGGAATGTCCAGCGCCGGTTGATCACATAGGCGGTGAGGGTGCCGGCGACGAAGCTGCACGCCTTGGCCAGGTCGACCTTGACCCCGAAACCGAGATACAGCAGCAGGTACAGTCCGAAGTCCACCACCGCCGACAGCACCCCGGTGATCAGGAAACGCAGCATCTGCGTGGGCAGGTGCTGATGATGCTGCGGCGTCTCAGTCACCCGGGAAGCTTAAGTCCTACCCTGAAAACCATGCCCACCGTCATCGCTGTCATCGAAGCGATTCCGCTGCGCATCCCGCTCAAGCCAGACCTGCCGGGTGCCGCGCTGTGGGGCAAACCGATCGACGCCGTGGACTCACTGCTGGTGAAGGTGACCGCCGACGACGGCACCGTGGGTTGGGGCGAGGCGTTCGGGTTGTACGGTACCGACCTGGCGGCCCGTGCGCTCGACGAACTCGTCGCGCCGCTGTGCCTGGGCCGCGACGCAGGCGACATCGCCGCGCTCATGGAGCAGGTGCAACGCAAACTGCACGTCTTCGGCCGCGGCGGCGCCATCACCTACGCGCTGTCGGCAGTGGACATCGCGCTGTGGGACATCGCCGGAAAACGCGCCGGGGTCCCGGTCTCGGCGCTGCTCGGCGGCACGACCGGGGCCCACGTCCTGCCCTGCTATGCGAGCCTGGCCTGCTACACCGAGCCGGATCGGGTTCGTGCCGCGGTGCGCCGCGTCGTCGACGACGGATTCGGCGCGATCAAGCTGCACGAATCGACGCTGCCCGCCATGCAGGCCGCCCGTGACCAAGCCGGGGCCGGTATCGCGCTGATCGTGGATGCCGGCTGCTCCTGGAGCCTGCCGCAGGCTCAAGCGCTCGCCACCGACCTGCACGCCCTGGGGCTGACGTTTTTGGAGGAGCCGCTGTGGCCGCCGGAGAACTTCGGCGGACTGGCCGAACTACGCCGCAGCACGGGTCTGCCGGTGTCGTCGGGCGAAAACGTCGGCACCCTCATGGAGTTCGAGCGGTTGCTGGCCGCCGGCGCGGTGGACTTCGTGCAGCCCAGCCCAGCGAAGATGGGCGGAATCACCGAGTTGTGCAAGGTGTTTCCGCTGGCGGCGGTCCACAACGTCGCGGTGATGACGCACTCCTTCTATGACGGGCCGGGTCTGCTGGCCGCGATGCACGCCGCCGCCGCACTGGGTGGCGCCGGTGCGATGGTCGAGTGGCGCTGGTTCGACCTGGAAGCCTCGATCTACGGCGAAGCCCTGATGCCGGTGAACGGCCGGATCGCGGTGCCGGACGGACCCGGCCTGGGGCTGGACCCCGATCCCGATGTGATCAGTGCGTACCGCTTCGATCTTGATTCCTGACATACACCCTGCAAACACCGAAGGTTAACTACCCTGTCGGGAATTCAGCGAACAAGGCGGTGGGGTGGGGCCGCGTGACCAGCTGCGTGGCGAGCCGCTGAGCTGGTGGTTCGCTGCCGCAGTAAATTCTTCGACCACCCATGGCGCTCCCCGGCAGCTATCTCCGCGTAGCCGGAAGTGTGCCGTCACAGGGGTTTTCGGTACGCCCCAGATAATCAACCAGCTCGCTGTTTCTGATGGGTCAGCAAAGAAATTCCTGGCTCTGCATAAGCAGCGGCCCGTCGACTATCAGGGTTACAAATCCGCTCTCAGTTGCCCGAATTTGTGAAAGTTACCCGGCAAACATCACGTCGAAACCCCACTTGACCGGTGTAATCGCATGCTCGTAATGTGCCGAAAACAAAGTCCGGATAAGGCATCACGTCCGACTCGTATTTCAGCTAGCTTACGGTTACTTAGGTTTTTTACGTCGTCGTCAACGCGCACCATCGCCTGGAGGAGGGGATCATGTCGTCGAGGTCTATCGCTGGAAAGGGCAGGCGTCGGGCCGGCCGCGTGGTCGGCGCTACGAGTGCGGTCGGGGCTTTCCTCGCATTCGGGATGATGCCGCTCAGCGCGGCACCCGCACGGGCCGACGGGTTCGACGACATGTTCGATGCCCTGTGGAGCCAGATGTCGACGTGGTTCGACTCGTCGTCCATGGAGTCCTCGCTCGTCGACTACAGCGCGCTGTTCGGTGGCGACGTCCCAGGCTCGGCCGCCGACCAGATGGTCGACCCGCTGCAGGGGCTGGATGACTTCGTCGCCAACGCGATCAACACGGTGATCTACCAGCCGCTGCACAGCCTCGGTGAATCGCTGATCAGCGGCGGGTTCACCGTCGACGGTGTCTTCGCCAACGGCGCCAACGCCTACGTCAGCCTCGCCGACGACGGCGACCTGATGTACCACGCCGCCACCGCGGGCGGTTTCCTGTTCGGTGACGGCGGTAGCGGCACGCTCACCAACGCCGACGGTGACCTGATCGGTGCGGGCGGCGCGGCCCTGACTGACGCCGACGGCAATGTGATCACGCTGGCCGACGTTCAGGACGGCACCTACTCCTTCGCGAACGCCAGCTCGATTGACCTCGACGGTGGTGCCGGTGGCATGCTCGGCGACGGTGGTGCCGGCGGCAGCGGTGCCGGCATCAACATGGCCGGCGGCGACGGCGGCGCCGGTGGCTTCCTGCTGGGCAACGGCGGCGACGGTGGCGCGGGCGCATTCGGCGCCGACGGTGTCGCCGCGGCGGGCTTGGCCGGCCTGACCGGCGGCAACGGCGGTGTCGCCGGCTTCCTGTTCGGCAACGGCGGCAGCGGTGGCGCCGGCGGCGCCGGCGGAAACGGCGCGGCCGGGACCAACGGCAACCGCGGCATGGACGCGTTGAGCTTCCCCGGCGGCGCCGACGGTGCGGCCGGCATCGCCGGCACCAATGGCGGTGCCGGTGTCGACGGCTTGGCCGGCGGTGCCGGGGGCGTCGGCGGCAACGGTGGCGCCGCCGGACTGTTCGGCACGTCCGGCGCCGGTGGCACCGGTGGCGCCGGAGGTAACGGCGGCGTCGGTGGAAACGGTGGCGACGGTGGTGTCGGCGGCAACGGCAACGACAACACGCAGCCCGTGAACGAAGGCATCACCGCACTTGCCGCCGACCCGACCGGCCCCGGCGGCGTCGGTGGTCTGGGCGGTAACGGTGGTAACGCCGGATCCGGTGGTGCCGGTGGCATCGGTGGCGCCGGCGGTAACGGTGGTGCCGGTGGCTTCTTCGGCATTCACACCGCGGGTGCGGCCGGTAACGGCGGCGCCGGAGGTAACGGTGGTGGATCCGGTCTGGCCGGCAACGGTGGCGACGGCGGCGACGGTGGATCGGGCGGCGGGGCCGCGCCGGCCAATGGTCCCGGACTGGTCGGCGCCGCCGCGGCTCCGACGGGCCTGGTCGGTGGCGGCAACGGCGGTGCCGGCGGTGACGGCGGCAACCTCGGCGCGGTCGGTCTCGGTGGTAAGGGCGGCGCGGCGGGCCTCGCCACCGGGCTGCTGTTCGGTGGCACGCCGGGCACCGCGGGTGCCGCCGGCAGCGACGGCACTTTGCCGACGACCGTCTCGGGTAACGGCGGTAACGGCGGCGTCGGTGGCACGGGCAACGGACTCAACCCCGACAGCACCGGCGTGGCCGGCGGCGCCGGCGGCAACGGTGGTGCCGGTGGCGACCACGGCAACGGCGGTAACGGTGGTGTCGGTGGCACCGGCTCGCAGGGCGGCGACGGCTCGAATGGTGTCCTGCAGGAAGATGGCACGCCCGGTGCCGGCGGCGACGGCTTCGCCGGTGGTGCAGGTGGCGCGGGCGGTGTCGGCGGCAACGGTGGCTCGGTCTCGGGCAACGCCGGCAACGGTGGCGCGGGTGGTGTCGGCGGCAAGGGCGGCACCGGCGGTACCGGTGCCGACTCCATCGATCCGTCCATGGCCGGTGGAGCCGGTGGCAACGCCGGCAATGGTGGCGTAGGCGGCGCCGGTGGCAACGGCGGTAACGCGACCAACGGCAACGGCGGTAACGGCGGCGACACCGGCAACGGCGGCAATGCCGGTGTCGGCGGTATCGGCGGCAAGGGCGCCAACGGTGTACTGATCACGGAATTGGTGCCCACCGACCAGAACGGCAGCGGCGGCACCGGTGGCGTCGGCGGCAACGGTGGTGACGGCGGCGCGGCCGGCGCCACGGTGGGTGTCGGCGGCACCGGTGGCGGCGACGGCCACAGCGACGGCGCTGACGGCAACCTGGGCCGGATCGGCAACGGCGGCGACGGCGGCGCCGGTGGGCTCGGCGGCGACGCATTCACCGATGACAACGGCAACTTCGTCGGCAACGGCTTGGGCCCCGCGCACGACGACGCGACCGGGGTCGGCGGTTCCGGCGGCAACGGCGGCAGTGGTGGATCCGGCTACGCGGCAGGCACCGGTGGTGCCGGCGGCGGCGGTGGCCAGGGCGTCTACGGCGGCACCGGCGGTAACGGTGGAAGCGGTGGCGCGGTCACCTCGGCGGCCGACCGCGGCAACGGCATCGGCGGTAACGGTGGCGTCGGCGGTGTCGGTGGCGACGGTTCCGGCCACGGCGGCTACGGCGGTCAGGGTGGCGCCGGTGCCAACGCCACCGGTGACGACACCGCGGGCAACGGTGGCGATGGCGGCGCAGGTGGCAACACCACCGGTGCCGCGAACCCCGAGTTCATCCCGATGGCCACCATGGCCGGTGGGCACGGCGGCAACGGTGGCGTCGGCGGCTCCTCCGAGAACGGCACGGCCGGCGCCGGCGGCAAGGGTGGCGGAGGCGGAACGGGCGCACCCGTCGGCGCCGACCTGACCAACCCGGTGCTGAGCACCGGCGGCTCGGGCGGTACCGGCGGTGACGGCGGCACCACCGTCAATGGCACCGCAGGTGCGGGTGGCAACGGTGGCGATGGTGGAACGGGCAGCTTCACCGGTGGCCACGGCGGCGCCGGGGGTAACGGCGGTGCGGTGGCCGTGGACAGCGAGGGCAATGTCGGAACCGGCACTGCCGGCAACGGCGGCGACGGCGGTGCCGGCGCCAGCGGCGGCGCCATCAACGGCGGCGACAACACCAACACCGTGACCGGCGGCAACGGCGGCAACGGCGGCAGCGGTGCCGCCGCGACCGGCACGACCGCCGGCCAGGGCGGCGGTGGCGGTGGTGGCGGCGGTGGCGCCATCATCAGCCAGATCGATGGCGGCATCGTCACCAACAGCGCCGCGACCGGCGGTAACGGCGGCGACGGCGGTGCGGGCAGCATCACCGGCGTCGGCGGCCAGGGCGGCACCGGTGGCTACGCCGGTATCCAGGCCGACGGCCAGGGCAGCACCATCGACGGCGCCAACGTGGTCGGTGGCAACGCCACCAACGGCGGCGCCAACGGTGTGAACGGTCAGGACGGCACCAACAACGCGATGGTCAACAAGGGCGGCGGTACCGTCAGCGACGTCACCGTGCGCAGCGGCGACAACGTCGGCGACCATGTCGGCGGCGGCGCCGCGGTGAACGTCAGCGACGGTGGCAGCATCTCCGGCACCACGGTGACCGGTGGTAACGCCAGTGCGACCGCCGACGGCGGGGCCGCGAGCCTGACCGCCATCGGCAAGGGCAGCGCCATCACCGGCAGCAGCGCAACCGGTGGCAACGCCGGTACCGGAACCAACGGCGGTAGCGGCGGCGCGGGCGGAACGGCCGACATCACGGCCACCGATGGCGCCGTCATCGACCAGACCACCGTCACCGGTGGTGACGGCGGCGCCGGTGACAACACCGGCACGGGCGGCACGGGCGGCGCGGCCGCTGTTTCGGCAACCGGCATCGACAGCAGCGTCACCGGCAGCGCCACCGGCGGCAAGGGTGGTCTCGGCGACAACGGCACCGGTGGCGACGGCGGCGCCGGCTACCTCGTGGTCGACGCACCCGGCGGCGGCTCGGTCGGTGCGGGAGGCGACGCGGTGGCCCAGGGCGGCAACGGCGGCACCGGCACCGACGGCGGCACCGGTGGCAACGGCGGCTTCGGTGAACTGGAATCCGGTGAGGCCGGCTACAGCTCCACCGGCGGCGACTCGTACGGCACCTCGACCGGCGGTGACGGCGGCAACGCCACCGGCGCGGGCAGCCACGGCGGCAACGGCGGAAGCTCGGACATCCAGAGCTCCAAGACCACCAACGGTGGATCGCTGGGTGGCCCCGGTGGCACGGCCAGCGGCACCGCGCACGGCGGTACCGGCGGCAACGCCACATCCGATGACGCGGGCAACGGTGGCACCGGTGGCAACGGCGGCAAGGCCAGCATCGCGACCGGCGGTGACGCGGGCAACCTGGCCAACGGGACGTCGACCGGCGGCAACGGCGGCGACGGCCTGGACGGTGGCGCCGGTGGCCTCGGCGGGTCGAGCCGACTCGACGCCTTCGGCAACGACGGTGCCGACCCAGCAACTCCCTCGACCGCTACCGGCGGCACCGCTACCGGCGGCAGCGGCGGCAGCGGCACCGGGACTGGCAACACCGGCGGCAGTGGCGGCGACGGCGACATCGTCAACACCGGTGGCACCCAGTCGGAAGGCGCGACGGCGAGTGGCACCAACGGGGCGAACAACCCGGTCACTCCGTAGCGAAACCGTGATGGCATTTTGACCAAACATCAAGCGTGCGTGGGGAAGTTCTCGTCGAAAATCCCATAATCTCTTATGCGGCTTAGGTTATTTCGCACTCGCGTAGTCGCGTATTGGAGGAGGCTCATGCCGCCGCTCGAGACGATGGATCACGCGCCGTCAAGAACCGTTCTACGTCAACGGCACCCGCACCCGGGCGAGTCGATACCCGATATTGCCTGGCCCACCCTGACGCTGGGTGCGGTGGCCTTGGTGGTCTTCGTTCTTTCCACGGCCGCCGCGATCGGCGGCCACGCGCCGATCTGGCTGACCATCACGGTCAACACCGCGGTGGTCTACGCGATGTTCATGGTGGCCCACGATGCGCTGCACCACTCGCTGTCTTCGGCGAGCTGGGTGAACTCGGTGTTCGGTCGCGCGGCGTGGCTCTTTGTGGGGCCGATGTTTTCGCTGCCGGCGTTCAGCTACGTCCACCTTCAGCACCACCGCAACGCCAACGACGGCGACAACGATCCGGACCTGTTCGCCAGCCACGCGCCGGCCTGGCAGTTGCCGTTCCGCTGGGCGCTGATGGATGCCTTCTATGCGGTCTGGTATTGCCGACAGCTCAAGCGGAGGCTGCAGCGTGGCCGACGTCGCCCGCTGGCCGAGGTCGCCGAAACGGTAGTGGTGTTCTCGTTGAGTGCTGTGGGCCTCGGCGCCGCGATCC
The DNA here is from genome assembly GCF_020181635.2 of Mycobacterium zoologicum. NCBI lineage: Bacteria > Bacillati > Actinomycetota > Actinomycetes > Mycobacteriales > Mycobacteriaceae > Mycobacterium > Mycobacterium zoologicum. Next base: position 20,571 of record NZ_JAYJJS010000036.1, on the reverse strand, counting down.
TCACCGGGAACTTTTGGACCATCGTGATCGTGTTGCTGATCCCGCAGCGCATCGGGATGGCGATCCTGGGCTGGTGGTTCGACTGGTTGCCGCACCACGGCTTGGAACAGACGCAGCAGGAGAATCGCTACCGGGCCACCCGAAACCGGGTCGGCATGGAGTGGCTGCTGATGCCGGTCATGCTGTCGCAGACCTATCACCTGGTGCACCACCTGCACCCGTGGTTGCCGTTCTATCGGTATGGGCAGGCCTGGCGAAGCAACGAGGACGCCTACCTCGCCCAGAATCCGGCTCTGTCAACCGTCTTCGGCCGAGAGCTGACACCCCAGGAGTACCGGGAGTGGAAGGCGGGGTAGGTGTTCGTTGCTGATATCGCCCGCGCTATCCGATTCGTCAACATCTCTGTGGTTCCCCCGAGGTACGCATGGGGCGAATGTGACTCGGGGTCGGGGCGGGCTACACCCAGTAGGCGACCCGCGCGCGGAACTGGCGCAGCACCAAAGCGGCCACCGCCCAGCCGAGGACGGTCAGCACCAGCACCACCGCCCAGTGCCGCAGCGGCTGGTGCGCACCGAGCAGCGGTGCCCGCACGATCTCCAGGTAGTGCATCAGCGGGTTGAGCTCGACGACGTTCATCCACCGGGTCGCGCCCTGGGCCTTCAACGTCTCGTAGTTCCAGATGATCGGCGTCATCAGAAACAGCAACTGCACCACCGAGAACAGCAGCGGCGCGATGTCGCGGTAGCGGGTGGCCAGGATCCCGAAGCACAGCGACACCCACACACAGTTCAGCGCGATCAGCGCCAGCGCCGGGATCACCGAAAGATCCGCCCACGACCAGGGTTTCGGGAAGATCAGTGCGATCGGCAGGTAGATGACGATGTTGTGGGCGAACAGGATCATCTGCCGCCACACCAGCCGGTAGACGTGCACCGAAAGCGGCGTCGGCAACTGCTTGATCAGCCCCTCGTTGGCGACGAACACGTCGGCGCCCTCCAAGATGGCCGCGTTCAACAGGTTCCAGACGATGAGCCCGAGCGTCACGTACGGCAGGTGCACCGCCAGATCGAGGTGGAACAGCTTGGAGTACAGCCCACCCATCGCCACCGCGGTGGTGGCGGTGCCGATGGTGATCCAGAACGGGCCCAGCACGGAACGCCGGTAGCGCTGCTTGATGTCCTGCCAGCCCAGGTGCAGCCACAGCTCGCGGCGGCCGAAGCCGTCCGCCAAGTCGGCCCGGGCCCGCGCGAAGGTGCGCGACTCGACCGCTATATCGGTGAAACTCATTGCTGCCCCTCGGGTTTGGCGAACTGCTCCCGGCGCCCCAGCCGGCGCAGCCGAATCCACTCGGCCAGCCCCGCCGGATCGCGCCGCGACACCAGGAAGAACCAGCCGAACCGCAGCCACTCCTGCGCCAGCAGCCTGCGCATGCCGGGCTGAGCCATCAGGTAGCCGCGGTTGCGGTAGGTGTAAAACCGCTTCGCCGCGTTGTCGGGGTACTGGGTGTGCATTCGACCGCCCAGAATCGGCTTGAATTCCTCAGTGCCACTGGGATGCAGGTACGCCGCGGTCAGGCAGGTGCCGAACGGCAGGCCGGAACGCACCAGCCGCCGGTGCATCTCCACCTCGTCGCCGCGGATGAACAACCGCAGATCCGGCACGCCGACCGCCTCGCAGGCGGATGCGGCGAACAGCGCCCCGTTGAACAACGACGCGATGCCCGGCAGCAGGTCGTCTCCGTCACGGACCAATTCGTCGACCCGCCGCCGCCACACCAGGCCGCGCCGCAGCGGAAAGGCCAACCGTTCCGGCTCGTCGATGTTGCACACCATCGGTGACACCTCGGCCAGGCCGTAGCGGGTCGCGCAGTACAGCAGCCGGTCCAGCACCGCGGAGTCGGCCGGGCGCCCGTCGTCGTCGGCCAGCCACAGCCAGTCCGCGCCGGCGGCCAGGGCGTGCAGCATGCCCAGCGCGAAACCACCTGCGCCACCGAGGTTCCGGCGCGAACCCAGATAGGTTGACGGTATCGGTTGGGACGCCACCAACTCGGCCACTTCAGGGTCGCCGGCGGCGAAGTCATTGTCGACGACGATCAGGTGATCCGGCACCCGGGACTGGGTCACCACCGCCTTTAGCGACTCCGCCAACTGCTCGACCCGGCGATGGGTGACGACGACGGCGTAGACGGTCTGACTCACGCCATGCCCTCGGACTGTGTCTCGGTCAGCACCTCACGCACGTGCCGGGCGGCCTCCGGGCCCTCGTAGGCGCCGACGACCTCCTCGATTCCACCGGTCATCTTGATGGTGCCGTGGTCGATCCACATCGCGGTCTTGCACAGCCGGGCCAGGAATTCGTTGGAATGGCTGGCGAACACCAGGATTCCGGAGCGCTCCACCAGAGCCTGCAGCCGGGTCTGGGCCTTCTTCAAGAACTCGGCGTCCACCGCGCCGATCCCCTCGTCGAGCAACAGGATCTCCGGGTCGATGCTGGTGACCACACCCATCGCCAGGCGCACCCGCATGCCGGTGGAGTAGGTGCGCAGCGGCATCGCCAGATAGTCGCCCAGTTCGGTGAATTCGGCGATCTCGTCGACCTTGGCGGCCATCTGCTTGCGGGTCTGACCGAGGAACAGCCCGCGGATGATGATGTTCTCGAATCCGGAGATCTCCGGGTCCATGCCCACCCCGAGGTCGAACACCGGCGCCACCCGGCCCACCACCGTCGCCGACCCGCGCGTCGGCTCGTAGATGCCCGAAAGCAGGCGCAGCAGTGTAGATTTGCCGGCGCCGTTGTGGCCGACCAGGCCCACCCGGTCGCCGAGCTCGAGTGACATGGTGATGTCGCGCAGTGCCTCGACCACCACCACGTTGGAGTTGTTGCGCCCGATCGCCCCGCCGGCCTTGCCCAGGAACGCCTTCTTCAGCGACCGGGACTTGGCGTCGAAGATGGGGAACTCGACCCAGGCGTCCCGGGTCTCGATGTGCGGGTCGGTGCCGGCCACGATCAGCTACAGGTACTGGCCGGAGTCGTGGCCGTGCCCGAGCTGGCCCCCCTGGCCGGCACCGGGCGGCAGTGCGCCGTGACGCATCTGCTCCAGCTGCGCGCGGGCGGCCATCTGCTGGGCGAACAGCGCGGTCTGGATGCCGTGGAACAGCCCCTCCAGCCAGCCGACCAGCTGGGCCTGGGCGATCCGCAACTCGGCGTCGGACGGGGTGGCGTCCTCGCGCAGCGGCAGGGTCAGGCGCTCCAGCTCCTCACGCAGTTCCGGGGCCAGGCCGTCCTCGAGCTCACGGATGCTGGCGGCGTGCACCTCACGCAGCCGGACCCGGCTGGCGTCGTCCAGCGGAGCGGCCCGCACCTCCTCCAGCAGCTGCTTGATCATGGTGCCGATCCGCATCACCTTGGCGGGCTGCTCGATCAAGTCGGTCACCGACTGCTCGCCGCCATCGGAGTCGGAGCCGGAGATGACCTCCACCCCGTCCAGATCGTCCCTGTCACCCGGGTCAACACTCAATGCCCCGCGCCTCCCTGCCATTGGTAGATAGTGGCCCCGCCGTTGTCGTAGATCTTGGCCCACGACCGCGATTTATCCAGTGAGACTAGTCCGTCGGGCAGGGTGAACCCGCGCACTATCGGGCTGCTGATCAGCACATAGCGGATGTTGAGGTCATGCACGGCCTGCGCCACCCGCGGATCGGTGTCGGCGTCGTCGGCATACGCCCAGAAGATGAACCGCTGCGGGCCGGGGCCCTCCTGCTGCGGATAGTCGTAGTGCGTCCACAGCGGGTGCAGGCCGGCGACGGCGTACATCCAGGAGCTGCCGTCGACGTTGGCGTTGCCGATCACGCTGTCGCGCGCCCCGGGGAGCGCCGCCAGATGCGCGAAGGCCTCCAGGTCGCGGGCGTCGACCATCACCGAGTCGTACTTGTCGCCCAGCAGGAACGCGTGCCGCGGCAGGTAGTGCCAGGCCAGCCCGACCGTCACCGCCACCAGCAGCACCCCGGTCAGCACCGGACGCAGCCGAGCACCCACCGGCCTGGCCGCCAGCCCGGCCAGAAAGGCCAGCCCGACGCCGGCCATCGGGATCAGCAGCAGTGTCATCGCCGCCATGATCCGGCGCGGGTCGCTGTAGAACAGGTCGGTGAACGTTCCGAGCGTCCGGCCTACCGGCCCGCCGAGCGGCGCCGAGGACTGCACCACTCCCACCACCAGCACCGCCCACAGCGCCAGCGGCCAGTACACCTTCTTGTAGAGCAATACCGCCGCCCCGACCGCGCACAGGCCCACCAGCGCGTACTGAATCGGGAAGTCGTTGAGGTGGCGGGTGTGCAGCAGCAGCGCGTCGCGCAGCCCGGACTTGCGGCCCTCATGGGTCAGAAAGGAATGCCCGGCGATGATCTCGGCCTGCCGTCGCACACTCAACAGCTGCGGCAGCAGCAGCAACCCGGCCGGCACCACCGCTGAGGCCAGCGCCAGAGTGTCACGTCGCTTGCCGCGCAACGGGTTCCACAGCGCGCCGTCGCGGGGGCACAGCCACCAGGCCGCCGCCAAGAGCACGGTCACCACACCGGCGGTCAGGTGCACCGAGAACGTCCCGAGCAGTGCCAGCACCGCCAACGGAATCCGGTCGCGCATGGTGCGCACGCTGGTCAGCAGCGTGAACGTCGGCACCACCAGCCCGTAGCCCACCAGGTTGGGCAGCGCCGCGGTGCCGAACTCGACGTAAGGCAGCGCGGTGAACGATGCCGACAACGCCGCCGCCGCGGCCGCCGACAAGGCCGTCACCGCCGTGCTGGAAACCCGTTGCAGCAGGCCCCACGTCAACAGCGCAGCGCTGATCGGGAACAGCCATATCGAGGCGGCCACTCCGGCCAGGGTGGCGGCCGAGGTGGGTGCGGCGCCGGTCAGTTGGCACAGCACCGCGGTCAGCGCGTGAAACGCCGACGGGTAGTACAGCGGGGCGTGGGTCTCGACGTTGCGCAGCTCGCCCATATGGGTGGGGGAGGCCTGGCCGGTATCGAGGATGAAGCGCACGGTGTTGGCGTGCCAGACCGCGTCCCAGGTGCTCGGGATCGACTGCCAATGGCCCAGCCCGCGCACCGCCGCCCAGCCGATCAGGACCATGCCGATCAGCACCCCGGCGGCCACCAGCAGCGTCGGCCCGCCCGACGATCCCGGCGCGGCCACGTGGATACTCCGGCGGCGGTCCAGCAGCGACCGGAACCCGCGCGCAAGCCCGGCCACCAAAGCGCCGCCCACCACCAGCGTCGCGCCCGCGGTGCCCGCGTTCCAGGGGATTCCCCACGCGCCGAACGGCACGATCGCCAGGCCGACCAGGCCGTAGGTCAGGGCCGGCCCGACCGTCACCGCCAGCGGCCAGGAGAGTCGCGCACCGGCTGCCACCAGGGTTCCGGGTACGACAAGGAGCACCAAGGCGGCAATCAATCCGGGGCCCACAAGCACTGCACTAGTATGTCTGCCTAGGTGAGGCGGCTGAGCGTGGCGGGGGAGCTATCCGTTCTCAGGTACCTGTGTATTTGAAGGTGGCTGCCATGGCGTACGACGTCGCCCGAGTGCGTGGACTGCACCCGACGTTGGGTGACGGCTGGGTGCATTTCGACGCTCCGACCGGCATGTTGATCCCGGATTCGGTGGCGACCACGGTGTCCACCGCCTTCCGCGGATCACTGGCGACGGCGGCCAGTCCGCACCCGGCGGCGCGGCGCAGTGCGGCGGTGCTGGTGGCGGCCCGCCAGGCGGTGGCCGACCTGTTCGGGGCCGATCCCGACGCGGTGGTGCTGGGCCCGGATCGTGCGGTGCTGTTGAGCGCGCTGGCCGATGCCGCGTCGTCGCGGGTCAGCCTGGGCTACGAGACGGTGGTCACCCGGCTTGACGACGAGGCGAACATCGCGCCCTGGGTGCGTTCGGCCAACCGTTACGGCGCCAAGCTGCGCTGGGCCGAGGTGGACATCGAGACCGGGGAGCTGCCGAGCTGGCAGTGGGCGAACCTGATCAACCAGTCGACCCGGCTGGTGGCCCTGACGTCGGCGTCGGGGGTGCTGGGCACCATCACCGACCTGCGGCCGGTCACCAAGTTGATCCACGACGTGGGCGGAGTCGCGGTTGTCGACCATTCCGCGGCCGCGCCGTATCAGCTGATGGACATTAACGACATCGGTGCCGACGTGGTGGCCGTCAACGCCGCCAGTTGGGGCGGCCCACCGGTGGGTGCGCTGGTGTTCCGCGACCCGGCGTTGATCGACACCTTCGCGTCGGTGTCGCTCGATCCGGTGGCCACCGGCCCGGCCCGCCTGGAGGTGGGACTGCACCAGTTCGGCCTGCTGGCCGGGGTCGTTGCCAGCGTCGAATACCTGGCGTCGCTGGATGAGTCGGCCCGCGGCAGCCGGCCGGAGCGGCTGGCCATCTCGATGCGCTCGGTCACCGAGTACCTGAACCGGCTGTTCGACTACCTGCTGCACTCACTGCGGTCGCTGCCGTTGGTGATGATGATCGGCCAGCCCGAGGCACGCATCCCGGTGGTCAGCTTCGCGGTGCGTAACGTGCCGGCCGAGCGGGTGGTGCAGCGCCTGGCCGACAATGGCGTGCTGGCGATCGCCAACGCCGGGTCGCGGGTGCTTGAGGCGATCGGGGTGGACGACATCGGGGGAGCGGTCACCATCGGGTTGAGTCACTACTCGACCATGTCCGAGGTCGATCAGTTGGTTCGGGCGCTGGCGTCGCTGGGCTGACAAGTTCCTTTGCGCCGAGCGTGCAGAAAGTTCCGGTATCTCCCCAGGTGGGGGTGGACGTTTGTGCGCGCTCGGCGCAGGAGGGGTCAGACGGTCAGCACGACCTTCCCGGCCACCTCACCGGACGCCAACAATCGGTGCGCCTCAGCGGCCTGAGCGATCGGCAGGCTGGCCCCGATCACCGGTTTGATCCGGCCGTCGGCCAGCATCGGCCAGACCTTCTCGGCCACGGCCGCGACCACGGCGCCCTTGCCGTGTGGGCCCTCCACCGGCCGGCCGCGCAACGTCGTGCCGATTACCCCGGCTCGCTTGGCCAGCAGTTTGCCGATGTTCAGCTCGCCCTTGACCCCGCCCTGCATCCCGATCACCACCAGGCGGCCGTCGCTGGCCAGAGCGTCGATATTGCGGTCGAGGTAGGCGGCGCCCATGATGTCGAGGATCACGTCGGCGCCGCCGGCCTCGCGGACGCGCTCGACGAAATCCTCGTCGTGGTAGTTGACGGTGATCTCGGCGCCCAGTTCACGGCAGAGCTGCAACTTCGTATCGGACCCGGCGGTGACGGCCACCCACGCGCCGAGTTGGCGGGCCACCTGAATGGCGTGGCTGCCCACCCCGCTCGCGCCGCCGTGCACCAGAAGTAGTTGGCCCTCGGACAGGCCGGCGGTCTGCACCAGGTTCGACCACACCGTGCAGGCCACCTCCGGCAACGCCGCGGCGTCCACCAGGTCCACGCCGACAGGAATCGGCAGCACCTGCGCGGCGGGCACCGCCACGTACTCGGCGTAGCCGCCGCCGGTCAACAGTGCGCACACCTCCTGGCCGATGCTCCACTGCTCGACCCCGTCACCGACCGCGGCGATGACACCCGACACCTCCAAGCCGATCGTCTCGCTGGCTCCCGGGGGTGGCGGATATTTTCCGGCCGCCTGCAACAGGTCGGCGCGGTTCACCCCGGCTGCGGCGACCTGGATCAGAACTTCGCCCGGATCGGGCTGGATGTCTGCGACGTCCTTCCAGGACAGCACTTCGGGGGAGTCGGCGATGATGGCACGCATGACGGCCAGGGTACGATTTTCCGCGGTGGCGTGGCAGAGCGGCCTAATGCACTCGCCTTGAAAGCGAGAGACGGCCAAAACCGTCCGGGGGTTCAAATCCCTCCGCCACCGCAATTTTTTACCCCACCAGGGTCGCGTCCTGATCGCCGGCCTGCTTCGACATCAACTGGACTGCCGACCAGTTTCTGTCGATGGAAATCTGCTCGATGACGTGGACGCCGTACTGACGTAGCGCCGCCAGGAACCAGTCCCAGCGCAGGTCTGTTCCGGGGCGGGTCGGCTCGGGATAGACGAGCCAACTCGTCCGACGCGCATAGGCGGCCCGATAGGCCGGCTTCAACCAGGCCAGATCTACTCGTCGCATCGCGAACGCGATGACTACGTCGGAGCCGTAGGGGTTCTCGCGACTGACCGGCAGTTGGCGCAACGCTGAATGCAGCGGTGCATTGATGACCGCGATACGGCGGCCGTGTCCGAGCTTCAGTCGCTCCACCAGTTGGGCAAAACCGGGTGGGTCGACGATCTCGAGCTCGTAATCCAGGGCAGTTGTCATTGTTAGGAAATCCAGCCTCTCTCGCGATCGTCGGCCATGCGGAGCATCTCGGCGATCTCGTTGGTGTGTTGTGAGACGTAGTGCTTGTCACCGGTCTTGGTCGTGATGATCGCGCCGATTTCGTGATGGGACAGGATGTGGTCGGTGTGTATGAAGGAGCGCGCCGACTCGATCTCGGACGGGGCGATCAACACCTCGCCACGTTGGTCAGAGACCCCGTGCTTGTTGATCAGGTTGAACCTCAGATATTGCATCGCCGCCCCCATCTGTTTGAAAAGTGTTCACTCAGACGACATTCAGCATGGGAGCCGACGTAATCGATGTCCAATACTTAGATCCACCGGGAGCTATTGATATGACCAATACTTGCCCGAGGGGCACCGCCGTTCGGCCACCACCGTGTCCAAGGTGCTGCTGAATGCGCGTGCCGCGGCAGTTTGGTAGATGCCGCCACGCTGCAGCAGTTGTACGGTGCGGATCGGCAGTGACGGCTCCAAGACCACCGGGTGCAGGTCGGCCTGCTCGCTGGTGATCGCGGCCGGCAACACGGTTGTGACGACGTTGCGCCGCACCAACTCCAATAGCGCGCTCATCGAGTTCGACTCGATCGCAATGTAGTGCGGCGCCTTGTATTCCGCGAAATAGGAGTTCACGTGCAGCCGAGTGGCGAAGTCCGAGCTGAGCAGGCCCATCGGCATGTCGCAACTCCATCGATCAACTATAGAAATGATCGGCAGGACTGAGAAGATGGCTATATGTCCAGACTGACCACATTCGAACGACAGGGTCTCGTTTTCGCCGTCCGCGACTCCGGCCCGCAGGACGGCGTCCCGGTCGTGCTGCTGCACGGCTTTCCGCAGACCTCGTCGTCCTGGGTGGAGGTGGCCGAACTGCTGAACGATCAAGGGTTCCGGACGCTGACGCCGGATCAGCGCGGCTACACACCCGGCGCGCTGCCGACGCGGCGCCGCGACTACCGGCTGACCGAGCTGGTCGCCGACGCCGTCGCCCTGATCGACGCCGCCGGTGTCGGTCCGGTGCACGTTGTCGGCCACGACTGGGGAGCCGCCGTCGCGTGGGGCGTCGCGGCCGAGCGCCCTGACCTGGTCAAGACCCTGAGTGCGGTATCGGTTCCGCATCCGCTGGCCTTCATCAAGTCGATGGCCCGCAGCGGCCAGGCCCTCAAGTCCTGGTACATGCTGTTCTTCCAGCTGCCGTGGCTGCCGGAGATGTTGTTGGGCAACGAATCCCGCTTCATCGCCAACCTGCACGGAACCGGCCAGAGCAAGGCGAACGCCGCCAGGGATTTCGCCGAACTGCAGCGGCTCGGCAGCGCCCGAACCGCGCTGAACTGGTATCGGGGCATGCCGCTGACGCCGCCGGCCATTCTGCGGCGCAAGGTGCCGGTTCCCACCCTGCAGGTGTGGAGCGACGGCGACACCGCCGTCGGCCGCAAGGGCCATGAGCTGTCCCAGCGGCGCGTCACCGGTCCGTGGGAGTTGCAGACGCTGGAAGGGATCAGTCACTGGATTCCGGACGAGGCGCCGCAGCGGCTGACCAAGCTGCTCACCGAGCACTTCGGAAGGCATGCGACCGCCCGCTGACGCCGTTATGGCTGACGAACTGTATGCCGTACGAAACGGGGCGCGAGGCTCCGACGTCGTCGAGCCGGCCGTCGGCGGAGATCATCGCCGGAAACGGGGCGTCAGCACGTGCCGCGGCGTGCGAGTAGCAGGGTGAAATGGCGCTGACGATCGGCGAGTATCCGGGCGGGTCGGATACCTGGATCTGGAAGGCGTAACCGTCCGGGGCGTAGCCGAATCTGTTGGGCTTGGCAAGACCGTCTCGCTCGAATACCCACCAGCCCCAACTCCTCCAGGTGTCGCCGACGGCGACGACGGTGCGGTCCGACCCCGGTCCGGGCGTCTCGAGTTGACCGATGGCCGAGAACTCCTGCGGCGGGTCGGTGCCGGCGACCGCGCCGTTGCACGGTCCGGTGGTTTCGGCTCCGCCGTAGTCGGTGGCGACGATGACGGCTCCCGGTGGAAGGGCCTGGAGCGTCATCTCGAAGTAGCCCAACACGGTGTCCTGGGCCTCTTGCTGACTGATCGGATTGACGACATGGGGTTGCCATCCCGGTGGCATCGCTGCCATCGCGGCATCTTCCAAAGTGATTGCCCCAGAACGGGTTGACGAACCCGGAGGCTGGTGGTGGTGACAGCCGAGAACGAGCAGCCCAATGGCAACGGGCGTCATCAGCCACAGGCGCGGGGTGGTAGGCATCGGCTAGGAAGAACCCGGATGGCCCACCAGTTCCTCGCCCGGATGGGCGTCGTGGATCGGCTGCAACAGCACCGCCGACCAGAGCCGGCCGATCGGAACCTGTTGCACCGCGTTGACGCCGTACTGTCGTAGCGCGGCTATGAGCCACTGCCAGCGCAGGTCCGTCCCGGGCCGGTCCGGATCGGGGTGAACAATCCACGTCGGCCGGCCCGCGGAAGCGGTACGGTAGGCCGCCTTCAGCCGGGCAAGTTCCTTGCGCCGCGTCGCGAAAGCGATTATCACGTCGGCGTCGTAGGGGTTCCTGCGGCTGACGGCCAACAGTCGCAGTGCCGAATCGACGGGTGCGTTGATCAACGCGATACGGTGCCCGCGGGGGACGTGCAGCCATCGCTCGAGTTGGGCCAGCTCGGGCACGCCCAGGGCCTCGTCGTCGCATACCGCGATCGTCATCGGATGGCCACCCAGTCTTGTTCGTGATCGGCCGCTGACCGCAGCAGGTCGGCGATCTCATTGGTGTGTTGCGAGACATGGTGTTTGTCACCGGTCTTGGTGGTGATGATCGAACCGACCTCGTGGTGCGACAGCATGTGATCGGCATGGATGAACGAGCGCACTGACTCGATTTCAGACGTGGCGATCAGCACCTCGCCGTGTCGGTCGGAGACCCCGTGCTTGTTGATCAAGTTCAACTTCAAAAATTGCATACCATGTTCCATCTGTTTGAAAAGTGTTCACTCAGATGACATTCAGCATGGAAGGCAACGGGCGCACTGTCCAATACGCAGATCCACGTGGAACTATTGGTACGACCAATACTTGCCTGATGGGCACCGCCGCTCGGCTACCACCGCGTCGACGGTCTCGGTGAATGCCCGCGCCGCGGCGGACCGGTAGACGCCGGCGCGCTGCAGCAGTGCCACGGTGCGGGTCGGCAGCGGGGGGTCCAGGGGAACCGGGTGCAGGTCGGGGCGTTCGCTGGTGATCGCATCCGGTAATACGGTGGCGACGACGTTGTGGCGTACCAGCTCCAGTAGCGCGCTGATCGAGTTCGCGTTGATCGCAATGTTTTGCGGCACTTTACAGTCCGCAAAGTAGTCGTCTACGTGTAACCGGGTGGCGAAGTCGGCGCTGAGCAGCCCCAGCGGTGTGTCGGCCAGCTGCGAGACCGGCACCCGGGCGGGGGTCGCCGCGAGTGGATGGCCCGATCCGACGACCAGGCCGAGCGTCTCGGTGAACAACGTCTGCGCGTCGATTCCGGCGGCGTGTGGACCGGCGAAGCCGATGCCGAGGTCGAGTCGGTCCGCCAACAGGTCGGCCTCGATGCGATCCTGGCTGGTGTCCAGCACGGTCAGTCGAATGCCTGGGTAGGCCGACCGGAACCGGTGAATCAGCGGCCCGAGCAGATATGCGGTGAAGGTGGGAGTCATCGCGATCCGCAGGTTGCCGCGGGACAGATCGCGCACGTCGTGCACGGCCCGCTCGGCGGCCTGCAGGTCGCGCAGCGCCAGTCGGGCATGGTGTGCGTAGGCAGACCCGGCGTCGGTGAGCCGGACAGTACGGCCGGAGCGATCGAACAGTTCGACCCCGAGCGTGTGCTCGAGTTGTTTGATCTGTTGGGACAGTGTCGGTTGGGAGACGTGCAGTGCCTCGGCCGCCCGGGTGAAGTTCTGATGATCGGCGACCGCCAACAGGTACCTGATATGCCGCAGTTCCATCGATTCACTATAGGAATCATCGAGCGCGGAGGTGCGATAACGTAACCGAATGCAGCTCGCACAGCCCAACACGCTGTTTGCCGATGTCTCCGAATTTCAAGTGCCGGTCGATGATTCCTACCCCTACCGGGTGCTGTCGATCCGGGTCAGCGACGGCACCTACCGAGACCACAACTTCGCGCGCAACTACGCCTGGATGCGCAGCGCGCTCGATGACGGCCGCCTGACGTTCGGGATCGTCTACACCTACGTGCGGCCGGCGACCTGGCAGTCCAATGCCGCCACGGTGCAGGCGATGTTCGCCGAGAACGGCGGCCTGCACCCGCGGGTGTCATTGATGCTCGATGTCGAGTCCGGCGGCAATCCGGGCGGCGACCAATCCGATCCGATCAATCGGCTGTACTGGAATCTGGCCGAGTGGTGCGGAAACCGTTCCCGGATAATCGGTTACGGCAACGTCTACGATCTCAACCGGCTGTGGCCCACCAAACCCGACGACATCCGGCTGATCATCGCCGCCTACGGCTCCAACCCGCCGTATCCGGGCAAGGTGGCCCACCAGTACACCGACGGGAACGGTTACGGCGGAGGGCTGCCGGAGGGCTGCCCGCCGTTCGGGCGGTGCGACATGAATTCCGCCGACGGGCTGACCCCGCAGCAGTTCGCGTCGGCCTGCGGCATCGGTCCGCGTCCGGCTCAGCCGCCGTCGCCGCTGTAGCCGCCCCAACGGGTAGCGGGGATCTCGGCCGCGATCCGGTCCATCAACGCGGTGTAGCGCTTGGCCTCGGGATCGCTGCCCGGTTTGCCGCTGGAGATCAGCCCGGCCGACAGTCCGCGCGCCGGGTCCGCCCAGATCGCGACGTTGACCAGACCCAGGTGCCCGAACGCCGCCGGCGCGCCCCGTCCGAACGGGCCGAATCGGTTGGAGCCCAGCATGAATCCGGTGCCCCAGCGCAGCGGCACCAGCCCGGTCGCCACATCCGGGCGCAGCCTGCGGCACTGGGCCGTCGCGGCGGCCATGGTCTCCGGTGAGACCACCCGCACGCCGTCGAGTTCGCCTCCGCGACGCCAGATCTCGGCGAACCGGGACATCTCGAACGCCGTCGAGACGGTGTTGGACGACGGGATGACGCTGGTCAGATACAGCGGCGTGTTGGTGAACGGGATGATCTGATGCATGGTCCCGCCGATGGCCTTGCGGAACACCGCGGCGATCGGCCCGGGCAGCGGGCGGCCGGTGGCGTGGCTGGGCGCCACCAGCGGCACGTCCTGTTCGGCCACACCGAAATTCGTCCACCGGAAGCCCAGGGGTGCAAGGATCTCGGTGGCCAGGATGTCGCGGGTGTTGCGGCCGGTGGCCGCCGAGACGATCTCGCGGACCAGCGGCCCCCAGGTCAGCGCGTGATACATGTGCGCCCACCCCGGCGGGTAGATGGCCCGCAGGTTGGCCAACTGCTCACGGGTGTAGTCGCTGTCGTCGACACGCTGCACGTCCGGGCGCGGCCCGGTGGCGAACGGCACCCCGGCGCTGTGGGTGATCACCTGGCGGATCGTGGTGCGCGCCTTGCCGTTACGGCCGTAATCGGGAAGGTAATCGGTCACCCGATCGTCCAGCGAGAAGTGACCCTGTTCGGCGAGCCGGTGCACCACGGTCGAGCTGATCGCCTTGGCCGCCGAATACGCGCAGAACGGGGTGTCGGTGGTGACGGGCACCTGCTCGGCGTCGGCGGGGTCGGACGGGGCGTTGCCCCAGGCGTGCCCGATCGCGCGGTTGAGGATCACCCGGCCGTTGTGGCGCAGGCACAACTGGATCGCCGGGTGCATGCCGGCTGAGTACCAGTGCCGTACCGCCTGCCAGATCCGTTCCACCGCAGCGGAATCGAAGGGCTCCTCCTCGGCGCCGACGTCGGTGACCGCATCCAGGTCGGCCGGGAGCCGGATCTTGCCGTCGGGAGTCAAGATCTCTGGAATCATTGTCGTCCCCGCCCGAAATAGAGTTCCTGGGTGGCGACGCACACCAGCTGCCCCGCCCGGTTGTACATCGTGGCGCTTCCCAGGCCGCGCCCGGCGACGCCGCTGGGTGAGACCTGATCGGACAGCACCCAATCCGACAGATCCACCGGCCGCTGAAACCACAGCGCATGGTCGATCAGCGCGTTGAACGCGCTGGCCTGCGTAGCCCCCCGCATGGCTACCGCCGTCTCGACCATCTTGGTGCCGGTCAGGTAGGTCAGCAGGGCGCTGTGCAGCGCGGCGTCAACCGGAACCGCCTCACAGGGCTTCCACCACAAGCGGATTCGCGGTGACGGCTCGCCGAGATCGAGGGCCGCCCGCGGCGGTGGGTCGATGTAGCGCTGGTCGAACGGGTGCGGCTGAACCCAGTAGCCGTCCAGCTCGTCGGCGTAGGCAGCGAGCTGAGCTTGGACCGGCTGCACCGAATCCGGTTCGGGCACATCGGGCATCGGCAGCTGGTGCTCGGGTGCCTCGACGGCCGTGGTGAACGACGACAGCATCTCCAGCAGGACATGGCCGTCCTGGCGGGCGGTGACCTGCCGTGTCGACAGCGTGCCGCCGTCGCGGGCCACCTCCACCTGCAGATCGACCGGGCGGCCGGCGTCCCCGGCCCGCAGGTAATAGGCGTGCATGCTGTGCGGCACCCGGCCCGGGGCGGTGCGGCTGGCCGCCATCAGAGCCTGGCCCGCGATGTGCCCGCCGACGATGTGGTGGTGCGGATTGTCCAGCTGCGTGGCGGTGAAGCGATGCTCGTCGGTCTGCTCGACGTTCAGGGTGGCGACCAGGTCGGCCAGGGTCGGTTGTGGGAAAGACGGCTCGCTCACGTGTGCGCCCCGATCTCCATCAGGTACACGCCCGCCCCGATCAGCACCACCCCGGCGGCCATCACCGGGGTGAACGGGTCGTCGAACAGGAACCGGGCCAGCGCCGCCGTCAGCGCCACCCCGACGCCCGACCAGACACCGTAGGCCACCCCGACCGGCATGCCCCGCTTGAGCACCATCGCCAGCAGCACGAAGGACACCAGGTAGCCGACGGCCACCGGAATCGCCCAGCCGAGCCGGGAAAACCCGTCGGAGGCCCGCAGCGACAGCGTTCCGGCGACCTCGAAACCAATGGCCCCGAGCAGCAGTATCCAGGCCATCACTCGCCGGTGAACTCGGGCTTCCGTTTGCCCATCATCGCGCCGATGCCCTCCATCAGGTCCTTGGACGCCAAAAACGCCGCGTTCCAGGTGGCGACGTAGCGCAGGCTGGCCGACACCGCATCGATGCGCTGCTGATCCAGCACGTCCTTGACGCCCTCGACGGTCAGCGGCGGGTTGGCGGCGATCTCGGCGGCGGTGGCGTGCGCAGCGGCCAGGCAGGCCTCGGCGTCGTCGAAGACGTCGTTGACCAGGTTGATCTTCTCGGCCCGGGCGGCGTCGATGTCCTTACCGGTCAGTGCCAGCTCCCGCAGGTGCCCGTCGGACAGGATCATCGGCAGCCTGGCCAGGCTGCCCATGTCGGCGACGATGGCCAGCTTGACCTCGCGCACGCTGAACTTGGCGTCGGCGGAGGCGTAGCGGATGTCGACGGCCGCGATCAGGTCCACCCCGCCGCCGATGCACCAGCCGTGAATCGCCGCGATGGTGGGGGTGCGGCAGTCGGCGACGGCGTTGGTGGCCTTCTGCATCCGCAGGATCTCGGCGTGGAACTCCGACCGCGGGCGGGCCTGCGCCCCCTCGGCCAGCACCGGGGCCATGGTGCCGCCCATCGCGGCCACATCCAGGCCGTAGCTGAAGTTGCGGCCGGAGCCGGTCAGCACGATCGCGCGCACGTCGCGGTCGGCGTCCAGGGCGGCGAACACCTCCGGCAGCTCCGACCAGAACGCCGGGCCCATCGCGTTGCCCTTACCGGGCCCGATCAGGGTGACCTGGGCGACGTGGTTCTTGATCTCGACGGTGACGGATTCGTACGACTCAGTCATAGCCTGAAACCGTAGCCTGGGGGCATGACTCCCGACCTGAGACCCGGCCCTGACGTGCCCCCAGCCGACGAACTCGCCGCCGCCGAAGCCGCGTGGGCGGTGCTGGAGCCGCTGCTGCGTGGGATCGGCAGCGACGAATCGTCCAAACCGACGCCGTGTTCGGAATTCGACGTCGCGCAGCTGACCGATCACCTGCTGAACTCGATCACCGTCCTCGGTGGTGCGGCGGGGGCAGAGTCTCCGGCCGGCGACGCGGTCGATTCATCGGCTGCCCAGGTCCTGGCCGCGGGCCGGCCCGCACTGGATGCGTGGCGCAGCCGCGGCCTGGACGGCCCCGTCACCCTCGGCCCCAACGAGCTGCCCGCGAAGGTGGCCGTGGGCATTCTGGCGCTGGAGTTCCTGGTGCACGCCTGGGACTACGCGACGGCGACGGGCCGCACCCTGGAGGCACCGGAACCGCTGGCCCAGTACGTGCTGGACCGGACACAGCAGATCCTCACCCCGGCGGGCCGGGCGACAGCCGGGTTCGACCCGCCCGTCGAGGTCGCCGACTCCGCGCCCGCTCTGGACCGGTTGATCGCATTCACCGGCCGGTCATAGCCCCGCAACCTGCACTTCAGCCGGGCGTCGTCCCCGCCCCCTAGCCTGGTGGGAGATGAATGTAGCCGGTTGGGTATGGGGGCTGACGATCGTCGGCCTGGTCGGATTGCTCGCATTCGACTACTTCTGCCACGTCCGCAAGGCCCATGTGCCGACGCTGCGCGAAGCCGCGGTCTGGTCGGCGGGCTACATCGGCGTGGCCGTGCTGTTCGGCCTCGGCATGTTCGTGCTCGGCGGCTCGGACCCGGGGTCGGAGTATTTCGCCGGCTATGTCACCGAGAAGGCACTGTCGGTCGACAACCTGTTCGTGTTCCTGGTGATCATGGCCGGCTTCCGGGTGCCGCCCGAGGACCAGCAGAAGGTGCTGCTGTTCGGCATCGCTTTTGCGCTGATCGCCCGCACCGGCTTCATCTTCGCCGGCGCCGCCCTGATCAACACCTTCGCCTGGGTCTTCTACTTCTTCGGGCTGATCCTGCTGCTGACGGCCGCGAACATGCTGCGCTCGGAGAGCGGCGAGCAGGCGGACAAGGCCGACAACGCCGTGATCCGGCTGGCGCGCAAGGTCATCCACACCAGCGATGACTACGACGGCGACAAACTGTTCACCACGGTGCAGGGCCGAAAGGTGATGACGCCGATGCTGCTGGTGATCGCCGCGATCGCCGGCACCGATGTGCTGTTCGCGCTCGACTCGGTCCCGGCGATCTTCGGCCTGACCCGCGACACCTACATCGTGTTCACCGCCACCGCGTTCTCACTGCTGGGTCTGCGGCAGCTGTACTTCCTGATCGACGGCCTGCTGGATCGGCTGGTCTATCTCTCCCACGGCCTGTCGCTGATCCTGGGGTTCATCGGGGTGAAGCTGATCCTGCACGCCCTGCACGAAGACGGCGTCGACGTCCCCGAGATCGGCACCGGGGTGTCACTGCTGGTGATCATCGGCGTACTGGCGGTCACCGTCGTCGCCTCGCTGCGCAGTAGCCCTTCGGTCAGATCCGCTCCAGATAGAAGTAGAAGTACCGACCCTGATCCAGTACCCCTTTTCCGTTCATGATGCCCATGACGGCGTCGTCGTCGACGCGCTTGAAGTGGTCGTGGGTGGGCTGGCCGTCATAAACCATGGTGGCCACCACTTCGCCGCGGAACTCCTCGGACCACAGGCTGGCCTCGCCCTTGCCGAGCTTGATGTTGGAGAACTTGTTGCCGTCGTCGTCCAGGCACACCAGCGGCTGAACATCGGTGGCCGAGCGGAAGCTCTTGCCGAACCAGCGGGCCTTCTCCAGCAGGCCGTTCATCTTGTGGCCGGTGACGAACTCCCCGCCGCGCCAGTCGCCGATCATGCCCTCGACGGTGGCCGGGGGCAGCGTCGCCCAGAACTCGTCGAGTTCGGCGTCGGGGATCTGCCCGGTGCGCTCCTTGAACGCGGCGAACGTGGTGCGGGCCGACTCGTCACTCATCGCTCAGCCGGCCTTGTTGACGGCCCGCTTCAACAGGAACAGCATCACCTGCGAGAGCACCGTGGCCACCGCGGGCAGCCGATTGTCGGCGCTGACGGTGTAGCTGACTTCGGTGCCCGAACCCGCCGGCCGCAACACCACGTCGCCGACATAGTTGCGGAACGGGATGCCCGAGACGGCCCGGTAGCTCAGCCGGTGGTCCGGTTCGAACGCGATGATCTCCTCCACCATGGGCGCCATTCCCGGCACCGCGTTGACCCGACGCTGGGCGCCGACGCCGGAGGGTTCCGGGGCGCCCGCGCGGGCCAGGGTGACCTTCAGACCGGGGGCCCAGTCGGACATGCCCTCGTAGTCGGAGAGCACCGCCCACACCCGCGACGGGGGTGCGGCAACGGTGGTGGTGGCGGTGGCGTGCATTGGGGTCCTCCTCAGATCCAGCCTTGAGCGAACCGTAACAGCGCGTCGTTCTCCTCCGGCGCGCCGATGGTCACCCGGACCCCGTCGGCGCCGTACGGGCGCACCACGATGCGGGCCGCGGCGGCGGCGGTCACGAAGTCGGCGGTGCGCTCGGTCAACGGCAGCCAGACGAAGTTGGCCTGGGAATCGGGCAGCTCGAATCCGGCGTCCCGCAGGGCCCCGGCGACCCGGACCCGCTCGGCGACCACCGCGTCGGTGCGGGCCAGCAGCTCCTCGGCGGCGTCCATCGAGGCGATCCCGGCGACCTGCGCCGCGCTGGACACCGTGAACGGCACGTAGACCTTGCCCAGTGCGGTGATGATCTCCGGGTGCCCGACCGCGTAGCCCAGCCGCAGCCCCGCCAACCCGTAGGCCTTCGAAAACGTACGCAGCACAACCACATTCGGGTACTGACGGGCCAGTCCCAGACTGTCGGGTGTCATGCCGTCGCGGATGTACTCCACATACGCCTCGTCGATGGCGACCAGGATGTGCGACGGCACCGCGGCCACGAAGCGGGCCAGCGCATCGGGGTCGACGACGGTGGAGGTGGGATTGTTCGGGTTGCACACGAAGATCAGCCGGGTGCGCTCGGTGATGGCGGCCAGCATCGCGTCCAGGTCATAGGTGTGTGCCCGCAACGGCACCTGCACCGGGACCGCGCCGGCCGTGCGCACCTGCAACGGGTAGATCTCGAAGCTGCGCCAGCCGAACACCACCTCGTCGCCGGCGCCGGTGCAGATCTGGATCAGCTGCTGACACAGGCTCACCGATCCGGCGCCGGCGGCCACGTGCTGGGGGTCGAATCCGACATGTTCGGCGAGCCGGGCCCGCAGCGCGGCGTAACCGTTGTCCGGGTAGCGGTTGATGCCCGTCAGGGCCTGTTCGACGGCCTTGAGCACGCTGGGCAGCGGGGCTCCGACGGTCTCGTTGCTGGCCAGTTTGATCGAGCCCGGCACCGTCTTGCCCTCGACGTAGGCCGGCAGTGCGGCGATCTCCGGGCGCAGGCGGGGGGTCACGGACCACAGCATATGTGGGCCGGTCGCCGCATCAACCCCGCGGTTTAGCGAGGCTCGACGCAGGAGAGCCGAAGCTGGAACCGCGCACCAACCCCGCGGTTCACGAGGCTCGACGCAGGAGAGCCGATGCTGGGACCGCCGCACCAACCCCGCGGTTTTAGAACCGGGGGATCGATCCGGTACCCTCAACGAGTTCGAGGAGGCGTGCCAGAGCGGCCGAATGGGACTCACTGCTAATGAGTTGTCCCCTTTACGGGGGACCGGAGGTTCAAATCCTCTCGCCTCCGCCACGGCTGAGCCTGCTCGGCCGATGCAGTACAACTGAAGACACGCGCCCGTAGCTCAACGGATAGAGCATCTGACTACGGATCAGAAGGTTGGGGGTTCGAATCCCTTCGGGCGCACTTAGTTTGCAGGTCAGAGGCTTTGGGCAGTTTGTTGGCAAACTCCGGACCGCGAAGTCGCGTACTTTCCCCGTAAATTGGATCAGCCGGTCGGTTTGCTAGCCCATTCATCCAGCACTGCGCGGGCATCCGGGCCGGCCGTGACCCGCTGCTCGTAGTGCGCCTCGGTGGTCGACAGCTGCTTATGGCTCAGCTGCCGTTGCGCCGCCTCAACACCAAGGCCGTCTATTGATGCCGCCCCCAACGAGCAATGATCAGAACCTGTGGATGACCCTCGGTGGGGCGGCATGAAAGTG
>NZ_JAYJJS010000035.1:0-50396 GCF_020181635.2 Mycobacterium zoologicum | reverse complement strand
CCTCTGCCTAGGAGGACTGCAGGTCACACTCCCCACGAGAACCTGAGGAGCCGCACACATGTGCTAATCGTAGCGGCCCCCACCGACAACGCGCTCACGCCAAAACCACTGTTACACAAGTGAAAAGAGTGAAATCAGAACCAGTTCGGCTGCATCTCCAGCGTGGTGCGGTCCAGGCTCGCGAGCAGATCGAGTTGTGGGCCGACCCGGGGCAGTTCGTAGCGGAAGAAGTACTGCGCGGCCCGGCGTTTGCCGTCGTAGAAGTCTCCGGTCCGCTGACCGACGGCCAGCAGCTGTTCCAGCCACATCCAGGCGATCACCATGTGGCCGAAGGCCTCCAGATAGATCGCACTGTTGGCCAGCGCGGCGTCGATGTCGCCGGAGGCGAACATGCCCGCGGTGACCGTGACCAGTCGCTGCACCACCGCGTCGAGTTGTGCTGCGGCATCGGCCAGCTGGCCGCCGGCGGCGCGCGCGGCCGCAATGCTCTCGGCCATCGCCTGTTGCAGCGCAGCCAGGCTCGCTCCGCCACGCTGAACCACCTTGCGGCCCAACAGGTCCAGGCTCTGGATGCCGTGGGTGCCTTCGTGGATCGGGTTGAGCCGATTGTCCCGGTAGTGCTGTTCGACGTCGTACTCGCGGGTGTATCCGTAGCCGCCGTGCACCTGAATGGCCAGGTCGTTGGCGGCCAGGCACCACTGCGAGGGCCAGCTCTTGGCGATCGGGGTGAGGATGTCCAGCAGCGCGGTGGCATGCTCGGATTCCGCATCGGAGGCGGCGGTGTGCGCGATGTCGACGAGCCGCGCGCAGTACAGTCCCAACGCCAGCGCCCCCTCGACGTAGGACTTCTGTGCCAGCAGCATCCGTTTGACGTCCCGTGCTCGATGATCGGAACCTGCTCCGTCGCCGGGTCTTTCGTCGTCGCCGGGCGTCCCTGCGGCCGGCTGCGGGCGTAGTCCAGCGACTTCAGGTAGCCGGTGTAGCCCAACGCGATCGCGCCCATGCCCACCCCGAGGCGGGCTTCGTTCATCATGTGGAACATGTAGTTCAGCCCGCGGTGCGCCTCGCCCACCAGGTAGCCGACCGCGCCCGGCTCGCCGCCCGGCCGGTGGCCGCCCTCGCCGAAGTTGAGCACGGTGTTGGTGATGCCGCGGTAGCCCATCTTGTGGTTGAGTCCGGCCAGCACGACGTCGTTGCGCTCACCGAGAGCGCCGTCGGGCCCCACCAGATACTTCGGCACGATGAACAGCGAGATGCCTTTGGTGCCCGCCGGGCCGCCGGGGATCTTGGCCAGCACCAGATGGACGATGTTGTCGGTCAGTTCGTGATCGCCACCGGAGATCCACATCTTCGATCCGAACAACCGATAGGTGCCGTCGGGCTGGGGTTCGGCGCGGGTGGTGATGTCGGCCAGCGATGATCCGGCCTGGGTCTCCGACAGGCACATGGTCCCGAAGAAGCGGCCGGCCAGCATCGGTCGCACGAACGCGTCGATCTGCTCGGCGCTGCCGAACTTGGCGAGCAGGTTCGCGTTCGCCATGGTCAGCATCGGATATCCGGCGGTGCCGACGTTGGCGGCGAACAGCCAGGCGAAGCCGGCCTGGGCCACCGTCGCCGGAAGTTGCGCACCGCCCAGGGCGTAATCCATTGCCATGCCGATCAATTCGGCCTCGGCGCAGGCGTTCAGCGCCTCCTTGACCTCGCCGATGATCGTCACCGTCGTCCCGTCGAAGGTGGGCTCGTTGGCGTCGCTCTTCTTGTTGTGCGGCGCGAAATAGCGAGTGGCCAGCTGTTCGCAGAGGTCCAGGGTGGCGGCGAACGTCTCCCGGGAGTGGTCGGCGAATCGCGAGCGCCGGGTCAGTTCTTCGACCCGCAGCCAGTCGAACAGCAGAAAATCCAGGTCTTGCCTAGACAGCAGGACAGACTTCATTGCGATCCTCTCAATCGAGGCCCAGTAGCGCGTTCTCGACGACCTCCGGCAGTGCCGGGTGGATCCAGTATTGACCGCGGGCCATCTCGGGTGCGGTCAACCCGAAACTCATCGCCTGGATCAACGGCTGGATGATCGACGACGCCTGATGGCCCATGATGTGCGCCCCCAACAGTCGCCCGCTGCCGCGTTCGCCGATCAGCTTGACGAACCCGGTGGTGTCCTCCATGGCCCAGCCGTAGGCCACGTCGCCGTAGTCCTGAATCTTCACCGAGATGTCGAATCCCTGTGCGATGGCCTGCGTCTCGGTGAGTCCGACGGTGGCGATCTGCGGATCGGTGAACACCGCGAACGGAACGTAGCGGTGATCGGTGGCCCGCATCGCGGCGGTGTCATCCCAGTCGCACAGCAGGTTGTGCTGCACCACCCGGGCTTCGTGGTTGGCCACGTGCTTGAGCTCGAAGGGGGAGGAGACGTCGCCGAGTGCGAAGACGCCGCGCGCCGAAGTTCGTTGGTACTCATCGACGCTGACCCGCCCGTCGGAGACCTCGACGCCGGCCAGCTGCGCGTCGAGCAGATCCCCGTTGGGTATCCGGCCGGTGGCCACCAGCAGGGCCTCGGCCCGCACAGAAGATCCGTCGTCGAGCCGCACCTCGACGCCCGTGCCGACGTTGCGGGCGCCGGCCACGGTTCGGCCCCTGTGCAGGTCCCACTTTCCGGCCGCGACGTCGGTGTAGCGCTGAGCGACGGTCTCATCGCAGTGCCGCAGCATGGTCTGGCCCCGGACCACCACACTGACCCGGACGCCGAGCGCGGAGAACACGTGGGCGAACTCCGCCGCCACGAATCCGGCGCCGACGATCACCAGGGACTCGGGCAGTTCGGCGATGCGCATGATGTCGTCGCTGGTGTGAAAGCGCACACCGCTGTCGGCGATCGCCGCCGGGACGGTGGCGCGTGCGCCCGCGGCGATCACCACCTGCTCGGCGGTGAACTCGTCACCGGTCGCGGTGCGCAGCAAGTACTTACCGTCGCTCCCGACCGGTCCGAACCGCGTGTGCGCGCCGTACACGTCGATGTTCGGCAGCCCGCGCCGGTACTCCTCGCCGCCGGCGGCGATCGGATCGATGCGCCCGAACACCCGCGCGACGATGTCGGGCCAGCGGATCCGCTCGATCCGGGCGTCCACGCCGTAGCGGGCCGCGTGGGTCACCGCCGCAGCCACCTCGGCGGCGTAGACGAACATCTTCGTCGGGATGCACCCCACGTTCAGGCAGGTGCCGCCGAAGGTGCCCTGCTCGCAGATCGCCACCCGCTTGTCGGCGTAGCGCTCATCGAGAATGCTGTTGCCCGAACCGGTTCCGATGACCGCCAGGTCATAGCTCTCCATTGCGCCAGCTTAGAGCCTGTGCCGGATAGCCTGGACAGCGTGCCTGCCCCCGCCACCACCGATATCGCACTGATCGGCGCGGGCATCATGAGCGCCACCCTGGGGGCGATCCTGCGCCGGCTGGAACCGGACGCCTCGATCACCGTCATGGAGCGATCCGAGGCTGCCGGCACCGAGAGCAGCGGCGCGTGGAACAACGCCGGCACCGGTCACGCCGGCCTGTGCGAGCTGTTCTACACGCCGCAACGGCCCGACGGCTCGATCGACGTCGCCAAGGCGGTGCGCGTCAACGAGCAGTTCCAGGTCACCCGTCAGTTCTGGGCGTACGCGGTCCAACACGGCATGATCGAGCGACCGCGCGACTTCGTGCATCCGATCCCGCATGTGAGCTTCGTCCACGGCGCGCACGGCGTGGACTATCTGCGGCGGCGCCACGACGCACTGGCCGATCACCCGTTGTTCGCCGGAGCGGAGTTCATCACCGACTTCGCCGAGTTCGCCGCGCGCCTGCCGCTGATGGCGGCCGGCCGCGATCCCGATATCCCGGTGGCGCTGGACTGGGCGTCGCACGGCACCGACGTCGACTTCGGGGCGCTGACCAGGCACCTGATCGACTACGGCGCGCGCAACGGCACGACGGTGTTGTTCGGTCACCAGGTGCGCACCATCGCCCGGGCGTCCGGCGGCCGGTGGGAACTGGATATCAGGGACCGTCGCACCGGTCAAAGCTCAAGAATCACAGCGAAATTCGTCTTCGTCGGCGCCGGCGGCGCGAGCCTGCCGCTGTTGCAGCGCTCGGGCATCCCGCAGGCGAGGGGGTTCGGCGGATTCCCCATCGGCGGGGTGTTCCTGCGCAGCGGGGCGGCGCAGCTCACCGCCGGGCACCGAGCCAAGGTGTACGGCGCACCGGCGCCGGGCGCCCCGTCGACCACGGCCCCGCATCTGGACGCCCGGACAGTCGACGGCGCAGATTGGCTGCTGTTCGGTCCGTTCGCGGGCTGGTCACCGAAATTCCTCAAGAACGGCCGGCGCAGCGATCTGGCCAGGTCGATCCGCCCCGGCAATGTGACGTCGCTGCTGCGTGCCGGGCTCGGGGAGCGGGAACTCATCGGTTACCTGATCAGCCAACTGCGGCGCACACATTCGGCCCGCACGCAAGAACTGCGCGACTTCGTTCCCGGCGCGCTGGAGCAGGACTGGTCGCCGGTTCGGGCCGGCCAGCGGGTGCAGGTGATCCGCGGCGGGCGGCTCGAATTCGACACCACCATCGTCCATGCCGACGACGGCAGCATCGCCGGGTTGCTCGGCGCCTCCCCGGGGGCGTCGACCGCGGTGCCGGCCATGCTGGAAGTGCTGCGACGCTGCTTTCCCGGCCGGGTGGGGGACTGGACGCCGACGTTGCGGGAGATGGTTCCGTCGTTGGGCACGCGCCTGGCCGATCAGCCCGCGCTGTTCGAGCAGGTATGGCGGTGGGGGACCCGGGCACTGGAGCTTTAGAGTTACCGGGTGACCGAGAACCCCTACCTGGCCGGACTGCGGCTGGCCGGCCGCAAGGTTGTCGTGGTTGGCGCCGGCGGCGTCGCGCAACGACGGCTGCCGCTGCTGATCGACAGCGGAGCCCAGGTAACGGTGATCGCGCCCGAAGCCACCCCGGCGGTCGAGGCTCTGGGGGAGCGCAAGCCCGGCATCACGCTGGTCTCACGCGCCTACCGCGACGGCGATCTGGCCGACGCCTGGTATGCCATTGCCGCCACCGACGACGCGGACGTCAACGCCGCCGTGGTCGCCGAGGCGGACCGGTGCCGGATCTTCTGTGTGCGTGCCGATCTGGCCGTCGAGGGATCTGCGGTCACCCCGGCGACCTTCGGCTACTCCGGCCTGTCGGTCGGCGTCCTGGCCGGTGGCGAGCACAGTCGGTCGGCGGCGATCCGCTCGGCGATCCGCGAAGCCCTGCAGTCCGGCACGATCACTGCCGAGACGTCCGACGTGGTGCGCGGCGGGGTGGCACTGGTGGGCGGCGGGCCCGGCGACCCGGAACTGATCACCGTGCGGGGCCGCCGCATGCTGGTCCACGCCGACGTCGTGGTGGCCGACCGGCTGGCCCCGCCGGAGCTGTTGGCCGAACTGCCGCCGCACGTCGAGGTCATCGACGCCGCCAAGATCCCCTACGGGCGGGCGATGGCCCAGGACGCCATCAACGCGCTGATGATCGAACGCGCCCGGGCCGGCAAGTTCGTGGTGCGGCTCAAAGGCGGCGACCCGTTCGTCTTCGCCCGGGGCTATGAAGAGGTACTGGCCTGCGCGGAGGCCGGGATTCCGGTGACGGTGGTCCCCGGCGTGACCAGCGCCATAGCGGTGCCGGCGCAGGCAGGTGTTCCGGTCACCCACCGGGCGGTGAACCACGAGTTCGTGGTGGTCAGCGGGCACGTCGCACCCGATGACCCCGAATCGTTAGTCAATTGGGATGCGCTGGCCGCAATGCGCGGAACCATCGTGCTGCTGATGGCCATCGAACGCATCGAGCAGTTCAGCGCGGTTCTACAAAAAGGCGGCCGACCTGCGGATACGCCGGTGTTAGTGGTTCAACACGGCACCACGCCGGCCCAACACACCCTGCACGCCACACTGGCCGACGCGCCCGAGAAAATCCGCGCGGAGGGCATTCGACCTCCCGCAATCGTCGTTATCGGCGCTGTGGCGGGCTTTGGGCTTTAAACATCTCTTAATATTACTGTAGGGTAGCCCGTTATGACTGCTCTCGATGATGCAGGACGAACGACCGCGCAGTGGCAGGCACAGGGTGCCGAATCAGTGCCGCCCGGCCGGAGCGAGGCAAATATTGTGAGCCGGACCCGCCGATTCGTGGCATCGCTGCTGCCGTCCCGCCGATTCATCTACGCCGTGATCGCCATCGGTGGCATGCAGCTGCTGGCCACCATGGACAGCACCGTGGCGATCGTCGCCCTGCCCAAGATCCAGGACGAGCTGGGCCTGTCCGACGCCGGCCGCGGCTGGGTGATCAGTGCCTACGTGCTGACCTTCGGCGGTCTGATGCTGCTCGGCGGGCGGCTCGGCGACACCATCGGCCGCAAGCGCACCTTCATCAGCGGCGTCGCGCTGTTCACCATCGCCTCCGTGCTCTGCGCGGCGGCCTGGGACGCCCCGACCCTGGTGATCGCCCGGCTGCTGCAGGGCGTGGGCGCGGCCATCGCCTCACCGACCGCGCTGGCGCTGATCGCCACCACCTTCCCGAAGGGGCCGGCGCGCAACGCCGCCACCGCGATATTCGGCGCGATGACCGCCGTCGGCTCGGTGATGGGCCTGGTGATCGGTGGCGCGCTGACCGAGGTGTCCTGGCGGCTGGCGTTCGCGGTCAACATCCCCATCGGCCTGCTGATGATCTACCTGGCCCGCACCGCCCTGACCGAGACCAATCGGGAGCGGATGAAGCTGGACGCCGCCGGCGCGCTGCTGGCGACGCTGGGCTGCACCGCCGCGGTGTTCGCGTTCACCATCGGCCCGGAGAAGGGCTGGATCTCGACGATCACCATCGGTTCCGGTGTGGTCGCGGTGCTGGCGCTGCTGGCGTTCGCCGTGGTGGAGCGCACCGCCGAGAATCCCGTGGTGCCGTTCAGCCTGTTCCGCGACCGCAACCGGCTGCTGACCTTCGCGGCGATCTTCCTGGCCGGCGGTGTGCTGTTCACCTTGACCGTGACCATCGGTCTGTACGTGCAGGATCTGATGGGCTATTCGGCGCTGCGTGCCGGCGTGGGATTCATTCCGTTCGTGATCGGGCTGGGCGTCGGACTGGGTCTCTCCTCCCAGCTCGTGCGTAAGTTCCCGCCCCGGGTGCTGGTGATCTCCGGTGGTGTGGTGTTGCTGGGCGCGATGATCTACGGCTCGACGATCAACCGGGACCTCCCGTACTTCCCGAACTTCGTGACGTTGATCGTGCTCGGTGGGCTCGGGATCGGTGTGATCGTGGTGCCGCTGACGCTGTCGGCGATCGCCGGTGTGGGTTTCGACCAGATCGGCCCGACCTCGGCGATCGCACTGATGCTGCAGAACCTGGGCGGACCGATCGTGCTGGCGGTCATCCAGGCCGTCATCACCTCGCGCACCCTGTACCTCGGCGGCACCAACATGCCGGTCAAGACCATGAACCCCACCCAGATCGCCGCGCTGGACGCGGGCTATACCTACGGTCTGTTGTGGATTGCCGCGGTGGCGGTGCTGGTCGGCGCCATCTCACTGCTGATCGGCTACACCGCTCAGCAGGTCGCACACGCCCAGGAGGCGCAGGACGCCTTCGGCGCCGGCAACATGTAACTTCGCCGCCAATCCCGGCCGGCGCCAGGTCAGGTTGTCAGCAGGTCATCCTGACGGGTGCTCAGTGTCCCACCGCCGGCCAGTGTCAGCACAGTCCATCGCGGGTCGGCTGCCGCGGTAGAACATGCCGCGGGATAACGGAATTCACTGATGGCGGCCCGTGGCGCGTACAACACGTCATCGGAGAGGGAACCCGCCCCCAGGTCCATTCGGTGACGCAGCAGCGGGCGGTGATCCAGGTCGACTCGCAGCGCGCCCGACCAGAAGCCCTGCCGCTCCCCGGTCCTGCCGACCTGCACCCGCTCCCGCAGACGCATTGACCCGCCGCCGCAGAGGTGCACGGCGGTGACACAGGCATGCCGGGCGTCGGCGGCGACGATGGTCGGCTCAAGATCGACTTCCAGGTCGCCTGCCACCTCCATCTGCCAATTCGCTTGCGAGGTCAGGGTCGTGGCACCGGGCAGCACCACGGTGGCGGCCGCGCTGCGCAGCGTCAGCCGGGCGCCGGGCTCCACGATCAGGCGGATCTCGATGACGTCGCCGCCCAGGGGAGTGGCGGCTGCCGACACCAGGTGCACCGTGTCCGCTCCGGTACGGCGGGCTGCCAGGCCGCCACCGAATTCGATGCGCGGCAGCCGGTTCGGGCAGGCGACCACCGTGACGCGGGAATGCATCAAAGGTTCGAATGCTCGCGCAACTGGTCCCGGACCCAGGCCAGGACCTCGGTGGCGGTCGGGTCCTCCGTCAACGACTGCAGCACGGTGGGCCGGCCGTCGCGGACCGTCGCGGCGTCGCGGGCCATCACTCCCAGATCCGCGCCGACCATCGGTGCCAGGTCGGTCTTGTTCACCACCAACAGATCCGAGAACGTGACGCCGGGACCGCCCTTTCGCGGCACCTTGTCGCCGCCGGCCACGTCGATGACGAAGATCTGCACATCGATCAACCCCGAGGAGAACGTCGCAGTCAGATTGTCGCCACCGGACTCGACCAGAATCAGGTCGAGCCCGCTGTGTGCGGCCGTCAGATCGTCGATGGCATCCAGATTCGCGGTGATGTCGTCGCGGATCGCGGTGTGCGGGCAGCCGCCGGTCTGCACGGCCGAGATCCGGTCGTCGGGGAGCACGGCGTGCTTGCGCAGGAAGTCGGCGTCCTCGGTGGTGTAGATGTCGTTGGTCAGCACCGCCAGTGACAACTCATCCCGTAACTGTCGGCACAGCGCCGCGACCAGCGCGGTCTTGCCGGAGCCGACCGGACCGCCCACGCCGATGCGCAGCGGTTCCCCGGGCTTGCGGACCCGTTTCGGCCGATCGGAATGGGTGTGCGGCGCACCGTCGAGGAAATGGGGTGGCATGAGGTTCCTTTCACGAAACGAATAGGGGGCGTTCGCGGGTGGCGTGCCGCTGAGCGAGCGTGTCCAGCAGAGGGTCGGACAGGTCGGCCAGGCCGGTGGTCGCTTCGGCGGCGGTGCGCTCGCACAGCTCCGCCAGACTGAATGTCAGGGCGGCGACATCGGCCGGATCCAGTGCCAGCAGGCGCTGCGCAGCGGTCGCCGGACTGGTCATCGAGCTGTACACCAGCGTCAGCGTGTTCTCACCGGGGCTCAGGCCGCTGACCGCACCCACCAGGCCGGCGACGGTGGCCAGGTGTGGCCGGGCGTCGAGCCCGTCCCAGCACGGACCGGGCCAGACCCGCCGCGCCAGCCGCGCCAGACCGCGTCCCTGACTGCGGGACGCCAGCCGGGAGGCCGGGGCCGGGGTGCGGGCGTCGGTCTCGTCGTCGGCATCGGCGACGCTGAGATCGCCCCGGTGCACCGCTGCCGCGATCGAGGCGGTGACCAGCCCGTGGCTGCGGATACGGCGCACCAGAAACGCCTCCAGCGTCGCCAGATCGATCACCAGTCCACTGGTCACGGCCTCCTCGAGGCCGCCGGAGTGCACGTGTCCGCCGATCGGCAACCGCGAATCGGCGAGGGAGAGCAGCGTTGCCAATCCAGACATCAGGGTGCCATCAGAACAGGAAGTAGCGTTGTGCCATCGGCAGTTCAGCCGCCGGTCGTTCCTCCCACACGTCGCCGTCGATGCGCACGGTGAAGGTGTCGGGGTCCACCACGATGTCGGGCAGTGCGTCATTGAGCGGCATCTGGGCCTTCCCGATCGAGCGGACATCGGCCACCGAAACCAGTCGCCGCTGCACCGCCAACTTCTGGGCCAGGCCTGCTTCGATGGCCTGCGGCGACACGAAGTGCACCGACGTCGCCGCGGCGGTCTTCGGGGCGGCGCCGAACATCGGCCTGGGAAAGACCGGCTGCGGCGTGGATATCGACGCGTTGGCGTCGCCCATTTCGGCCCAGGCGATCGCGCCGCCTTTGAGTACCGCGTGCGGGCGGACACCGAAAAACGCCGGTTCCCACAACACCAGGTCGGCGAGCTTGCCCACCTCCACCGAGCCGACCTCGTGGTGCAACCCGTGGGTGATCGCCGGGCAGATGGTGTATTTCGCGATGTAGCGCCGCACCCGGGTGTTGTCGGCCGCGCCGTCGCCGGGCAGGGCGCCGCGGCGGTGCTTCATCACATGGGCGGTCTGCCAAGTACGCAGCACCACTTCGCCGATGCGGCCCATCGCCTGAGAGTCGCTGCCGATCATCGAGATCGCACCCATGTCGTGCAGCAGGTCCTCGGCGGCGATGGTCGACGGCCGGATCCGGCTCTCGGCGAATGCCAGGTCTTCGGGCACCGCGGGATTGAGGTGATGGCAGACCATCAGCATGTCCAGATGCTCGTCGATGGTGTTGACCGTGTGGGGGTGGGTGGGATTGTTGGAACTGGGCAACACATTGGGTTGTCCTGCGACGGTGATGATGTCGGGCGCGTGCCCGCCGCCGGCCCCCTCGGTGTGGTAGGCGTGGATCGGCCGGCCGGCGATGGCGGCAAGGGTGTCCTCCACGAAACCCATCTCGTTGAGTGTGTCGGCATGCAGCGCCACCTGCACGCCGGCGGCCTGCGCGACGGTCAGGCAGGCGTCGATGGCCGCGGGTGTGGCGCCCCAGTCCTCGTGCAGCTTGAAACCCGATGCGCCGTCACGCAACTGCTCCCACAACGAGGCTGCGTTGACGGTGCTGCCCCTGCCGAGCAGTGCGACGTTGACCGGCCACGAGTCCAACGCCTCGAGCATCCTCGCCAGGTGCCAGCCGCCGGGGGTGACGTTGGTGGCCTGGGTGCCCTCGGCGGGCCCGGTGCCGCCGGCGATGAGGGTGGTGATCCCGGAGCCGAGCGCTTCGGGAATCTGCTGGGGGCAGATCAGGTGGACGTGGCAGTCGACGGCGCCGGCGGTGACTATGCGGCCATTGCCGCTGATGATCTCGGTCGACGGTCCGACCACCAGATCCGGATGGACGCCGTCCATCGTGTCGGGGTTTCCGGCCTTACCGATCGCGACGATGCGCCCGTCGCGGATCCCGATGTCGGCCTTGATGATTCCCCAATGGTCAATGATGACCGCGCCGGTGATGACGGTGTCGGGAGCGCCATCGGCCCGGGTCGCACGTGCCTGGCCCATCGACTCGCGCAGCACCTTGCCGCCGCCGAAGATCGCCTCCTCGCCGGAATGCCCTGGCCCACCACTGCGATCTTCGGTGATCTCCACCAACAGATCGGTGTCAGCCAGCCTGATCCGGTCGCCGGTGGTCGGCCCGAACAATTGCGCATAGCGCTCTCGGGACAGTCGAGCCATCAGTCGTCCAACCTCCCCGGCGGGTTCAGTGTGAGGCCGGGCACCTCACGGCGTCCGCCAAGCGGTATCAGCCAAACGGTGCGCGGCACCCCCGGTTCGAAGCGAACCGAGGTGCCCGCCGGGATGTCCAGCCGGCGACCGTGGGCCGCGGCCCGGTCGAACGACAGCGCCGTGTTGGCCTGCGGCAGGTGGACATGACTGCCGACCTGGATCGGGCGGTCGCCGGCGTTGACGATCTGCATCTCCAACCGATCGGCGCCTGCATTGATCTCGATCTCGTCGGGACCGAACAGGATCTCTCCGGGGATCACCGTCAGCCGATCGGATGGTGCACGGAGACCAGCTTGGTGCCATCGGGAAACGTTGCCTCGGCCTGCACCAGATCCAGCATCTCGGGAACGCCCTGCATGACGTCGTCGCGCCCGAGCACGTCGCGCGCGCTGGCGATCAATTCTGAGACGGTCCGTCCGTCACGCGCGCCCTCGAGAATGTGGTCGGTGATGATCGCGACGGCTTCGGGATGGTTCAGCCGCAGCCCCCGAGCGCGACGCCGGCGCGACAGCTCAGCGGCATAGGACAACAGCAGACGTTCCTGCTCATGCGGGCTGATGCGCATATCACGCGATCATGCCATGCGGCGGCGGGGAGGTTTCGGGTATCGGACCCGATAGGCTGGCGCGCTGTGATCACCCGGATGTCCCAGCTGTTTCTGCGTACCCTGCGCGAAGACCCCGCCGATGCCGAAGTTCCCAGCCACAAGCTGCTGATCCGGGCCGGCTACATTCGGCCCATCGCGCCAGGGCTGTACAGCTGGCTGCCGCTGGGTCTGCGGGTGCTGCGCAACATCGAACGGGTGGTGCGCGAGGAGATGAACGCCATCGGCGGGCAGGAGATCCTGTTCCCGGCGCTGCTTCCGCGCGCACCGTATGAGACCACCAACCGCTGGACCGAGTACGGCGACGGCCTGTTCCGCCTGCAGGACCGGCGGCGGAACGACTATCTGCTCGCGCCCACCCACGAGGAGATGTTCACCCTGACCGTCAAGGGTGAATACAACTCCTACAAGGACTTCCCGGTGGTTCTCTACCAGATCCAGACCAAATACCGCGACGAGGCGCGGCCGCGCGCCGGCATCCTGCGCGGCCGTGAGTTCGTGATGAAGGACTCGTACTCCTTCGACGTCGACGACACCGGGCTGGGTGCCGCCTATGACGCCCACCGGGCGGCCTACCAGAAGATCTTCGACAGGCTGGGGCTGCGCTACGTGATCGTCGCGGCGACGTCCGGGGCGATGGGCGGCTCGGCCTCCGAGGAGTTCCTGGCCGAAAGCGAGAACGGCGAGGACACCTTCGTGCGCTGCGTGGAGTCGGGGTATGCGGCCAACGTCGAGGCCGTCGTCACCGCCCGCCCGCAGCCCCTACCGGTGGCCGGGCAGCCCGAGGCGACCGTGCACGACACCGGTGACACCCCGACCATCGCCACCCTGGTCGACTGGGCGAACACGGCTTTGGGCACGACCGTCACCGCCGCCGACACCCTCAAGAACGTCATGGTCAAGGTCCGCGAACCCGGGGGCCAGTGGGAGTTGCTGGGCATCGGGGTCCCCGGTGACCGGGAGGTCGACGACAAACGGCTGGGCGCAGCGCTCGAACCCGCCGAGTACGTGCTGCTTTCCGAGGCCGACTTCGCCAAGTACCCGTTCCTGGTGAAGGGCTATATCGGTCCGAAAGCTCTGGCCGACAACGGGGTCCGCTATCTGGTCGACCCGCGCGTGGTGGACGGCACCAGCTGGATCACCGGTGCCGATCAGCCCGGTAAGCACGTGGTCGGGCTGGTGGCCGGCCGCGACTTCACCGCGGACGGCACCATCGAGGCCGCCGAGGTGCGCGACGGCGACCCCTCACCGGACGGCGCCGGGGAGTTGGTCAGTGCCCGCGGGATCGAGATCGGCCACATCTTCTCGCTGGGCCGCAAATACACCGACGCCTTCACCGCCGACGTGCTCGGCGAGGACGGCCGGCCGGTGCGCCTGACCATGGGGTCCTACGGGATCGGGGTATCGCGACTGGTGGCGGTGATCGCCGAGCAGCAGCACGACGAGCTGGGGTTGCGCTGGCCGGCGCAGGTCGCCCCGTTCGACCTGCATCTGGTGATCGCCAACAAGGACGACGCGGCGCGGGCCGGCGCCGAGGAGCTGGCCGCCGAACTGGACCGGCTCGGGGTGCAGGTGCTGCTCGATGACCGCACCGCCTCGCCCGGGGTGAAGTTCAAGGACGCCGAACTGCTCGGGATGCCCCTGGTGGTGGTGGTCGGCCGCGGCTGGGCCGACGGGGTGGTGGAACTGCGCGACCGCCTCGCCGGCGAGAAGCGCGAACTGGCCGTCGGCGCCGAACTGGCCGGGCAGATCGTCGCCGCGGTCCGCGGCGAAACCGGTTAGCCCGGCGCCATCCGGCACAGGCTGCCACGGGCCGCGCGCATGAGTTTGGCGGCCTGATCGTGGCTGGCGCCGTGCTCGGCCCCGACCTGGTCGATCACCGCCGCCGAAGGCTGGCCGGAGTACAGCAGATGGCACATGTACTTACCGGCCTGCAACAACTCGTCGTCGTCGCCGGGAAAGGTGCCACGCGCGGTGTTGAGGAATCGGATGTCGTCAGAGGTCAACGGGATCGGGTAGGCCGACGCCGGCCCGGCGGCGACCCCCAGCAGTGCACCTGCGGCAGCCGCAGCCGCGGCCAATCGGACGCTTCGACTCACCATTGCGGCTCCCATCAGTCCTCGCCGCCAGGGAATGGGCGGGTGATCGGCCAGTTGCCCAACGCGCGATTCCAGTGCGCAGCCAGCACCGCGCTCTGGCCCAGCGCGGTCGCGGCGAACTCGCGGTCGGCGGCGTCTCGGGTCTGCTCGACCACCGCGCGCCACGCCGTCGCGGTGTCGTTCTCCATCCGGACCGCCAGCCGCAGTGCGTCACCGGAGGAGTTCACCGGCAGCGGCAACTGGTAGCCGGCGGCGGCGGGCGGGGCCTCGACGGCGCGGCTGGTCAGAATCGTGATCGTCCGATCACGGCGCTCGCGGTGTTGGCGGATGGTCGCCACCACCAGGCCGTTGAACTCCGGCAGTGAATAGGCCGACACCAGCCCATAGCCGTAGACGACCCCGTGTTCGGTGGCCAGTGCTTCGCGCAGGGCCGCGTCGGGGCCATCGATCGGTTCGGTGGACGTCACGACTGCACCGCCAAGGCGACCGCGTAGGAGGCCGTGCAGGACGCCGCGATCGAGGCGAGCAGTCCCGCCCGGTAGCCGGATGAGGCGATCGCCAGCTTGCTGGAACTGTCGGCCGCGGCGCGCAGTGCGTTGACCACCTGCGTCACCGTGGGGGCCGGAGCATCCGGTACCGCGGTGGCCGTGCTGGTCTGCGATGTTTCGGGGGCGGGGCGCCCGGATGCTCGGATGATCTCGGTGGCCAGCGCCCGGGCGTGGTCGGCGCGCTCTTGCGAAACCTGCGCCAGCGCGGTGGCCTGGGCCGTGTCGTCCGGCCCGGTCAGGGCAGTCCCGGCCGCGGCGGCCAGCTCACTGTCGTGCTGCGCCAACAGTCGTTGCGCCTCCAGGGCGTCTACCTCCGGTGGAGTCGGCGCCGAGCCGCACGCCGGTGCCGCCACGGCGAGCAGCGCGAGAATCCCGGCGCCGGTCAGTACGCGCCGCCGGTCGATAGCGGTCAGGGGGCCGGACATCTGAGACATCCTGCCACTGCGGGTCGGGCGGGCGTATCCTTGGTATCCGGTTCCGGCTGCGCCTGGCGCGCGGGAATGCGTTGACCGCACAACTCAAGATGAGGAGCTCGCCGTGGCCACCGGGCTACCTTCCCAGACACAGGTGATCGAGCTGCTCGACGCTGAGTTCACGCGCGCCGGATACGAGATCGAAGACGTCGTCATCGACGCCGCCGCACCGTTACCGCGAATCACCGTGATCGCCGACGGCGACACCCCCCTGGATCTGGACACCGTCGCGGCGTTGTCGCGCTCGGCGTCGGCTTTGCTCGACGAGCTGGACTTCGACGCCCCCTACGTTCTGGAGGTCAGCTCACCCGGTGTGCAGCGACCGCTGACCACGGTGAAGCACTTCAGGCGCGCTCACGGCCGCAAGGTCGAAGTGACCCTGACCGACGGATCCGGTCTCACCGGCCGGGTGGGCCTGGTCGCCGACGACGACGTGCTGACGCTGGTGGTGCGGGCCGGGCGGGACTTCAACCTGCGCCGATTACCGCTGAGCGAGATCAGCCAGGCGGTCGTGCAGGTCGAGTTCTCACCGCCCGGTGAACGCGAGTTGGAGTTGGCGGGCCGGCAGGCCCCGGATGCCGGAATGGAGAGGCGCCAATGAACATCGACATGGCCGCGTTGCACGCGATCGAGGCCGACAAGGGCATTCCGGTCGACGTGGTGGTGGACACGATCAAATCGGCGTTGCTCACCGCCTACCGGCACACTGAGGGGCACCAGGCCGACGCGGTGATCGACGTCGACCGCAAGACCGGCGTGGTGCGCGTGCTGGCCCGCGAGACCGACGAGGACGGCAACGTCCTCAGCGAGTACGACGACACCCCGGAGGGATTCGGCCGGATCGCGGCGACCACCGCCCGGCAGGTGATCCTGCAGCGGCTGCGGGATGCCGAGAACGAGAAGGCCTACGGCGAGTTCTCGGCGCGGGAAGGCGACATCGTCGCCGGCGTGGTGCAGCGCGACGCCCGGGAGAATGCCCGGGGTGTGATCGTGGTGCGGCTGGGCACCGAGGCCAAGGGATTCGACGGAGTTATCCGGCCCGCCGAGCAGGCGCCCGGCGAGGGCTACGAGCACGGCGACCGGTTGCGCTGTTACGTCATCGGCGTCACCCGGGGGCTGCGCGAACCGCGCATCGAGCTGTCGCGCACCCACCCGAACCTGGTGCGCAAGCTTTTCGCCCTGGAGGTGCCCGAGATCGCCGACGGCTCGGTGGAGATCGTCGCGGTCGCGCGCGAGGCCGGCCACCGATCCAAGATCGCGGTGGCCTCGGCGGTGCCGGGGCTCAACGCCAAGGGCGCCTGCATCGGGCCGATGGGCCAGCGGGTGCGCAACGTGATGAGCGAGCTGGCCGGCGAGAAGATCGACATCATCGACTTCGACGAGGACCCGGCACGGTTCGTCGGCAACGCGCTGTCGCCGGCCAAGGTGATGTCGGTGACGGTGATCGACCAGGCGACGCGCGCCGCCCGGGTGGTGGTCCCGGACTTCCAGCTGTCGCTGGCCATCGGCAAGGAGGGCCAGAATGCCCGGCTGGCGGCCCGGTTGACCGGCTGGCGGATCGATATCCGCAGCGACACCCCCGAGCCGGGGGAGGACGATCATCCTGAGCACGACGCCAGTCAGGGTGCCGTGGGCGGTCGATAGCGGTCCTGGGTCTCCGACGTTGGTTCGGGACCACGTTGGTTCGGGACATCGCCGTTGTATGGGTAGACTGAGCCGTGATCCAGCGCGAGGTTTCGTCAACGGGCTCGCGGACGCACCGCTCCCCACGGGGACCGGTGCGCACGTGTGTCGGGTGCCGAAAACGCGAATTGGCCGTCGAATTGCTTCGAGTGGTCGCTGTGTCGACGTCGGACGGCAATGGGGCCGTGGCCGTTGACCGGGTGGGTAACCAGCCGGGACGGGGTGCGTGGCTGCACCCCGCGCCGGACTGCCTGCAGGCGGCGATCCGGCGACGAGCCTTCGCACGCGCGCTGCGGATCAGCGGTTCCCCGGATGTATCCGGGGTGGAGGAGTACTTCGATCACCAAGATCGGCTCGCCGCCCCGGGCAACAGAACAGGTAGCGAAGAACATGAGCACACCGTGAAGTCCCGATGACCATGCGTCATAGCTAAACCCGAGGCGCGGCCCACCACCGCTGTCGCCTCATAGACAGGAGATGTAGTGGCAAAGGCCCGCGTACACGAGTTGGCTAAGGAACTCGGTGTTACCAGCAAGGAAGTCCTCGCACGCCTGAGCGAGCAGGGCGAATTCGTCAAGTCGGCGTCCTCGACCGTGGAAGCGCCCGTCGCCCGACGGCTGCGCGAGTCGTTCGGGGGCTCCAAGCCCGCTCCCAAGAGCGAAGCACCGGCCGCCAAGGCGCCCGCACCGGAGAAGCCGACCCCGACCCCGACCCCGACCGCCGCCGCCCCGGCCGAAGCCCCGGCACCCGTACCGTCCGCGAAGCCGGCTGCCCCGGCCGCGCCGGTCGCCGAGACCCCGGCACCCGCGGCGTCGGCTTCCCCGGCCGCATCGACCGCAGCTCCGGAGGCGCCCCCGGCTCCCGGAGCCCCCGGCCCCCGGCCGGCCGCACCGGGCCCCAAGCCGGGCGCTCGGGCTCCGCGCGTCGGCAACAACCCGTTCTCGTCTGTGCAGCCGGTGGAGCGCGCCATCCCGCGTCCGCACCCGCAGGCCGCACCCCGGCCCGGCGGCGCACCGCGTCCGGGCATGCCGCGTCCCGGCGGCGGCGCGACACCGGGCAACATGCCCGGCCGCACCAGCAACTTCGGAGCACCCGGCCGCCCGGCGCGTCCCGGCGGCCCCCGCCCGGGTCCAGGCGGCGCTGGACGTCCCGGCGCTCCCTCCGGTCGTCCCGGTGGCGGTCCCGGCGGTAACTACCGCGGCGGCGGCCCGGGCGGTCCCGGTGGCGGTGGTGCTCCCGCCGGCGCCGGTGCCGGCGGATTCCGCGGTCGTCCCGGTGGCGGTGGCGGAGGCCGTCCGGGCCAGCGCGGCGGCGCGGCGGGTGCATTCGGCCGTCCCGGCGGTGCCCCCAAGCGGGGCCGCAAGTCGAAGCGGGCGAAACGCGCCGAGTACGAGAACATGCAGGCCCCGGTCGTCGGTGGTGTGCGGTTGCCGCACGGCAACGGCGAGACGATCCGGCTGGCCCGCGGTGCATCGCTGAGCGACTTCGCCGAGAAGATCGACGCCAACCCGGCTGCCCTGGTGCAGGCGCTGTTCAACCTCGGTGAGATGGTCACCGCCACCCAGTCCGTCGGCGACGAGACCCTGGAGCTGCTCGGCAGCGAGATGAACTTCGTCGTGCAGGTCGTCTCGCCCGAGGACGAGGACCGCGAGCTGCTGGAGTCCTTCGACCTGTCCTACGGTGAGGACGCCGGCGACGAGGAGGACCTGCAGGTCCGGCCGCCGGTGGTCACCGTCATGGGTCACGTCGACCACGGCAAGACCCGCCTGCTGGACTCGATCCGCCAGGCCAACGTCCGCGAGGGCGAGGCCGGTGGCATCACCCAGCACATCGGCGCCTACCAGGTCGGGGTCGACTTCGAGGGCGCCGAACGCTTGATCACCTTCATCGACACCCCCGGTCACGAGGCGTTCACCGCCATGCGTGCCCGTGGCGCCAAGGCCACCGACATCGCGATCCTGGTGGTGGCCGCCGATGACGGCGTGATGCCGCAGACGGTCGAGGCGATCAACCACGCCCAGGCCGCTGATGTGCCGATCGTGGTGGCGGTCAACAAGATCGACAAGGAGGGCGCCGACCCGGCCAAGATCCGCGGGCAGCTCACCGAGTACGGCCTGGTGGCCGAGGACTTCGGCGGCGACACCATGTTCGTCGACATCTCCGCCAAGCAGGGCACCAACATCGCCGCGCTGGAAGAGGCGGTGCTGTTGACCGCCGACGCCGCCCTGGACCTGCGGGCCAACCCCGACATGGAAGCCCAGGGTGTGGCGATCGAGGCGCACCTCGACCGTGGTCGCGGCCCGGTGGCCACCGTGCTGATCCAGCGCGGCACGCTGCGGGTCGGCGACTCGATCGTCGCGGGCGACGCCTACGGCCGCGTGCGTCGCATGGTCGACGAGCACGGCGAAGACGTCGAAGAGGCGACCCCGTCGCGGCCGGTGCAGGTCATCGGATTCACCTCGGTGCCCGGTGCCGGCGACAACCTGCTGGTCGTCGACGAGGACCGGATCGCCCGCCAGATCGCCGACAAGCGCAACGCCCGCAAGCGCAACGCGCTGGCGGCCCGCTCGCGCAAGCGGATCTCGCTGGAGGACCTGGACTCGGCGCTGAAGGAAACCAGTCAGCTGAACCTGATCCTCAAGGGCGACAACGCCGGTACCGTCGAGGCCCTCGAAGAGGCCCTGATGGGAATCCAGATCGACGACGAGGTGCAGCTGCGGGTCATCGACCGCGGTGTCGGTGGCATCACCGAAACCAACGTCAACCTGGCATCGGCGTCGGACGCGATCATCATCGGGTTCAATGTGCGCGCCGAGGGTAAGGCCACCGAGCTGGCCAACCGCGAGGGTGTCGAGATCCGGTACTACTCGGTCATCTACCAGGCGATCGACGAGATCGAGAGCGCGCTCAAGGGCATGCTCAAGCCGGTCTACGAGGAGAAGGAACTGGGGCGTGCGGAGATTCGCGCCATGTTCCGCTCGTCGAAGGTGGGCAACATCGCGGGCTGCCTGGTCACCTCCGGCATCATGCGCCGCAACGCCAAGGCGCGCCTGTTGCGGGACAACGTGGTGGTCGCCGAGACCGTCACGATCTCCTCGCTGCGCCGGGAGAAGGACGATGTCACCGAGGTCCGCGACGGCTTCGAGTGCGGTCTGACCCTGACCTACAGCGACATCAAGGAAGGCGATGTCATCCAGGCCTACGAGCTCGTTGAGAAGGCTCGTGCGTAGGCGCGGTCGTCATGGCTGATGCGGCCCGGGCGCGGCGGCTGGCCAAGCGGATCTCGACAATCGTCGCCTCGGCGATCGAATACGAGATCAAGGACCCGCGGCTGGCCGGCGTGACGATCACCGACGCGAAGGTGACCGCGGACCTGCACGACGCCACGCTGTACTACACGGTGTTGGGTCGCTCGCTGGACGACGATCCCGACTACGGGGGTGCCGCGGCGGCACTGGAGGGCGCCAAGGGTGTGCTGCGGTCCAAGGTCGGCGCCGGCACCGGGGTGCGTTTCACCCCGACGCTGACATTCGTCCGCGACACCGTGCCCGACACCGCGCACCGGATGTCGGAGTTGCTGGCCGCCGCGGCGGCCGCCGACGCCGACCTGGCCCGGATGCGTGAGGGCAGAAAGCCGGTGGGAGACGCCAACCCGTATCGGGAGGCACCCGCGGAACCGGATGCCGAAGACAGCGGTCTCGGTGAGCGATTCGGCGACTGAGCTGCCGCCGGAGGGTCGGCGCGTCGACGTCGCGGGGGCCGTGGGTCTGCTGGCTGCTGCCGGCAGCGTTGCGGTGGTCTGCCATGTGCACCCCGACGCCGACACCATCGGATCCGGGCTCGCGCTCGCGCTGGTTCTGAAACGATGCGGCAAGGCGGTTCAGGTCTCCTTCGCCCGTCCGGCAACCCTGCCGCAGTCGCTGCAGTCACTACCGGGCGGTGAACTGTTGGTGGCCCCTGACGAGATGCGCCGCGACATCGATCTGGTGGTGAGCGTCGACGCGTCGAGTGCGGACCGGCTCGGGGGGCTGGGGGAGCTGGCTGCCGGTCGCGAGCTGCTGGTGATCGACCACCACGCCTCGAATCAGTTCTTCGGGACCGCCAATCTTGTTGATCCGACCGCGGATTCGACGACGATGGTGGTGGCCGAGTTGATCAAGGAGTGGGGCCGGCCGGTCGACGCCGACGTCGCGCACTGCCTGTACGCCGG
The DNA here is from genome assembly GCF_020181635.2 of Mycobacterium zoologicum. Lineage (NCBI taxonomy): Bacteria > Bacillati > Actinomycetota > Actinomycetes > Mycobacteriales > Mycobacteriaceae > Mycobacterium > Mycobacterium zoologicum. The sequence goes on along the minus strand of NZ_JAYJJS010000035.1, from coordinate 29,347 downwards.
ACTGGCCACCGACACCGGCTCGTTCCGGTGGGCCAGTCCTCGCGCGCACCGGCTGGCGGCGCAACTGGTGGACCTCGGAGTGGACAATGCCGCCGTTGCCCGCACGGTGATGGACAGCCACCCGTTCGACTGGTTGACGATGCTGTCGCGGGTGCTGGCGAAGGCACGGCTGTTGCCCGAGGCCGCGGGCGGCCGCGGCCTGGTCTATGCCGTGGTCGACCATGCCGAGTGGACTGCGGCGCGGCCCGAGGAAGTGGAGAGCATCGTCGACATCGTGCGCACCACGGCACAGGCCGAGGTGGCGGTGGTGTTCAAGGAGGTCGATCCGGCACGTTGGGCTGTGTCGATGCGGGCCAAGTCAGCGGTCGACCTGAGTGCGGTGGCCGTCTCCTTCGGCGGCGGCGGGCATCGGCTGGCCGCCGGGTACAGCGCGGCCGGCGGCGTGGACGACGTGGTCGCCGCTCTGGTCGCCGCCCTCGGGTGACAGTGGGCGGCGGCGGATACCGCCGGATCGCGGCGCTGGCGTTGCCGGCACTGGTGGTGCTGGCGGCCGAACCGCTGTACCTGTTGTTCGACACCGCGGTCGTCGGACGGCTCGGCGCTCGGGGGCTGGCCGGGTTGGCCATCGGCGGGCTGGTGCTGAGCCTGGTCGCCTCGCAGGGCACCTTCCTCTCGTACGGCACCACCGCGCGGTCGGCGCGTCACTTCGGCGCCGGAGATCGTCGCGCCGCCGTCGCCGAAGGCGTCCAGGCGACGTGGCTGGCGCTTGGCCTCGGTGTTGTGGTGGTCATCGGCGTCGAACTCGGGGCGGCGCCGTTGGTGGCGGCGATCGCCGGTGATGACGGGATCGCCCGAGCCGCCCTGCCCTGGTTGCGGGTCGCCATCCTCGGTGCCCCGGCGATCCTGGTCTCACTGGCGGGCAACGGCTGGCTGCGTGGTGTGCAGGACATCACGCGGCCGCCGCGTTATGCCACAGCGGGTTTCGCGCTGTCGGCTCTGCTGTGCCCGCTGCTGGTCTTCGGACTCCTGGGTATGCCGCGCATGGGCCTGACCGGCTCGGCGGTGGCAAACTGCACGGGTCAGTGGCTGGCCGGGCTGCTGTTCCTGGGCGCGCTGCGCTCCGAGCGTGCCGACCCGGTTCCGGACAGATCGGTGCTATGGGCCCAGCTGAGCATGGGGCGCGACCTGATCGTCCGGTCGCTGGCCTTTCAGGCCTGCTTCGTCTCGGCGGCCGCGGTCGCCGCGCGATTCGGGGCCGCAGCCCTGGGCGCGCACCAGATCGTGTTGCAGCTGTGGACGTTTCTGGCCTTGGTGCTCGATTCGCTGGCCATCGCCGCGCAGGCCCTGGTCGGTGCGGCGCTGGGCGCCGGCGATGGCGCCCGGGCCCGGTCGGTGGCCGCGCGGGTGACGGTGGTCTCCACGGCGGCCGCAGCACTGCTGGCTGCGTTGCTGGCCACCGGCGCGGCCGTGATTCCGGGACTGTTCACCACAGATGCCGCGGTGCTGGCCGCGGTGAGCGTTCCGTGGTGGTTCCTGGTCGCCCAATTACCCCTTGCCGGAATCGTTTTCGCCCTCGATGGCGTGCTGATCGGTGCCGGCGACGCAGCATTCATGCGGACCGCCACGGTGATCAGCGCGCTGGTCGGCTTCCTCCCGCTGACCTGGCTGGCGCTGATCCTGCACTGGGGACTGGCGGGCATCTGGTCGGGGCTGACCACGTTCATCGCGTTGCGATTGGTGTTCGTCGGGTGGCGGGCGTTTTCCGGGCGCTGGACGCTGGCAGGCCGGCCGCAGGATCGGCCGGCCTGAGCGGTCCGGCAGGGGTGCCCCGCAGGGTTGACCCGAAATCTCGACCCCAAGTTCCGGCGAAGTGAACTCCATTACGGATTTCCGACAACCGACAGAAAAAAGAAAAATTTTTCATGAGTTTGTCTATACATTCAGGTTACTCATCGGTAATGTCCTGCTGGTTGTTACAGGTGTCACACGCCGCCATCGGGCGGTGTTGGGCGCTCGGTCTTGGCCAAACCCACGGAACCGGGAGATACGGAATGATGAATTATCGGCTGATAGTCGCAGGTCTAGCCGCTGGTGGCGGATTGCTGACCGCTGCCTTTCTGCAGGCGGCCCTCGCGGTGGCCGACACGGGCGAGGCTGTCGCCCCCAGCGCCGATGGGGCTGATGCCTTCACGATCGGCGGCTACACGTTCGACCCGTTCTCAGGATCCGGCTCCTCGGCGCAGGAGGGCTTCAGCCTGGTCCACCCGCTCACCGGCTCCGCACCCCTGCTGACTTTGGGCGGCGGTAGCCCCGGCGGTCTGTTGCCCACCGCGCCGCAGAGCTTTGAGGTCTACGGTGCCGACGGCACCAGCCTGGGCAGCATCGACTCCAGCGTGGTCGTCACCAACCTGGCGGGCTTCACCAACACCGAGTTCACCGTCACCGGCGTCACCGGCTCGGCGGCGGATCTGCCGGCGTCGGGCTCGGTCTATGACGTGTTCAACCTCGGCGGCGGTTTCGCCAACATCTACGTCGCCACCCCCGGCGAGAACGGCACCGTCACCGACACCTTCGTGACGCCGTGGGGCAGCACGGACCTGAGCAAGATGTTCGGCGGGTTCAACGCGGCGAACCCGTTGCAGCCCGGCGACGCCTTCGCCCCGCTGCAGGCCGGTGCGGCCGGCGGTGGGGACGACGCCTTCGCCATCGGCGGCCTCACCCTGGACCCGTTCACCGGATCCGGCGACACGGCCGAGGAGGGTTTCGCCCCGATCACCGCGCTCGGCGGCGCCGCGCCGCTGCTGGCCATCGGCGGCGCATCGCTGGGTGACCCGAGCCACCAGGGCAACGGCCTCGCCTCGCAGGACTTCCACGTCTACAGCGGCTCCGGTGACGACGCCACGCAGATCGGCACCATCAACACCGGCGTCGATGTCACCAACCTGCTGGGGATGACCAACACCCAGTTGGTGGTCACCGACGGCTCGGACACCGGCGACGGCCTGCCGGCGGTGGGAACGGTCTACGACGCGTTCAACTTCGGCGGCGGCTACGCCAACGTCTACGTCGCCACCCCGGGTGAGGACGGCAAGGTCACCGACACCTTCATCACACCGTTCGGCAGCATGGACCTGAGCTCGCTATTCGCCGGCGTCAACGCGGCCGGGCCGCTGGACCCGGGCGCGGCGTTCACCGCCCTGGGCGGCAGCACGGTGGGTGACGACGCCTTCACCATCGGCGGCACCACCTTCGACCCGTTCACCGGGTCCGGGACCACTACCACCGAGGGCTTCGCGCCGGTCTTCCAGACCGTCGGCGCGCCGCCGCTGCTCAACATCGGCGGTGGCACACCGGGTCTCAGTCTGGGCGGTACCTACTTCCCGCTGCCGATCACGTCCCAGGACTTCAACATCTACGACGGCAAGGACCTGCTGGGCACCGCACACGCCCAGGAGACCGTCACCCAGCTGTTGGGCCTGACCACCACCGAGTTCACCATCGACGGTGTCACCGCGGGCAGTGGCGTGGACGCTTCGGACCTGCCGGAGGTCGGATCGGTGTACAGCGTCTTGAACCTCGGCGGTGGTTTCGCCAACGTCTACTCGGCCATCCCCGGCCTGGACGGCGCTGACGCCACGGTCACCGACACGTTCGTGACGCCGTTCGGAGACATGGACCTGAGCTCGCTGTTCGGCGGCTTCGACGCATCGTCGCTGATGGACCCGGGCGCCGCGTTCCTGGGCCTGTAGGGATTCACCTCGAGCACCCGTCCCGGGCGGCGCACCTGCCGCCCGGGACGGGTGCTCTGTGCGTGCGGCTGTACCTATCGTGGACTACATGAATGCCGCTGTGAGCACTCCAGCACTCAAGGAGTGGAGCGCGGTGGTGCACGCGCTGCTGGCCGGCCGGCAGTCGGTCCTGTTGCGCAAGGGCGGTATCGGCGAGAAGCGCTTCGCGGTGGCGGCCGATGATTTCCTGTTGTTCCCGACGGTTGCACACAGCCATGCCGAGCGGGTGCGGCCGCAACATCGGGTCCTGCTGGCCGCGGCCGCCGCGGACTGCGACGACGACCGGGTGCTGATCCGGTCGGCGGCCAAAGTGGTTGCGGCAGTGCCGGTCACCCGCCCCGAGGGGCTGGCCGCCATCGAGGATCTGCACATCTGGACCACCGAGTCGGTGCGGGCCGATCGGCTGGATTTTCGGCCGAAGCATCGGCTGGCCGCGCTGGTCGTACAGGCGGCCCCGCTGGTGGAGCCGGTGTGGGTGACCCGCACCCCGGAATACGCCGGCTGCACCAGCTGGGTGCAGGTACCGATCACCGCGGCGCGGTCCGCACCGGTGTTTGACGACCGAACCCTGGCGCAGGTGGCCGACCGGGTCCGCGACGCGGTGGGTTAGCGCTCGACGGGAAGCAGCAACCGTGACTCGCCGAACGCCACCGTGTGCACCGCGGGCCGCATCCGGGTGCCGCTGATCGGGGCTTCGCCGGTGCCCAGGTTCACCGCGTACCGGGGGTGGTTTCCGCCGCCTATCACCACCCGGATCCGGGAGCCCGCGGCGAAACGCCTTGCGACGGCGTCCAATTCGATGCGCACCGGGCCGGTGTGCCGGTGCAGTCGCCGATAACCCTCGGTCACATTCACTGAGCGGCCGCGCGGGTTGACCTCGCTGACCCGGACGAACACATCGACGTCGTCGTTGTCGGCACTGTGCTCCAACTCCACGACCGGGACGCCGCACACGTCCAGGTCACGGGTCAGTGCCGCGCTGGTGAAGTTGAGCATGTCGTCACGGCGAGCCAGCATGCTGTCGTTGCGGTAGCCGCCGGCCGCGGACAGCAGCCGGCCTCCGATCGTGGGCGGCGGGTCGGTGGGGTCGAACCGGAACGTGGCAGATGCCGGGGCGGGCGCGATCTGTGAGAGCGCGCCCCCGGGCTGCAGATACCACGCGTCAACGGCGTCGGCCGGTGCCCAGTCCGGCCGGTCCTGCCAACCCCGGCCGGCGGAGTAGATCCGCACCCTGCTCGGCCGCGGCACCGTTTCCACACCGGCCAGATGAGTGTCCAGCCACTGCAATGACTCCGAGGTGACCCGGCTCAGGCCGGACGTCAGCATCTGGGTGTGGGTCCACGGCCCGATGGTCATCGCCACCTCGACGTCTCGGTCTCGCAACGCCCGGTACTGGTCCAGGGTCTGATCCAGGAACAGGTCCTGCCAGCCGCCCAGCAGCAGCACCGGCACCTCGGAGCGCTTCAACGCTTCGGGGTGGCGCAGCGCATTCCAGAACGGGTCGTCGGCCTCGGGGTGTTCGACCCACGACTCGTACCACGGCGAACCGGTGCCCAGCAGTGCCCGCCCGGCCGCACCCAGGGGCCGCCGGGCCGCCGCGCGGCCCACCCTGCGCTGGGCGGTGAGCTGGTGCAGGCCGGCTCGCAGCCGCGGGCGATCTTCCTGGTGGGCCATCAGATGACTCCAGCCCAGGAAGTCGTTGAGTGCGAACGAGCCCACACCCCAGGTCGACTGGTGCAGATCGTGCGGCCCGACGGTGATGACGGCGGCCGCCAGCTCCGGTGGCGGATCAGCCAGCAGCGCCCATTGGGTGAATCCCAAGTAGGACAGCCCGATGGTGCCGAACGAGCCGGTGAACCAGGGCTGGGTGCGCATCCAGGCCACCGTGTCGGCGCCGTCGGCGGCCTCGTTGACCATCGGCTCGAACTCGCCGCCCGAGCCGAACGTGCCGCGAACGCTCTGCAGGATCACCCGGTAGCCGCGTGCGGCGTACATCCGGCCGAAGACCAGTGCGAACGGGAAACCCCGCCCGTACGGGCAGCGGACCAGCAGGGTGCCCCGGATGTCACCGGTCGGCTGGTAGTGGTCGGCAAGCAGGACCACGTCGTCGCGCATCGGGATGCGTTCCCGGCGCACGGTGTAGCCGGTGGTGGGTGGCGGAAGCTGCCGCAGTACCCGGTTCAGGATTACATCGGTGCGGCGCGGGCTGCTCACCGTTGATCAGTACTTGTAGTACGGCGCCAGCTGGTTGGCGCGCATCAAGTTCTCGGACTGGCAGTCCACGTCGGGGTTGGAGTACACCGGGGAGTAGTACAACGCCTGCTGGATCAGCCCGTAGCTGGTCTTGAACGCCACCATGCACGAGACCCACCAGCGGTTGTTCCACTCGGTGGGCTTCATCACCCAGAACTGCGCCGCACGATGTCCCCCGATGTTCGTCTCGATGGCGTCGGCCGGGATGCTCTCGTCGTAGCTGCGCCAGATAAACGTCTCGACGGCCATCTGATAGTTGCCGGCGTCGTACTCGCAGCGCACACCCTCGACGGGCTTGGGCGGGGTGTAGGCCAGCCCCAGCTGGGCGACGACGTCGAAGGGGATGTCCTCGCAGGCGTCGAACGGGCGCGGATTGGTGAGTTTGACCGGGTCGCTGGAGGTGGGCGGCGGCGCCAGCGGCAGGGCGGTGGAACGCAGTTGCACGCCGTGCGGGCCCATCTCATGGGACACACCGCCGAGCGGGGATTGCTGGCCGACCATGACGACAGCCAGGATCAGCGCACTGAAAGCGGTGATCAGGCGCAGTTTGGTGAGCATGCCACTCCTCTTGGTCCCGCTGGACATCTGCCGGGAGTGTACAAGTAGTGGTGGCGGCCACTGCCCGGAAGGTGAGAACACGTTCCAGTTTTTCGCCACCCGTTAGGCTCGAACCTCGTGACCACCGTTGAGCCGACGCCGTCGCACGGTCCGACGCTGTGGGCGATCTCCGACCTGCACACCGGCCACATGGGCAACAAGCCGGTCACCGAGTCCCTGCATCCGGCGACCGGCGACGACTGGCTGATCGTCGCCGGGGACGTCGCCGAACGCACCGATGAGATCCGCTGGGCACTGGATCTGCTGCGCAAACGCTTCGCCAAGGTGATCTGGGTTCCCGGCAACCACGAGCTGTGGACCACCACCAAGGACCCGATGCAGATCTTCGGGCGCTCGCGGTACGACTACCTGGTCGACATGTGTGACCAGATGGGCGTCATCACCCCCGAGCACCCCTTCCCGGTCTGGACGGAGGAGGGCGGACCGGCCACCATCGCGCCGCTGTTCCTGCTGTACGACTACACGTTCCTGCCCGCCGGGACCACCAGCAAGGCCGAGGGGCTGGCCGTCGCGCGGGAGAGCAATGTGGTGTGCACCGACGAGTTCCTGCTGTCGCCCGAGCCGTACGGCACCCGGGACGTCTGGTGCCGCGATCGGGTGGCCGCCACCCGCAAACGGCTCGACGACCTGGACTGGATGACGCCGACGGTGCTGGTCAACCACTTCCCGATGGTGCGCCAGCCCTGCGATGCGCTGTTCTATCCGGAGTTCTCGCTGTGGTGCGGCACCACCGAGACCGCCGACTGGCACACCCGCTACAACGCGACCTGCTCGGTCTACGGTCACCTGCACATCCCGCGCACCACCTACTACGACGGGGTGCGCTTCGAAGAGGTGTCGGTGGGCTATCCGCGGGAGTGGCAGCGCCGCAAGCCGCACCGGTGGCTGCGCCAGATCCTGCCCGACCCGCAGTACCCGCCGGGCTACCTCAATGAGTTCGGTGGCCACTTCGCCATCACCGAGGAGATGCTGGCGGCTCGAGCCAAATTCGCCGAGCGGCTGCGGCAACGGCAGTCCCCATGAGCGGGCTGTTGGACACCGTGCTGACGCCGGCATCGGGGCATGCGCTGGCGTGGGCCGAACGCTACGACGATCCGCCCGGGCTGGCTCCGCTGCCCGAGGAGGAGCCGCTGGTGGCGCGGTCGGTCGCCAAGCGCCGCAACGAATTCGTCACGGCGCGCTACTGCGCCCGGCTGGCACTCGAACAGATCGGCCAGCCGCCGGTGCCGATTCTCAAGGGGGAGAAGGGCGAACCCTGCTGGCCCGACGGCGTGGTGGGCAGCCTGACGCACTGCGCGGGCTTCCGCGGCGCGGTCGTGGGTCGCAGCGCGCAAGTGCGATCGGTGGGTATCGACGCCGAGCCGCATGACACGCTGCCCGACGGCGTCCTCAACGCGGTCAGCCTGCCCGTCGAACGGTCCGAGCTCTCGACGCTGCCAACGGAGCAGCACTGGGACCGGATCCTGTTCTGCGCCAAGGAAGCCACCTACAAGGCGTGGTTTCCGCTGACCAGGCGATGGTTGGGCTTCGAGGACGCCCACATCACCTTCGATCCCGGCGGGGGATTCGTCTCCCGCATCCTGATCGACCCGGCCGCGCTGTCGGGGCCGCCGCTGAGCGAGCTGCACGGGCGGTGGTCGGTGACGGGCGGGCTGGTGCTGACGGCGATCGTGCTGTGAGTGCACCTGAACCGGGCCTGGTGATCGTCGACAAGCCGGCCGGAATGACCAGCCACGACGTGGTGGGACGCTGCCGCAGATTCTTCGGTACTCGCAAGGTAGGTCACGCCGGAACCCTGGACCCGATGGCCACGGGCGTGCTGGTGATCGGCATCGAACGCGCCACCAAGATCCTCGGCCTGCTCACCACGTCGTCCAAGTCGTATGCCGCCACGATCCGGCTGGGTCAGACCACCACCACCGAGGACGCCGAAGGCGAAGTGCTGCAGATGATTTCCGCCGCGCACCTCACCGGTGCCGAGATCGAGTCCGGTATCGCACCGCTGCGCGGCGACATCGATCAGGTGCCCTCGGCGGTCAGCGCGATCAAGGTCGCCGGCAAGCGGGCCTACCAGATGGTGCGGGACGGCCAGACCGTGGAGCTGCCTGCCCGCCCGGTGCGAATCGAGCGATTCGAGGTGCGCGACGTGCGTCGCGCGGGCGATTTCGTTGATCTGGACGTCGAAGTCGACTGCTCGGCGGGCACCTATATTCGGGCGCTGGCCCGCGACCTCGGCGCGGCGCTGGGAGTCGGCGGGCATCTGATCGCGTTGCGGCGCACCCGCTCCGGGCGCTTCGGCCTGGATCAGGCGCGCACGCTCGAGGAGCTGGGGGAGAGCGCACAACTGAGCTACAGCCTGGATGACGCCTGCCTGCAGACCTTTGCGCGCCGGGACCTGGACGCCGCCGAGGCCCTCGATGTCAGTCACGGCCGGCCGCTGACACCCGCGGGAATCGACGGGATCTACGCGGCAACCGACGGCGGCGGGCGGGTGATCGCCCTGCTGGAAGACTCCGGAAAGCGCACGAAGTCGGTGGTCGTCATCCGGCCGGCGACGCTGTGAGCAGCAGAGGCATCTTTATGCCTGCCTTTGACGCTAAGATGTCATCATGCGCACCACGATCCGGATGGACGACGATCTCTACCGGGAGGTGAAGGCGCTGGCGGCCCGTTCGGGCCGGACGGTCGCCGCGGTCCTCGAAGACGCCGTGCGCCGGGGTCTGCGCCCGGACGTCGCGCAACCACCCCAGCCCTATGTGGTGACCCCGTTGGGCCGGGGAGGGCTTCGGCCCGGTGTGGACCTGTCTTCCAACGCCGCCGTCGCCGAGGCGATGGACGAACCCGGATCGATCGATGCGTTGCGTTGACGTCAACGTCCTGGTTTACGCACACCGCTGGGATCTGCCCGAGCACGACGACTACCGCGGTCTGCTCGAACGACTTGCCAACGACGACGAGCCGCTTGGACTGCCGGACCTGGTGCTCAGCGGGTTCGTGCGAGTGATGACCAACCGCAGGGTGTTCGCCGAACCGGCGAATCTGGCCGACACGACTGCCGCCGTCGACGAATTGCTGGCCGCCCGCAGCACCATGAGGCTGCGGGCCGGGGAACGGCACTGGACCTCGTTCCGCCAACTCGCCACTGAGATCGACGCCCGCGGAAACGACGTCGCCGACGCCTATCTGGCCGCCTACGCGGTCGAGAACAATGCGACCTGGCTGAGCGCCGATCGCGGGTTCGCCCGGTTCGACCGGCTGCGCTGGCGGCATCCGCTCGAACTCTGACTCCGCGGCGCCGGCGACGTCGTCGGGGGTGGTCGACGGCTCAGGTGTACAGCGTCTCGAAGCGCTTGATCGAACCCTCGATGTCGCCCTTGACCGCGCGGGCGGCGGTCGCCCCGATCGGCCCGAACAGTGCCCGACCACCCATGTCGAGCCGCAGTGTGAAGCGGGATCCGCCACCGGCCGGCGCGATCGCCAGTGACAGACCGTATTTGGTGCCGCCCACGCCGTCGCCGGTGAGCTCCAGCAGCCTGGGCGCCTCGAGCTTGCGGACCGTCCAGGTGACGCGGTTGCGCATACCTTTGGCGCCCGCCACCCCGACCAGGGTGGTGCCGACGGCGAGTTCGGCCGGGATCTCACAGCGCCAGCCCTGGTGCAGGGAGAGCCAGTCGCCCAGTTCGGCCAGGTTCGACGCGTGCGCCCAGGCGTCGTCGGGCGACAGCGAAAGGTCGCGGGACAACTCAAGTTTTGCCATCGGGTGATTACACCACCCAGATCGCCTGGGCCGCAGGACTTCCCAAGTCAATGGTGGTCTGTTCGCCCGCGGGTGCCCCGGGTGACTCCAGGGCCACCGAGATGATCCCGGCGAACTCCCGGCGGGTCAGCACCCGCAGCCGGGCGTCCAGGCTGATGCCCACTTGGGCGAAGTAGCGCAGCATCTCGGGGTCGTGGTCGGAGATCCGGGCCACCGTGCCGGACTCGCCGTCGGTGCACGCCCATAACTGGCGCGCCGGGGGCGTCGGCACCTGACCGTCGTCGGCCGGGATCGGGTCGCCGTGCGGGTCGCGTTGCGGAAACCCCAGCTTGGCGTCGATGCGTGCGATCAGCTGGTCGGACACCGCGTGCTCGAGCACCTCGGCCTCGTCGTGCACCTCGTCCCAGCCGTAACCGAGCTCGCACACCAGGAACGTCTCGATCAGCCGGTGCCGGCGCACCATCGCCAGCGCCGCCCGCCGTCCGTCCTCGGTAAGGCTCACCGCGCCGTACTTCTCGTGATCCACCAGGCCGGCGTCGGCGAGCTTGCGGATCGACTCCGAGGCGGTACTGGCTGACACGCCGATCTTCTCCGCCAGCATCTTGGTGCTGACTTTGTCCGGTGACCACTCCTGGGCGGTCCAGATGACTTTCAGATAGTCCTGGGCGACGGTGGTCAGCCCATCCGACTGCTCCCAAGGGCTCACGGCCAACAGTTTAGGCTTGCGGTTGTGCAGCGGTGGCGGGGGCAGGATGAGATCCCCACAGACTGGGGCAGGTGCGTGCTCACCATCGGGGTGTTCGACGGTGTGCATCGCGGCCATGCCGAATTGATCTCGCGTGCGGTGAAGACCGGGAAGGCACGCGGCGTACCGACCGTGCTGATGACGTTCGATCCGCACCCGATGGAAGTCGTCTATCCCGGCAACCACCCGGCGCAGCTCACCACGCTGGCGCGCCGCGCCGAGCTGGTCGAGCAGTACGGTGTGGACGTCTTCCTGGTGATCCCGTTCACCCCGGACTTCATGAAGCTCACCCCGGACCGCTACGTCCACGAGCTGCTGGTCGAGCACCTGCACGTCGTCGAAGTGGTGGTGGGGGAGAACTTCACGTTCGGCCGCAAGGCCGCGGGCAACGTCGAGACGCTGCGCCGCGCCGGTGAGCAGTTCGGTTTCGGCGTGGAATCGGTGTCGCTGGTGGCCGAGAACACCGACTCGGACGCCGCCTCCGCGGTCACCTTCTCCTCCACCTACATCCGGTCCTGCGTGGACGCCGGTGACGTGGCCGCGGCCACCGAGGCCCTGGGCCGGCCGCACCGGGTCGAGGGGCTGGTGGTGCGCGGTGACGGCCGGGGGCGCAATCTGGGTTTCCCGACCGCCAACGTGGCGCCGTCGGCGTATGCGGCCATTCCGGCGGACGGCGTGTATGCCGCCTGGTTCACCGTGTTGGGGCACGGCCAGGTCCCCGGGACCGTCGTCGCAGGTCAGCGTTGTCGGGCCGCGGTGTCGGTGGGCACCAACCCGACGTTCTCCGGGCGGGCCCGCACCGTGGAGGCGTTCGTCATCGATGAGACCGCCGACCTGTACGGCCAGCGCGTCGCCGTCGACTTCGTCAGTCGGATCCGCAGCCAGGAGAAGTTCGACTCGGTCGAGGACCTGATAGCGGTGATGAACACCGACGTGGAGAAGACCCGCGGCCTGCTCTGCTAGACTCGCCGCTCGGTGCGCTGCAGTCCGCGGTGGCCACCGTCATTTCATTCGCGGGACCTATTGATGGAGATTCGTCGTGGCACTGACTGCCGAGCAGAAAAAAGAGATCCTGGGCAGCTACGGACTGCACGAGACCGACACCGGCTCGCCCGAAGCGCAGATCGCCCTGCTCACCAAGCGGATCGTCGACCTGACCGAGCACCTCAAGACCCACAAGCACGACCACCACTCGCGTCGCGGTCTGCTGCTGCTGGTCGGTCGTCGGCGTCGTCTGCTCAAGTACCTGACCCAGGTCGATGTGGCGCGTTACCGCTCGCTGATCGAGCGCCTGGGTCTGCGTCGCTGACCACGAACGGGCCGGTGCACGCCGGCTCCATGTAGAGTGAGACCGTTCCGGGCCGTCCAGGTCCGGACATCGGTGTGGCTCGCGCAGTCCGTGCGCGCCGCTCCGGCACGTCACAACGGGACACGTTCCTGCGATCAGCGGAAGAACTTGCGTCGGGCGGTCTTCGGTAGTGGCAGCCGGGTCTGGATATGCGTCCAGCGATCCGGCCGCTTCGATCGACGACCGTAGCCGCATCCTCGTTCTTGCCGATCAGCAAAGCTGACGCTGCGAAACAGCAGAACGAATCAGAGAGGCCGCACGAGCGTCCATGTCTGCAACTGAAATTGAAGAAGGCGTATTCGAAACCACCGCTGTCCTCGACAACGGCAACTTCGGCAAGCGCACCATCCGCTTCGAGACCGGCCGGCTGGCCCAGCAGGCCGCCGGGTCCGTCGTCGCCTACCTGGACGACGAGACCATGCTGCTGTCGGCGACCACCGCCAGCAAGGCTCCCAAGGAGCACTTCGACTTCTTCCCGCTGACCGTCGACGTCGAGGAGCGGATGTATGCGGCCGGTCGCATCCCCGGCTCGTTCTTCCGCCGCGAGGGCCGGCCGTCCACCGACGCGATCCTGACCTGTCGCCTCACCGACCGTCCGCTGCGCCCGTCGTTCGTCGACGGCCTGCGCAACGAGATCCAGGTCGTGGTGACCGTGCTGAGCCTGAACCCCAACGACCTGTACGACGTGGTGGCGATCAACGCCGCGTCGGCGTCCACCCAGCTGGCCGGTCTGCCGTTCTCCGGCCCGGTCGGTGCGGCGCGGGTCGCCCTGATCGACGGCACCTGGGTGGCGTTCCCCACCGTCGAGCAGCTCGAGCGCGCGACGTTCGACATGGTGCTGGCCGGACGTGCACTCGAAGATGGTGACGTCGCGGTCATGATGGTCGAGGCCGAGGCCACCGAGAAGGTCATCGAGCTCATCGAGGCCGGTGGGACCGCGCCGACCGAGACCGTGGTGGCCGAGGGCCTGGAGGCGGCCAAGCCGTTCATCGCCGCGCTGTGCAAGGCCCAGCAGGAGCTGGCCGACGCGGCGGCCCGCCCGACCGCCGAGTACCCGCTGTTCCCCGCCTACGGCGAGGACGTCTACTACGCGGTCGCCTCGGTCGCCACCGACGAGCTGTCCAAGGCGCTGACCATCGCCGGCAAGGCCGAGCGTGACGAGCGCACCGACGAGCTCAAGGGTGAGGTGGTCGCACGACTGGCCGAGACCTACGAGGGCCGTGAGAAGGAGATCAGCGCGGCCTACCGGAGCCTGACGAAAAAGCTTGTGCGTCAGCGCATCCTGACCGACCACTTCCGCATCGACGGTCGCGGCATCACCGACATCCGGGCGCTGAGCGCCGAGGTCGCCGTGGTGCCCCGGGCGCACGGCAGCGCGCTGTTCGAGCGTGGCGAGACCCAGATCATGGGCGTGACCACGCTGGACATGATGAAGATGGCGCAGCAGATCGACTCGCTGGGGCCGGAGAAGTCCAAGCGCTACATGCACCACTACAACTTCCCGCCGTACTCCACCGGTGAGACCGGTCGGGTCGGTTCGCCCAAGCGCCGCGAGATCGGCCACGGTGCCTTGGCCGAGCGGGCCCTGGTCCCGGTGCTGCCCAGCGTCGAGGAGTTCCCCTACGCCATCCGGCAGGTGTCGGAAGCCCTGGGCTCCAACGGCTCCACGTCGATGGGTTCGGTCTGTGCGTCCACGCTGGCGTTGCTCAACGCCGGTGTGCCGCTGAAGGCTCCGGTCGCCGGTATCGCGATGGGCCTGGTCTCCGACGAGGTGGAAGTGGACGGCAAGACCGAGCGCCGGTTCGTCGCGCTCACCGACATCCTGGGGGCCGAGGATGCGTTCGGCGACATGGACTTCAAGGTCGCCGGCACCAAGGACTTCGTCACCGCGCTGCAGCTCGACACCAAGCTCGACGGGATTCCCTCGCAGGTGCTCGCGGGTGCGCTGGCGCAGGCCAAGGACGCCCGGATGACCATTCTCGAGGTGATGGCCGAGGCCATCGACGCCCCCGACGAGATGAGCCCGTACGCGCCGCGGGTCACCACCATCAAGGTTCCGGTGGACAAGATCGGCGAGGTGATCGGGCCCAAGGGCAAGATGATCAACTCGATCACCGAGGAGACCGGCGCCCAGATCTCCATCGAGGACGACGGCACCGTGTTCGTCGGCGCCACCGACGGCCCGTCCGCGCAGGCCGCGATCGACAAGATCAACGCGATCGCCAACCCGCAGCTGCCCAAGATCGGTGAGCGGTTCCTGGGCACCGTGGTCAAGACCACCGACTTCGGCGCCTTCGTGTCGCTGCTGCCGGGCCGCGACGGTTTGGTGCACATCTCCAAGCTCGGCAAGGGCAAGCGGGTCGCGAAGGTCGAAGACGTGGTCAAGGTCGGCGACAAGCTGCGCGTGGAGATCGCCGACATCGACAACCGCGGCAAGATCTCGCTGGTGCCCGTGGAGGATTCAGCGGACGCCGCTGAGCCTGCCGATGCCGCGACCGCCGAGGGCTGACCTGCGCCGCACCACCCTGGCGGGCGGACTGCGGGTGGTCACCGAGTACCTCCCCGCGGTTCGTTCCGCGTCGGTGGGTGTCTGGGTGGGCGTCGGGTCCCGTGACGAGGGCGCGACGGTGGCCGGGGCGGCGCACTTCCTGGAGCATCTGCTGTTCAAGGCCACCCCGACCCGCACCGCGGCCGGGATAGCCCAGGCGGTGGATGCCGTCGGGGGCGAGCTCAACGCCTTCACCGGCAAGGAGCACACCTGCTACTACGCGCACGTGCTCGACACCGACCTGGAGCTGGCCGTGGCACTGGTCAGCGACGTGGTGCTCAACGGGTGCTGCGCGGCCGAGGACGTCGACCTCGAGCGGGACGTGGTGCTCGAAGAACTCGCGATGCGCGACGACGACCCCGAGGACGCCCTCGGCGATGTGTTCTTGTCGACGTTGTTCGGTGACCATCCGATCGGACGGCCGGTGATCGGCAACGTCGAGTCGGTGTCGACGATGACCCGCGCCCAGCTGCGGTCGTTCCACCAGCGCCGCTACACGCCCGAACGCATGGTGGTGGCGGTGGCCGGCAACATCGACCACGACACCGTCGTGGCGCTGGTGCGAGAACACTTCGGGCATCGCCTGATTCGCGGCGAGAAGCCCGCCGAGCCGCGGCGCGGGACGTCCCGGGTTCCGGGAGTGCCCGGCCTGAGCGTGGTCAACCGGGACGCCGATCAGACGCACATGTCGCTGGGCGTGCGCGCGCCGGGCCGGTACTGGCCGCATCGCCAGGCGCTGGCGGTGCTCAACACCGCACTGGGCGGGGGACTGAGTTCCCGGCTGTTCCAACAGGTTCGGGAATCCCGCGGCCTGGCGTACTCGATCTACTCGTCGGTGGACACCTTCGCCGACGCCGGCGCGCTGTCGGTTTACACCGCATGCCAGCCGGATCGGTTCGGCGAGGTGGTCTCGGTGACCGCCGACGTGCTGGAGTCGGTGGCCCGCGACGGCATCACAGCCGACGAGTGCCGAATCGCCAAGGGCTCGCTGCGCGGCGGTCTGGTGCTCGGCCTGGAGGATTCCGGTTCGCGGATGAACCGGCTGGGCCGCGGTGAGCTGAACTACGGCCGGCATCGGCCCATCGCCCGCACGCTCAAGGAGCTCAACGCGGTCACCCTCGACGAGGTCAATGCGGTGGCCCGCCAACTGCTGAGCAAGCCCTACGGCGTCGCGGTGCTCGGTCCCTACCGGTCGAAAGGATCACTGCCCCGGAGGCTGCGGGCACTGGCTGGTTGATGGCAGGCTAGAGCGATGGCTTTCAGCTTCTCCGAACTCGCGCTCCCGCTGGTCGGTGCGCCGATGGCAGGCGGGCCCAGCACGCCGGCACTGGCTGCGGCGGTGTCGCAGGCCGGCGGCCTGGGATTCGTCGCCGGTGGCTACCGCACCCCGCAGCAGCTCGCCGATCAGATCACCGCGGCGCGGGCGGCGACCTCCGGTCCGATCGGGGCCAATCTGTTTGTGCCGCAACCCAGCGATGCCGACATGGTGGCGCTCGACGACTACGCCGACCTGCTGGCGTCATTGGCCGACCACTACGGCGTAGAACTCGGCCGGCCGCGCTTCGGTGACGACGACTGCTGGCCGGAGAAACTGGAGGTGATCGCCGATCTGCGGCCCACGGTGGTCTCGTTCACCTTCGGGGCACCGCCGCCGGAGGACCTGGATCTGTTGCGCGGCCTGCGCATCCTGACCGTGGTCACGGTGACCTCGGCCTATGAGGCCGGGATTGCGGTGGCGCACGGTGCCCAGGCATTGGCGGTTCAGGGCCCGGAGGCGGGCGGACATCGCGGGACCTTCGCTCCCGACACCCAGCCCGGAACTCAGAGTCTCGCCGCGTTGCTGGCCGAGATACGCCATGCGCACCCCGACCTGCCCCTGGTGGCGGCGGGGGGTCTGGGCACCGCGGACAATGTGGCCGGTGTCCTGGGCGCCGGCGCGGTGGCCGCCCAGGTGGGCACCGCACTGCTGCTGGCTGATGAGGCGGGCACCAATCCGACGCACCGGGCGGCGCTGACCAACCCGGAGTTCACCAACACGACCGTGACGTGTGCGTTCTCCGGGCGGTACGCCCGCAGCCTGGAGAACGATTTCACCAAGACCTTCGAGAATGTGGCGCCGGTGGGATACCCGGAGATCCATCACATGACCTCGCCCATCCGGGCGGCGGCGGTGGCGATGGACGACCCGCACGGCACCAGTCTGTGGGCCGGAACCGCCTACCGGACGATCCGCACGGGGCCGGCCGCCGAGATCATCACCGGCTTGACGCCCCTATGATCACCGCATGACTGACGCAGCAGCGCCTTCGGCCACCGGAACCGTGCAGATCAACGCTGCTCCGGACGTGGTGTACCGGCTGATCACCGACTTGTCCGTCCTCGCCGACTGTGCTGAGGAGAACGTCGGAATGGATTGGCGCACCGGCGATTCCGCTCGCCCCGGCGCGGTCTTCGTCGGTCACAACCGCCATGGCGGACGGCGGTGGAGCACCACGTGCACCGTCACCGACGCCGACCCCGGCAAGGTATTCGCCTTCGACGTGCGCTCCGCGGTGATCCCGGTGGCCCGCTGGGAGTACCGGATAACCTCGAATCCCGGTGGGCAGGGCGGCTGCCAGGTCACCGAGAGCATGTGGGACCGCCGGCCCCGTTGGTTCGTCGGCATCGCCGGGCTGGTCACGGGCGTCAAGGACCGGCCGACGGTCAACACCGAGCACATCCGGATCACGCTGGAGCGCGTGAAGCAACGTGCGGAAAACGGCGGCTAGCGCGAGCGTGAACCTCCGATGGGCGCGCGGTCTCATGGGCGTCGCCGTACTGGCGTCCGCGTCGATCGGGTGCACGACGACCGTACCCGGGCATCCGGTGGGTGCCGGGTCGATACCGGGTGACACGAGAGCCGCGCTCTCCGCAGAGGGGTTGCTGCTGCCCGATGGCAGCCGGACGCCGCTGGGGCAAGCCCAGGCGACTGAGGTTGGTGGGACGTACTTCACCCGGGCCGAGCCGGTGAAGTGTTCAGCGGCTGTCCTGTTCAAGGGTTCGCCACTGCCGCCGGAGGGCGCGACCGACGACGCCGAGTCGGCGTTTCTGATCAAGGGCACGGTTGCGCTGTACGCCGAATCGGTCAAGGTTTACGACCGACCGTTGGCCGTGGCCGACGTGGTGCGCGCTGCGCTGAGCGCGGTGACCGCCTGCGACGGTGCCGCACACGGAATCAGCCCCAGCGGCGGTCGTGGTGAGCCGATGCAGCTGAGTCGGGTGGTCGTTCCGTCTGACGGTGTGCTGGTGTGGAGTCTGGTGCGCAGCGGTTGGAGCTGCGGGTACGGATTGGCGGTCATTCCGGCGGCGGTCTTGATGACTTCGCTGTGCGATCGCGATCCCGGGTTCGACATGGCCGACTGGGCGACCACCCGGCGTAGCCAGATCCAGCGTCTGTCCGTGTAGCTCGGGCCCGGGGCAAGCTCCAGCGCTGGAGGAAATTAATTCATCAGTGTAGGAATCCGCTAGGCTGTCGGCATTGTGAGTGCACCAACGAAAACCCGGGCGAGCCATCTTGGGCCAGAGCGGCGTCGGCCGATGGTGTTGGATGCGGCGCTGGACGTCGCCGTGCAGCACGGCGTCAACGCGGTCACCGTCGGTGCGGTCGCCGAGCGCCTCGGTGTGACCCGCCCGGTGGTGTACGCGTGCTTCGCGGACCGGATCGAGCTGATCGAGGCCCTGCTGGAGCGTGAACACATCCGGTTGCTGACCGATGTGCTGGCTGCCCTGCATCGCACCGGCGGCGACGACCCGCAGGCGGCTTTCGCCGACGGCTACCGGGCCCTGCTGCTGGCGGCCGAGGGGCGTCCCGCCGCCTGGCAGCTGATCTTTGCCGCCGCGCCGGATGCGGCGGTCGCCGACCGGTTCCACCGGGCCCGGGGCGCGCTGGCCGCCGAGTCCGCACGGTGGATCCGGCCGGCGATGACGCGTTGGTGGGGCACCGCCGATCTGGACCGCAAACTGCCGGTGCTCATCGAGTTGTTCGTGTCGTCATGCGAGGCCGCGGTTCGGTCGCTGCTGGACCCGCAACTGGATTGGACCGCCGATCAGTTGGCGGACCTCTACGGTCGGGTGATCGCCGAGTCATTGCGGCTTGCGTAACCCAGTCGATATACTTTTACTCACGTTCTGTCGAGTATGAAGACAAATCATCCATAAATGTAAATCTTGGCAGGGGGTTTGACATGCTGAAAGTCGACGACACCGCGGCCGGTCCACACGACGCCTCGATCGACCACGAACGCATCGTTCTGCAGGCCCGGGACGTCAACTTCGACTGGTCGGACCTCCCGGTGCACTACGTCCCGGGTGAAGTGTTCGCCACGCATTTCTGCAACGTGCTGCACCTGCTGTTGCCCGCCGGCGAAGAGTTCTTCGTCGAGGTGTTCAAGCAGGCGCTGCCACTGATCAAGGACGACCAGCTGCGCCTGGACGTCCAGGGCTTCATCGGGCAGGAGGCCACTCACTCCCAGGCGCATGCCGGCGTCGTCGAACAACTGGCCGCCCGCGGCGTGGACATGGCGCCCTACACCGATCAGATCAAGTGGCTGTTCGCCCAGTTGCTCGGCGACCGGCCGAAGTGGAGCAAGCGCCGACAGCAGCGCTGGCTGCTGGAGCGGGTGGCGCTGGTCGCCGCCGTCGAGCACTACACCGCGATCCTGGGCGAGTGGGTTCTCGACAGCCCCGCACTGGACGCCACCGGTGCGCACCCGGCGATGCTGGACATGCTGCGCTGGCACGGCGCCGAGGAGGTCGAGCACAAAGCCGTCGCGTTCGACGTGATGAAGCACCTGCAGGCCGGTTACCTGCGGCAGGTCCGCACCCAGCTGGCCGTCACGCCGCTGATGCTGTGGTTGTGGGTGCGCGGGCTGCGGTTCATGTACAAGGTGGACCCGGAATTGCCGCCGGGCGTCAAACCCCGCTGGAGGGACTGGTTCGCGGTGTCGCGGCGCGGACTGGTGCCGGCGCCGTTCGAGTTCCTTCCCGCGATCGCGTCCTACTACCGGCCCGGTTTTCACCCGGCGCAACTCGGCGGCGTGGAGAAGGCAGTCAACTATCTCGCCGTCTCACCCGCAGCCCGCGCCACGCACTGACACTTGAGGAGCGCACTAGATGACCACCCTGACCGCATCCGACGGCGTGAGCCTTGCCGTCCATGCCTACACCGACCTGGATCCGCGCCGGCCGACCATCATGGCCATTCACGGCTACCCGGACAACCACCACGTCTGGGACGGGGTGGCCGAGCATCTGGTCGGCCAGGGGCGCTACAACGTGGTCGCCTACGACGTGCGCGGCGCGGGTGAGTCGTCGGCGCCGGCCGACCGCTCGGGATACCGCTTCCCCCAGCTGATCTCCGACGTCGGCGCCGTGATCGAGCAGCTGGGCGTGGATCAGGTTCACCTGTTGGGCCACGACTGGGGCTCCATCCAGGGCTGGGCGGCGGTGACCGACCCGGTCGTGTCGGCCAAAATCGCGTCCTACACCTCGGTTTCGGGACCGCACCTCGATTACGCCGGCAAGTTCCTTCGGTCGGCGCGCAACCTGCGCGGCGCGGTCGACGTCATCCGGCAGTTCCTGGAGTCGACCTACATCTGGCTGTTCTTGACCCCGCGGTTACCGGAGCTCATCTTCCGGTCCGGTTTAGGTGCCAGAGTCATTGGCGCGCTTGACCGCATCGGTCGGTCCGGCGGCCCGCAGCGCGAAGTTCCCCGCGGCGAGAACGACTACGTCAACGGGCTGAACCTGTATCGCGCCAACATGCCCAAGCCGCTGCTCATGCCGGCGTCACCGTTGCCGGTCACCGAGGTACCCGTGCAGGTGCTCGCACCGCGCTGGGACGTGTTCGTCAGTCCCGCTGTGCAGCGGTTCGGCGGCTCGATCCCCGCCCACCACCGGGTGCTCGACATCGACGGTGGCCACTGGGTGGTGACCGATCGGCCCGAGGTCATCGCCCGGCACACCGCGGAGTGGGTCGAGCTGACTGTCGCCCGCGGTGTGGCCTGATATGCCGCAACCGATCTGGGGTTCCCGGCCGCGCGACCTGTATGGCCGGCGCAAGCACGACAGATTCTTCAATCTGCTCTGGGGTGCGGTGACGGTCTTCGGCGGTGTCGCTGCGCTGTCGAGGTGGAAGCCGTCGCGCGTGGTGCCGGTGCCGCGGTCCATCGCCGCCGTCGTCACCAAGCGGGAGATGCTGACTCCCGATGTGGTCGCGCTGACGATCGCCGACCCGGATGGGGGACTGCTGCCGTCGTGGACGCCGGGCGGTCACATCGACGTGCAGCTGGCGTCGGGCCGTCGCCGGCAGTACTCGCTGTGCGGAGTGCCGGGGCGCCGCACCGAATACCGCATCGCGGTGCGCCGACTCGACGATGGTGGTGGCGGTTCGGTCGAGATGCACGAGTCCTACGCGGTGGGCGACACGCTGACCTTCGAGGGCCCGCGTAATGCCTTCCATCTGGGCACCGACGAATCTGAGGTGCTGTTCGTCATCGGCGGCATTGGGGTGACCCCGATCCTGCCGATGCTGCGGGAAGCCGATCAGCGCGGAATCAATTGGCGCGCAGTCTATGCCGGCCGCAGCCGTGCCGACATGCCGTTGCTCGACGAGGTGCTCGCGGTCGATCCCGAGCGGGTCACGGTGTGGGCCGACGACGAGCAGGGGCGCTTCGCCGGGGCCGAGGAACTGCTGGCCGGAGCCGGCCCCGGAACCGCGGTGTACGTCTGCGGGCCGTCGGCAATGCTCGAGGCGGTGTGCGCCACCCGCGACGAACATGCGGACGCCCCACTGCACTACGAGCGATTCAGTCCTCCGCCGGTGGTCGACGGTGTGCCGTTCGAGTTGGAGCTGGCCCGGTCGGGGCGCCTGCTGCTGATACCCGCGGATCGGTCGGCGCTGGATGTGATGCTCGACGCCGACCCGACCACGGCGTGCTCGTGCCGCCAGGGCTTCTGCGGCACCTGCAAGGTGAAGGTGGTCTCCGGTGACGTCGACCGGCGTGGTCGCACCGCCGAGGGTGGCGACGAGATGCTCGTCTGCGTCTCGCGGGCCAACGGCGGCCGGATCGTCATCGACGCTTGAACATCACAGCCTGAGGACCGGCGATAGACTGCCCGGATGTCTTCTGTGGCGCAGGTCCATCGCGCGAGTCTGCCGGCCAGGATCATCTACGCCGTGTTCGCGGCGCTGATGCCGCGCTGGGTGCGGTGGAACAACCGTCGTGGAGGTCCGGACGGCAGGGCCGGCGTCTTGACGAAGCTGGGCCGGCGCACCAACACCATCGCTCGCCTGCAGCGGGTGCGGCCGCATCTTGGGGTCCACTTCACCCGCGAGTCCGCCGGAGGTGTTCCCGTCGAGATCGTTCGCCGCACGGACGCTCCGTTGAGCGACGGCGTCATCCTCTACTTCCACGGTGGCGGATTCTTCACCGGTGGCCTGGACACCCACCTGCACGTGGTGGTCAAGCTGGCGCGACGCACCGGGCTGCCGGTGGTGCACGTCGACTACCGGCAGTTCCCGGAGGTGACCGTCGACGGCTCGGTGGCCGACTGCGTCGGCGCCTACCGCTGGCTGCTGGACCAGGGTGCCGTCCCGGCCAGAACGGTGATCGCCGGCGATTCCGCGGGCGGCTTCCTCACGTTCGCCACCGCGCTGCGAGCCCAGCAGGAGGGGATGCCGGCCCCGGCGGGGGTGATCGGGATCTCGGCGTGGCTGGAGCTCGACGGCGAGGCCCGCAGCACCCACCCGAACCAGGGCAGCGACGCGTTCGGCATCGCCGACGCGCTGCCGGACCTCGTCGACCAGGTGTGCCCGTCACCCGAGATGCGTCGCGAGCTCGCGCCGATCAACGGACCGCTGGCCACCATGCCGCCGGCGCTGCTCATCGCCGCCGAGTCGGAGATCCTGCGATGCGACAACGAACGGCTGCACGCCGCGCTGCTGGCGCACGGGCGGCCCAGCCGCCTTGAGCTGTGGGCCAGTCAGTTGCATGCGTTCCCGGCGTTGTTTCCGTTCCTGCCGGAGAGCCGGGCCGCCTTCGCGCTGATGACCCGCTTCGTCGCCGAGTGCCTGGCGGACGCAGACCGTCCCGACCAGAGCCGCCGGGAAGTGTCGTAAGTAGGGTGGCAGCCATGCGGGTAGCAGTGCTGGGCGCCAAGGGCAAAGTCGGAGCCACCATGGTGGCGGCGGTGCGCGACGCCGATGACCTGACGTTGTCCGCCGAGGTCGACGCCGGTGACGCGCTGAGTCTGCTGACCGACGGCGGCACCGAGGTGGTGATCGACTTCACCCACCCCGACGTCGTGATGGACAACCTGAAGTTCCTGATCGACAACGGGATTCACGCGGTGGTGGGCACCACGGGTTTCACCGCCGAACGGATCGAGCAGGTCCGCTCGTGGCTGGCCGCCAAACCCGATGCGGCGGTGCTGATCGCCCCCAACTTCGCCATCGGTGCGGTGCTGTCGATGCACTTCGCGGTGCAGGCTGCCAAGTACTTCGAATCGGTTGAGGTCATCGAGCTGCACCACCCGCAGAAGGCCGACGCGCCGTCGGGCACCGCCTCTCGCACCGCTGCGCTGATCGCCGCCGCGCGAAAAGGCCTGCCGCCCAACCCCGATGCCACCAGCACCGGTTTGCCGGGAGCTCGCGGCGCCGACGTGGACGGTGTTCCGGTGCACTCGGTGCGGTTGGCCGGGCTGGTCGCGCACCAGGAGGTGCTGTTCGGCACCATGGGGGAGACGCTGACCATCCGGCACGACAGCATCGACCGGACGTCGTTCGTGCCCGGGGTGCTGCTGGCGGTGCGCCGGGTCGCCCAGTTCCCGGGGCTGACGATCGGTATCGAACCCCTGCTCGACCTGAAGTAGGCGCGGTGAAGCTTTCGGCGCCCACGCGGATGAAACTGCTCCTCGCGTTCATGTGCCTGGCGCTGCTGATGTACCTGGTGTTCCTGGGCCGCATCGCGGTGCTGCTGATCGGCTCCGGTTCACTGTCGGCGATCGGGCTGGGCGCGGCGCTGCTGATCATGCCGTTCATCGGGCTGTGGGCGATGGTCGCCACGCTGCGCGACGGCTTCGTTCATCAGCGGCTGTCGCGGCTGATCGCCGCCGACGGGATGGAACTGGACGGCAGCGCGCTGCCGCGCCGGCCGTCCGGGCGTATCGAGCGCGACGCCGCCGACGCGCTGTTCCACACGGTTCAGGATGAGCTCGATGCCGACCCGGACAACTGGCAGCGCTGGTACCGGCTGGCTCGCGCCTATGAGTTCGCCGGGGACCGGCGCCGCGCGCGGGAGGCGATGAAGACCGCCGTGCGGTTGCAGGAGAGCCGATGAGCAAGACGCTGCTGGTGGTGCACCACACGCCGTCACCGCACTGCCAGGCCATGTTGGAGGCGGTGTTGTCGGGGGCGAGCGATCCCGACATCGAGGGCGTGGAGGTGGTGCGCCGGCCGGCGTTGAGCGTGTCGGTCTCGGACATGCTGGCCGCCGACGGCTACCTGTTGGGCAGCCCGGCCAACCTGGGGTACATCTCCGGTGCCCTCAAGCATGCCTTCGATGTGTGCTATTACCCGATCCTGGACGCGACCCGGGGGCGGCCGTTCGGCTTGTTCCTGCACGGCAATGAGGGCACCGAGGGCGCTCAGCGGGCGGTGGATTCGATCACCACCGGGCTGGGCTGGGTGAAAGCCGCTGACTACGTGGTGGTGTCGGGCAGCCCCGGCAAGGTCGAGTTGCAGGCGTGCTGGGAGCTCGGTGCGACGGTGGCCGCGCAGCTGATGGACTGAGCGCCGCTACGGGTCGATATGGGTTTCCGGCATGTAGAACGAGTGCAGCGGATAATCCCGGCCGGGGCCCATCGAGTGGCAGTCCTGTTGCATCGGTGGCGATTTCGGCGGCTCGTAGTAATAGAACACGCAACGCTGCCAGCTGCCGTCGGGCTGAATCGGGCCGTCGCACTTCTGGGCCGTGGAGAAGAACAGCAGCGGGTTGTCCGCACACCCGGCTCGGGCCGGAGGGGCCGAGGCGATCAGCCAGCCGGACAGGACTGTCGCCGCTCCCAACACGGCGCCTAGAACCCCGGCGTAATAGCGCTTCACGGCCCGTCCCCTTCCCGTCTCGGCTGACTATGCCGGATGCCGCCGCGGTTTGCTACGGGTTTGCACCCAGTACCCATCGTGAGGCGATAGGCTGCGATGCCGTGACGCAAGCTAACGACACCCAGACCACTGACCTGCTGGCGCGCACCCTGGAATCGGTGCGCGCAGCCTACGAGAACATCGCGGAGCTGGCCCAGCAGAAGGACGGCATCCATGCCGTGGCGAACACCGCCAAGGGCACCGCGCTGATCCATGACCTGCGCAAGGAACTCGACCAGCTCAACAAGATCCTGCCCTTCAAGAGCTGACCGGGTATCAAGGCGGGCCGTTGAGGGCCCGTTCGGCCGCTATCTGTGCCGCGCGGTTCTGAGCTCGGGTGCGGGTGCGGGTCGGCATCATCACGCTGCGGCACGCCGTTGGTGCCAGTGGTGTTCGTGGTGGTGGTGGTGGTGCGCCTGTGGGTAGGCAGAGCGTGGGGAAGAGCAGTTTGCTGTCCGGCGCGGTGGTGTAGGTGTGGCCGGTGGGGCTGGTCCATTCGATGCTGCCATCGGGGTGCTGGATATCGCGCCAGCCCTTGTCGCCGGTCCAAAAAGTCTTCAGCAAGTGATGTTTTCGACTGCGTGAAGTACGCTATACCGCATGGATGCCGCTGTCTACCTCCGAATCTCCGCCGACCGGGCCGGGCAGAAACTCGGCGTGGCCCGCCAACGCGCCGACTGCGAGAAGCTGTGCGCCGAGAAGGGCTGGACGGCGGTGGAGTTCTGCGACAACGATGTGTCGGCGGCATCCGGCAAGCGGCGACCGGCCTACGAGAAGATGTTGGACGCCATCCGCGAGGGCGCTATCGGCGCGGTAGTCGCCTGGGACTTGGACCGCCTGCACCGCCGCCCCATCGAGCTGGAGAAGTTCATGGCGCTGGCCGACGAGCACCGACTGGCCCTCGCAACTGCGTCCGGTGATGTCGACTTGTCCAATCCGCAGGGGCGCCTGATTGCGCGATTGAAGGGCAACGTCGCCGCGCACGAAATCGAGCAGATGCGGGTGCGGATGCGGGCGGCCGGCCGTCAGCGCGCCGAATCGGGTAAGCCGCGATGGCGACGGGCGTTCGGCTACACCGCCGACACCTACGAGCTGGACCCGCAGACCGCGCCGCTGGTGGCTCAGGCCTACGCGGCGGTGCTGGCCGGCGCATCGCTCGGCGACATCGCCCGGTTGTTCAACGAGGCCGGCTGCCACGGCCTGACCGGGAGGCCCTGGACCGCCTCGACGGTCAGCCTGTTCCTACGGGCGCCCCGCAATGCTGGTCTGCGGACTTACGACGGCGAAATCATCGGCACAGGCACCTGGCCCCCACTGGTCGACGAGGACACCTGGCGGGCGGCGCAGGCGGTGATGGGCGCACCGGGACGCCAGCCCGGTCGCAAGTCCGTACGCAAGCACCTGCTGACCCGAATGCTGTGGTGCGGCAAGTGTGGCCACCACCTGGGCGGCGTTCACACTGTCGGGCGCCAGCTCGCATACGCCTGCAAGAACCCGGCCTGTCGCGGCGTGTCGATTCGCCGCGACCATGTGGAGCCGATGGTCTACGAACTCATCATCGGCACGTTGGCCGCGCCTGATGCCGTCGACCTACTCAAGAGTGAGCGGCACGACACCGCTGAAGCCGAAGCGCTGCGGATCGAACGCGCCACGCTGCTGTCCCGCCTCGATGAGATCGCCGACGAACGCGCCGATGGCCTGCTGACCGGCGCCCAGGCCCGCCGGGCGACCGAGCGCATCACCGAGAAGTTGAAGGCCCTCGAGGCACGTCAGGCCGACCAGGAACGGCTACGAGTGTTCGACGGAATCCCGCTCGGCACAACGGAGGTCGCCGCTGCGGTCGAGAAGCTGTCACCGGACCGCCTACGCGCAATCATGGATGTGCTGATGACGGTCACGGTGATGCCAGTCGGCAAGGGCGGCAAGGAATTTAAGCCGGAACGGGTAAAGGTGGCATGGAAGTAGCGCATCGGGACTCGCTCCGCTCGACTCGCCGTCGCTTTGAAGCATCAGGAAACAACTTGACTTCCCTGCTAACGTTGTGAGTGGCACGCGGAGTTAGCCGAGTGCCATACGCGGACGACCAGCGGTTAATCGGTTGGCGTGGCCGACGGGTCACATACGGAGACGGCCACGGTTAACGGCCGGTGAATGCAATAACGCTGACGGGCGTATTCACCGAAGGTCGTCTCAAAATGCCTGTATCTGGCGATGTTTCACGTCACCGCGCGCAAGTAGCGCGCCGCTCACAGTCCTATCCTGCTAACCATCCGCGCGTGGTCGAGGCCAAGCGCGACCTGATCGAAGCGAATGCTCGGCGGTACATCAAAGACGTACTGGCCCAGCGCCCACCGCTCACCGATGAACAGCGCACGCGTCTGGCCGAATTGCTGCGGCCGGTCCGCAAGGGCGGTGCCCGATGACCGCCCCGCCGCCGGAAGGGCCGCCGGAAAAAGAAGAACCGGCCCCCCGCCCAGGAGACCGGCCCTCACAACACCTCACCACTGTTGACCAGCTTACCCGGATGAAGCGCCGCCGTGCTGCGTCGCAACGCCTGGCGATCTTGCCGTGCGGCTGCTCGGACCCGTGGACACACCGCCCAGCCCCCGGTGGCTACGCCGAGGCCGCGCAGCACTTGGCCGCGTGCGGGCTGCTCGCCGCACCGCCCGCCACCATCGCCGAGCTTCGTGAGATGTGGCGCAACACCGAAACCCGCGAGCTGGCCGGCGCAATCGCGGCCGGGTGGGGGGTCACCGCAGATGGGTAGCAACGACATCACGCGTGGCCGGGAGCTGGCCAACAGCGGGAAGTACCTGCCAAGTCCACTCACTGACGCACACAAGGTATTTCGACGGTGGCTCGGCGACGATTACGACACCGACGCGCTAGATGCGGTGCTTGCAACCGCTGCTGTCGAACGCCTCGATGGTGACCCGCTGTGGTTGCTGCTGGTCTCGGGGTCTGGCAACGCGAAAACCGAGACCGTACAGGCGCTTGACGGCATCGGAGCTGTCGTTACCAGCACCATCTCATCGGCCGGTGCATTGCTGTCGGCGACGGGCCGCAAGGACCGCGCAAAGGACGCTACAGGCGGCCTACTTCGCAAGATCGGATCGCGTGGCGTCCTAGTAATCAAGGACGTGACCAGCATCCTGTCGATGTCCGGCGAGGCCCGCAACGAAGTGCTCGCGGCAAAGCGCGAGGTCTACGACGGACGGTGGTCACGAAACGTGGGTTCCGACGGCGGTATGACGCTGGAATGGGCCGGCCGCATCGCCGTTATCGGAGCCGTGACGACCGCATGGGACAAGGCGCACGCGGTCATTGCGGCTATGGGTGACCGGTTCGTACTGATCCGCATGGACTCGACCAAGGGTCGCCAAGCTGCGGGCCGCAAGGCCATCGGCAACACGGGCAGCGAAGTTCAGATGCGCGCCGAGTTGGCTGAGGCTGCTGCCGCCGTCATTGCCGGAATGTCAGCCGCACCGGTGCAGCTCACTGCGACTGAGACCGACGTGCTGCTGTCGGCTGCGGATTTGGTGACGCTATCGCGCACCGGAGTTGAGTACGACTATCGGGGCGATGTGATCGACGCTCACGCCCCGGAGATGCCCACCCGTTTCGCTAAGCAGCTCGCCCAGGTGGTCCGTGGCGGTGTCGCCATCGGGGTCAATCGCAACGCTGCGTTGCGGCTGGCGATCCGATGCGCCCGCGACAGCATGCCGCCGCTGCGGTTGGCGATCATCGACGACATCGCTCGGCACCCGAACAGCCCGACCGCCGACGTACGCAAGCGTCTGGGCAAGCCCCGCGCCACCGTCGACCGGCAGTTACAGGCCTTGCACATGCTCGGCGTTCTCCAGTGCGATGAGCATGAAGTTCAGCACGCGGGACGAGACGCAACGCGCTGGTATTACCGCCTGGCCAACAATATCGACCCCGGAGCGCTCGACCCCAATTCAGTGCCAGATTTTGACGTACGTACCCCTTACCCCCAAGAAGAAGGGCCGGAAGATGGGCCGGAAACCGGCTCTGTAGGTATGGGTGCCGCTATTTGAGTGTGGTCACCTGAGTTGGCCCCAGTTGGGTCGGTTTTCTTCACGAATTTTG
>NZ_JAYJJS010000034.1:0-52185 GCF_020181635.2 Mycobacterium zoologicum | reverse complement strand
CTCGGCGGGTCAATATGGAGGTCGCTTCGCATACGGCGTTCATGGATCCGATCCTCGATGAACTGCGTGGGGCATTGGCGGATCTGGTGCCTTCGGTGCCACAGATTCCGTTCATCTCCACCACGGTTGATCCGGCTGGGCCGGCACCGGTGCTCGATGCGCAGTACTGGGCCGACAACGTGCGCCGTCCGGCACTGGTCAGCCAGGCCATCACCAAAGCGGCGCAAGACCACACCACGTTCATCGAGATCAGCCCGCACCCGCTGCTGACCCACTCGGTCAGCGAGACCGCCGAAGCAGCCACCGGCGAACCGGTGACCGTGGCGTCCACCCTGCGACGCGGTGACGACGAAACCCTGGGCTTCCACCTGCAGCTGGCCGAACTCGGCGCCGGCGCAGGCACGCCCGGCGGCTTCGCCGAACTGCCCAACTCGGTCTGGCAGCACACCCGGCACTGGCTCGTCGCACCCGCGCGGGCCGCCGGCCAGGCACCCGACACCCACCCGCTGCTCGGGGCGCACGTCGAGATGCTCAGCGGCCGCGACCACATGTGGCAGACCAACCTGGGTCCCGAGACGCTGTCGTGGCTGGGCGCGAGCCCAGTGCAGGGCCAGGCGTTGTTGCCTGCCGCGGCCCTGATCGAGATGGCACTGGCCGCCGGCAGCCAAGCGCTGGGCACGCCCGCCGAGGCGATCATGGTCAGTGGCCTGGAGATCGAGCAGCCGTTGGTGCTCGACGGCGGCATGCAGGTGACCACCCAGCTGAACCAGGCCGACGGCCAGACGAGGGTCGAGATCCACGCCCGCGCAACCGGCGAAGCCTGGACGCGCCACGCGCACGCCGTCATCGCCACGGCCGAACCGGCCACCGAGCTGCCCGCCGGCGAACCGCTCGCACTGCCGGACAGCGCAGCCGCCCACCCGGCCTATCGCCTGCACCCGGCGCTGCTGGACGCCGCCCTGCGCAAGCTGGCGTCGGCAATCCCGGTCGCCGACGACGGATTGGGCTACGCACCGGCATCGGTCTCCGCGGTACGGGTCTTCGCCCCCGCCGGACGCCAGGTGCGCTGCCACACCGAGGTCACCGGGACCGACGACACGGCCGTCACCGGCCGGGTCGTGCTCACCGGTGACGACGGCACCGCGATCGCCGAGCTCACCGGCGTCCAACTGCGCCCGCTCGACCCGCGCAGCCTGCGGGTCCCGCTGGAGCAGAAGCTCTACGCCACCGAATGGACACCCAGCCCGGCGCCGGAGTACACCGGCGCGCCAGCCGGCAGCTGGCTGCTGCTCACCGAACCCGGATCCGAGGCACTGGCCGCCGCATTCGCCGCCCGGCTGGCCGGGCCGAACCGCAAGGTCGTCACCGGACCGTTCGCCGACCAGCCGGCGCTGGCCGAGGCGGTCGCGCAGGCCGGCGCCGACCCCGCGCACCCGCCGGCCGGCGTCGTCGTGCTGCTGGGGCACCACGCGTTCGACGGCACCGACCCCGAGGGTGAACTGGCCCGCGCCCGCGAACTCATCTGGACCGCCTCCACGACGGCCCGGGCGGCCGTCGACGGCGCGTCCCCCCGGCTGTGGCTGGTCAGCCGCGGCGGGCTGAGCGTCGGCGGTGATGGTGGTGGTGACCCTGCCATCGGCGCGCTCAAGGGCGTGGTCCGCACCTGGCGGTTCCCCGGCGA
Source organism: Mycobacterium zoologicum (assembly GCF_020181635.2). Classification (NCBI taxonomy): domain Bacteria; kingdom Bacillati; phylum Actinomycetota; class Actinomycetes; order Mycobacteriales; family Mycobacteriaceae; genus Mycobacterium; species Mycobacterium zoologicum. Next base: position 50,504 of record NZ_JAYJJS010000034.1, on the reverse strand, counting down.
GCTCGCCCGCGTGCTGGCCGACGAGCCGGACCTGGGCGCCACCCTGGTCGACCTGGACGAAACGGCTGATGCCGAAACCCTGGCCGGAGACCTGCTGGCCGAACTGCAGGCACCGCTGCGCGACGACGTGATCGCCTGGCGAGGCGGACAGCGGTTCACCGAGCGGCTCACCCGGGCCACCTTGGGCGCCGAAGCACCCCAAGCTCAGGTCCGCGCCGACGGCTCCTACCTGCTCACCGGTGGGCTGGGCGGCCTGGGCATCGTGGTCGCGCGCTGGTTGGCGGCCCGCGGCGCCGGCCGGATCATCCTCAACGGCCGCAGTGAGCTCTCCGAGGAGCAGCGCGCTGTCCTCGCGGAGCTCTCCGCTCAGACCGAGGCGATGTTCGTCCCCGGCGACATCAGCGCGCCGGGGGTGGCCGAGCTTCTGGTGGCCGCCGCCGAAGAGACCGGCATGCCGCTGCGCGGCGTTGTACACGCGGCCGGCGTGCTCGGTGACGGCCTGGTGACTGCGGTGACCCGAGAGAGCTTGGAGAGCGTCTGGTCGGCCAAGGCCGTCGGTGCGGCGCGGCTGCATGCCGCGACCGCCGCACACGAGCTCGACTGGTGGGTCGGATTCTCTTCGATGGCCGCCTTGCTGGGCCTGCCCGGTCAGTTGGGCTACGCCACCTCCAATGCCTGGCTGGACGCCTTGATGACATGGCGGCACGCCGCCGGGCTGTCCGGTACCGCCATCAACTGGGGCCAGTGGTCGGACGTGGGCCTCGGGCGTTCCATGACGCTGAGCGTGCTGGACCCGATCAGTCCCGACGAGGGCGTCGAGGCCCTCGACGCGGTGCTCGGCGGCGGGGCCGCCCGGGTCGGGGTGGGCCGGTTGCGTATCGACCGCGCCGTGGCGACCTCGCCGGAGTTCCGCGACCTGACGTTCTTCGAGAGTCTGGTGAGCGAGGCCTTCGAAACCGGAGTGACTATCGGTGCTGCTGAGACAGGTGAGCAGCCAGGCGGCAGCGCATCGGAGTCCTCGACTACCGGTGCCCCGGACTGGGCGACGATCCCGGCCGACGAGCGGCTCGGCGAGTTGACGGTGCGGTTGCAGGCTATCCTTGCCCGCGAGCTCCGGACATCTGCAGCGGCGGTCGACGTGGACCAGCCGTTCCCGGAGATGGGCCTGGACTCGATGATTGCGATGACGGTGCTCAAGGAGACACAACAGTTGGTTGGGGTGGATTTGTCGGCGTCCATGCTGTGGAACCACCCCAGCATCTCGGCGTTGGCGACGCATCTGGTGGGATTGTTGGCCACCGCGTACGCCACGCCGGATGACGAGGCGGAAGCCGACGACCACCTGACGTTCGAGTCGTCCGGCGGTGTGCTGGACGAGTTGTTCGATCAGGTCGAGTCGGCTTTAGGTAGCGAGAGCGGTTTTTGATGACGACGATCTTCAATCGGATGTCGGCGCTGCCGGCTGAGAAGCGCGACGAACTTGACGGGAAGTTCGAGAAGGCGGCTCAGACCACGGCAGCTGAACCGATCGCGGTCGTCGGCATCGGCTGTCGGCTGCCCGGCGGGGCCGCCGGTCCGGACGCCTACTGGGACATGCTCGCGGGCGGCACCGATGCGATCGTCGAGGTTCCCGCAGACCGCTGGGATGCCGACGAGTACTACGATCCGGACACTCTGGCGCCGGGCAAGATGTCGTCGAAGTGGGGCGGCTTCCTCACCGATGATGTGGCCGGTTTCGACGCGGACTTCTTCGGCATCTCTCCGCGCGAAGCGGAAGCCATGGACCCCCAGCAGCGGCTGATACTGGAAGTGGCGTGGGAGGCTCTCGAGCACGCCGGTATGTCACCGGAGAAGCTGGCCGGGATCCGCGCCGCGGTGATGATGGGTATCTATTACACGGAGTACCAAGGTATTTCGGGGTCGAACCCGGATGCCATCGACGGCTACACGGCCACCGGAACCGCCCACGCCGTGGCGGTCGGACGCATCGCCTACCTGCTGGGTCTGCGCGGGCCTGCGGTCGCGATGGACTCGGCGTGCTCGTCGTCGCTGGTCACCATCCACATGGCGTGCCAAAGCCTGCGCATGCGAGAGAGTGACCTGGCACTGGCCGGTGGCGTCAGCCTCATCCTGCGCCCCGAGACCCAGATTGCCATGGCCAAGTGGGGAATGCTGTCCCCGCGTGGCCGCTGCCACAGCTTCGATGCTGGGGCGGACGGGTTCGTGCGTGGCGAGGGCACCGGGGTCGTGGTGCTCAAGCGCCTCACCGACGCGATGCGCGACGGCGACCGGGTGCTCGCGGTGGTGCGCGGCTCGGCGGTTAACCAGGACGGCCGTTCCAACGGCCTGACCGCGCCGAACACCCTGGCGCAGAGCGAGGTGATCCGCCAGGCGCTGCGCGGTGCGAACGTCCCGCCGAGTTCGGTGAACCTGATCGAATCGCACGGCACCGGAACCGGTCTCGGTGACCCGATCGAGTTCGAGGCCCTGGCCGACGTGTACGGCAAGGGGCCGGACCGCTGTGCGCTGGGTGCGGTGAAGACCAACATCGGCCACTTGGAGGCGGCAGCGGGCATCGCCGGCTTCATCAAGGCCGCACTTGCGGTACAGCGGGCTCAGATACCGCCGAATCTGCACTTCTCCAAATGGAATCCGTCGATCGACCCGACCCCGACCCGGCTGTTCATCCCCACCGAGATGACGCCGTGGCCGGCGGCCGAGGGACCGCGCCGCGCCGCGGTGTCGTCGTTCGGGCTTGGCGGAACCAACGCGCACGTGGTGCTCGAGCAGGGCCCGGACCCGGTTCCCGCACCGGCTCCGACCGATCCGGTGAGCACGCTGGTGGTCTCAGGCAAGACCGAGCAGCGAGTGGCGGCCTGGGCCGCGACGCTGGCCGACTGGCTGGCGGGCCCCGGCACGGGTGTGCCGCTGGCCGACATCGCCAACACGCTCAACCACCACCGCAGCCGCTACGCCAAGTTCGCCACCGTCAGCGCATACGACACCGAGCAGGCTTTGGCCGGGCTGCGCGCGGTGGCCGGTGGCTACCCCGCACCCGGAGTGGTCGGCACGCGTAATGCCCAGGGCGGCAAGGGAACCGTGTTCCTGTACTCCGGGCAGGGTTCGCAGTGGGCCGGCATGGGCCGCCAACTGCTGGCCGACGAGCCGGCGTTCGCCGCCGCCGTCGACGAGCTGGAACCGGACTTCGTTGCCCAGGTCGGGTTCTCGCTGCGTCAGGTGCTGGAGTCCGGGGAGCCGGTGGTCGGTATCGACCGCATCCAGCCGGTGCTGGTGGGTATGCAGCTGGCGTTGACCGCGCTGTGGCGCTCGCACGGTGTCGAGCCGGACGCGGTGATCGGGCACTCGATGGGGGAGGTGGCCGCGGCCGTCGTCTCCGGTGCGCTGAGCCCCGCCGACGGACTGAAGGTGATCGCCACCCGCTCGAAGCTGATGGCACGGCTGAGCGGCCAGGGGGCGATGGCGCTGCTGGAACTCGACGCCGAGGCCGCCGAGAAGCTGATCGCCGAGCACTCGGATCTGACCGTCGCGGTGTACGCAGCCCCGCAGCAGACCGTGATCGCCGGCCCGCCCGAGCAGGTCGACGCCGCGGTCGCCGTGGTGGACGCCCAGGGCAGGCTGGCCCGCCGCGTCGAGGTGGACGTGGCGTCGCATCACCCGACCGTCGACCCCATCCTGGCGGAGCTGCGCACCGAGCTGGCCGGCCTCAAGCCGTCCGCGCCGAAGATCCCACTGATCAGCACCGTAGGCCAAGCTGAGTCGCCGGCTTTTGACGCCGACTACTGGGTGCACAATCTGCGCAACCCGGTGCGGTTCGCCCAGGCCGTCACCGCGGCCGCGGCCGGGCACGCCAACTTCGTCGAGGTCAGCCCGCATCCGCTGCTGTCCCACGCGATCAACGGAAATCTCGAAACCGCCCGTCCCGCAGGCGACGCCGTGGTCACCGGCACCCTGCTGCGCGAGCAGCCCGAGGCGCTGAGCTTCCACACCAACCTGGCGACCGTGGCGCCGCCGGCAGCCGACGCACCGGCGCCTGACGGCGGGGTCGGCCGGGCCGACCTGCCGCCGCGGCCGTGGCAGCACGTCCGGTACTGGGCGGCACCAACGGCCGCCAACCGGCACGCCGCCGACGCGCACCCGCTGCTGGGCATCCACGTCGAGCTGCCGTCCGGACACGGCCACGTCTGGCAGGCCGACATCGGCACCGACGTCGTCGCCTGGATGTCGCACCACAAGGTGCACGGCCAGGTCGTGATGCCCGCCACCGGCTTCGCCGAGATCGCGCTGGCAGCGGCCGGTGAGGCGCTGGGCCTGCCGGCGTCCGGCGTCGCGGTGGACCGCGTCGAGGTCGAGCAGATGCTGCGTGTCGACGAGCGGACCGAGGTCACCACCCGGCTGCTGCACGACGCCGACGGCTCCGACGAACTGCGGATCGAGATCCACTCCCGCCCGGCCGGCGGCAGCTGGTCACGGCACGCCGTGGCCCGTGCCGCAGCGGCGCAGCCCGCCGGGCAGCCGCAACGCCCGGCGCCGGCCTCGGGCGGCACCGCGCTGTCTCCGGCCGACCTCTACACCGCACTGCGCGGCACCGGACTGCAGCACGGGCCGGCGTTCGCGGCGCTGACCCGCATCGTGCGTAAGCCCGGCGGAGCGTCGGAAGCCGAGATCGTGCTGCCCGACGAGGCGACCGCGCACCGCGGCTACCGCATCCACCCGGTGATGCTCGACGCGGCGCTGCAGTGCCTGGCCGCGGCGCTGCCCGACGAGTCGCTGATGGGTTCGGCCGGTATGGAAGAGGCCACCTACCTTCCGGTGGCGGTCGAGTCCATCCGGGTGTTCGGCGAGGTGGGCCGCCGGGCCCGCGGTTACGCCGAACTGGTCAGCCACGACGACAGCGGCATCATGGGCCGGGTCACCCTGACCGACGACACCGGTACGGTCACCGCCGAGCTGTCCGGGATCTACCTGCAGCGGGTGCAGCGCCGCACCGTCCCGCTGCCGCTGACCCAGAAGATCTTCGACGCCGAGTGGGTCGACGCGCCCGCCCCCGCGCAGCCGTCGGACGCCCCCGACGGCAGCTGGCTGGTGCTGGCCGAGGGTGGTGAAACCGAGTCGCTGGCAACCGATTTCGCCGCCCGATTCGGCACCGGGCGTCGTCGGGTGATCATCGCCGACCTGACCAGCGAACCCGCCGTGCGCGAGGCGTTCGCGCAGACCGCCGACGACCCGGACCGGCCCCCGGTCGGGGTGGTGGTGCTGGCCGCCGGCAAGCCCTTCGACGGTACCGAGTCCGGCGACGCTCCGGGGCGCGGACGCGACCTGGCCTGGGCGGTCGTCTCGACGGTGCGCACCGTCGTCAGCGGCTGGCACGGCGCCCCGCCCCGGCTATGGCTGGTGGGCCGCAACGGCTTGACCGTGGACCCGGGCGAAGCGGGGGATCCGTCGATCAGCGCCCTCAAGGGCCTGGTGCGGGTGCTGGCCTATGAACACCCCGACCTGCACACCGGTGTGGTCGACCTGGACGGCTCGGCCGACCCCGCCGCTGCGCTGATCACCGAACTGGGGCTGGCGAGCACCGATGACGTGGTTGCCTGGCGTGGGGAGAACCGGTACGCGGAACGGCTCAAGCGCGCGAACCTGACAGCTACCGGCGCACCGATCGTGCGGTCCGACGGCGCCTACGTGCTGACCGGCGGCCTGGGCGGCATCGGACTGGTGGTGGCCCGCTGGCTGATCGATCACGGTGCCGCGCGCATCGTGCTCAACAGCCGTTCGCAGCCCTCCGAGGAGCAGCGCGCGATCATTGCCGAACTCGAGCAGAAGGCCCAGATCGCGGTCGTCTCAGGCGATCTCGCGACGCCGGGGGTGGCCGAGAGCCTGGTCGCCGCCGCCGAGCAGACCGGCCTGACCCTGCGCGGCGTCATCCACGGCGCCGCCGTCATCGACGACCAGATCGTGGTCGGCGTCGATAAGGACACCCTGGACCGGGTGTGGGCGCCCAAGGCCACCGCGGCACTGCGCCTTCACGTGGCTACCGCAGGCAAGGACCTGGACTGGTGGGTCGGGTTCTCCTCGACCTCGTCGCTGCTGGGTGCGCCCGGACAGGGTTCCTACGCAGCGGCCAGTGCCTGGCTGGACGGCCTGGTGGCGTGGCGGCGGTCGGCCGGACTGCCGGCGATCACCATCAACTGGGGCCAGTGGTCCGGCGTCGGCGTGGCCCAGGAGCTCAAGTTCAGCGCCCTGGACCCGATCAACCCCGACGAAGGCATGGAGGCCCTCGAGGCGATCCTCGGCGGCGATCTGTCCCGGATCGGCGTCGCACGGCTGCGCCTGGACCGGGTGGCCGCGGCCTTCCCGGAACTGCAGCAGCTCGGTTACTTCGCCACGCTCGCCGAGGAACTCGACCTCGACGACGAGGACGACGACTGGCCCGGTCCGGAGGGCCTCAAGCAGCTCGATGCCGCCGAGGCCACCAAAGCGGTTGTGGCACGGTTGGGTTCGCGGATCATGGCGATCATGGGCTACCCCAAGGGCAGCGTCATCGACCCGGCCCGGCCGTTGACCGAGCTCGGCATGGATTCGCTGATGGCGGTGCGCATCCGCAACACCGTCCGAGGCGACTTCGGCGCTGAGCCCCCGGTGGCACTGCTGCTGCAGGGTGCCTCGCTCAACGACCTTGCCGCCGACCTGGCCCGCCAACTCGGCCTCGCCCAGGCCGAGACTGCAGACGGAGCCGGCGACGGCGGCGGTGTTCGGGGCCGGGCCCAGCAGCGTGCCGCGGCACGTCAGCGGGCGGCGGCTCGGCGAAAAGTAGGAGACCGTTCGTGACCAACAACGAAGTGCCGGCCAACGCGATCGCGGTCATCGGCATGGCCGGGCGCTTTCCGGGCGCCCGCACCCTGTCGGCGTACTGGAACAATCTGCGCAACGGCGTCGAATCCATCGTCACGCTCTCCGAGGACGAGCTGCGCGCCAACGGCGTGAGCGACAAGGCGCTGGCCAACCACAACTATGTGCGGCGGGCCGCGCTGCTCGAAGGCATCGAGGAGTTCGACGCGAGTTTCTTCGGGTTCACCCCGCTGGCCGCGCGCACCCTGGACCCGCAGCACCGGCTGTTCCTGCAGACCGCCTGGCATGCCCTGGAGGACGCCGGCTACCAGCCCGGGAAGATCGACGGCTCCGTCGGCGTCTACGGAACCAGCACGACCAGCGGCTACCTGCTGCACAACCTGATGTCGCACTACGACCCGAACGTCATCCTCGGTCAGGGCGTCAGCTTCGAGATGGTCAACCTGTCGCTGCAGAACGACAAGGACTACCTGGCAACCCGGGTGGCCCACCAGCTTGACCTGCACGGCCCGGCACTGTCGGTGCAGACCGCGTGCTCCTCGGCGCTGGTCGCGCTGCACCTGGCCTGCCAGAGCATCCTCAACGGTGAGTGCGAGATGGCGCTGGCCGGCGGCTCGTCGCTGCGGGTTCCGCACCACGTCGGGTACTGGCACGAACCTGGCTCGATGGTGTCGGGGACCGGGCATTGCCGCCCGTTCGACGTGCGCGCCGACGGCACGATCTTCTCCAGTGGTGTCGGCGTGGTGGTGCTCAAGGCGCTGGCCGACGCCGTCGACGACGGAGACCAGATCCACGCGGTGATCCGCGGCTCGGCGCTGAACAACGACGGCGGCACCAAGATGACCTACGCCGCCCCCACGGCGGCCGGGCAGGCCGACGTGATCGCCGAGGCGCACGCGGTCGCCGAGGTCGACGCCTCCACCATCAGCTACATCGAGTCGCACGGCACCGCCACCCCGCTGGGCGACCCGATCGAAATCGAGGGCCTGCGACAGGCTTTCGCGGTCTCCGAAGAGCAGCGGCAGGGCCCCTGCTACGTGGGATCGGTCAAGTCCAACATCGGGCACCTGGAGTCGGCGGCCGGCATCGCCAGCCTGATCAAGACCATCCTGTGCCTCAAACACCGGGCGATTCCCGGCACGCTGCACTACACCAGCCCCAACCCGGAACTGCACCTGGACAACGGCCCGTTCCGGATCCGGGGCGAGTACGGCCCGTGGGAGTGGGACGGAATCCGTCGCGCGGGCGTCAGCTCGTTCGGGGTGGGCGGCACCAATGCCCACGTAATCGTCGAAGAGTGGCCGGAAGATGCCGCGGCATCTGCGCCATCCCGGCCCGGCCCCGAGGTGCTGCTGCTCTCGGCCCGCACCTCCGAGGCACTGGCGCAGGGACGCAGCGACCTGGCGGCCGAGCTCACCGGCGGCTCGGAAGGTGCCGACGCCGAGGCTCCTTCGCTGCCGGATGTGGCCTACACCCTGGCCGGCCGGCACCCCGAGAGCCTCCGGTTGGCCGCCGTCGTCGCCGACCGAGCCGACGCGGCCAGCGTTTTGGGCGCCGAGGACAGCGAGAACGTCTTCATCGGTGAGGGACTCTCCGACGTCACCGAGACCGACCGGGTGGTGTTCCTGTTCCCGGGTCAGGGCGCCCAGCACATCGGCATGGCCCGCGGCCTCTACGACAACGAGCCGGTGTTCGCCGAATACTTCGATGCCTGCGTCGCCGGATTCGAGGCGGAGCTGGGTTATGACCTGCGGGCGATGATCTTCGAGGGCACCTCGCGGGATCTGGAGCGCACCGACCGCACCCAGCCGGCCCTGTTCACCGTGGAATATGCGCTGGCCAAGCTCATCGAGAGCTATGGCGTGCGGCCGAGCGCGGTGGTCGGCCACAGCATCGGCGAATACGCGGCGGCCACCGTCGCCGGCGTCTTCGACCTGGACACCGCGATCAAGGTGGTGGCGATGCGGGCCCGGCTGATGCACGCCGCCCCGCGTGGCGTCATGGTGGCCGTGCCGGTCAGCGCCGACGCTGTCGGTGCGTACCTGACCGCCGACGTCGATCTGGCCGCGGTCAATGACCCGGACGGCTGCGTGGTGGCCGGCACCGAAGCCGACATCCGCGCGTTCACCGACGCGCTCAAGCAGGCCGGGATCAACGCGCGCCGGGTGCGGACCTCGCACGCATTCCACTCCCGGCTGATGGACTCGATGATCTCGGAGTTCACCGCGTTCCTGTCCCGGCAGACGCTGCACGAGCCGAAGATCCCGCTGCTGTCGAACCTGACCGGTACCTGGCTGGCGCCCAGTGAGGCGACCAATCCGGCGACGTGGGCGCGCAGCGTGCGGGCCACCGTGCGGTTCGCCGACGAGATCGACACCGTGCTGGGCGACGGCCACCGCGTCCTGGTGGAGGTCGGTCCCGGTGCCACGCTGACCGCTTCGGCATCGCGCAATCCGAAGTTCGCCGGCGGGCATCGCGCGGTGCGGCTGATGCGCCACCACGCCCAGAACCGCGACGACCGCGACACCTTCCTGCTAGCGCTCGGCCAGCTCTGGGCCGCCGGCATCGAGGTCGACTGGTCTCCGCTGCGCGGTGCCTACCAGCCCAAGCGCGTGACGGTCCCGGGATATCCGTTTGAGCGCCAACGTCATTGGCTGGAGCACAACGCCGGTGCGACCTGGGTGTCCGGTGCCGCCGGCACAACCGCCGCCGCGGGCGGGCAGGCCGGCGCCGACGGTGCCGCCTCGACGGGCCCCTCGATGGAGGCCACCCTGCAACGCATTTGGGCGGTCTGCCTGGGTGTGGGCTCGGTGGACCGCAACGCCAACTTCTTCGACATCGGCGGCGACTCGCTGGTGGCGATCAGTGTGGCGATGGCCGCCTCGCATGAGGGCTACGACATCACCCCGCAGGACCTCTACGACAACCCGACGGTGTCGGCGCTGGCCAAGGCGCTCACCGCGCGGTACGCGGCGGGAGGTCTGGGCCGCCAGTCGCTGGGCGACATCGTGCACCCACCGGTGCCGCCGAACATCACCTACTTCCTGGAGAACGGGGTCCGCGAGCACGGCCGCTGGCGTATCCCGCTGGTGCTGCGGCTGCGCAACGATGTCTCGGTCGACGACGTGACCGCGGTGCTGACCGCGGTGGTCAACCACCACGACGCGTTGCGGCTGCGCATCACCGAGCGGGCCGGCACCTGGGAGCAGCAGATACTTGAACCGGGCGATTTCGGCGCGATCACCACGCATTCGCTGCCCGAGGGCCTGACCGCCGAGCATGACGCGGTCCGAGAGCTGCTGGCCGAACACATTCGGGAACAGGATCTTTCCAGCTCACCGCTGACCGCGCTCTACATCCGCGGCTCGGCCGGCGACGTCTGCTATCTGGCGTTGAGCCTGCACGCGGGAGTCGGCGACGAGGCCTCTCGCGACATCCTGGTGACCGACATCTTCACCGCGTTCGGTCAGAAGCTGGCCGGCAACGACATCGAGCTGGCTCCGGCCGGCGTCGGATGGGCCGAGTGGTCCCAGCGCTGCGCTGGGCTCGCGACTCACCCGGCGGTGCTGGAAAGCCGTGAATCATGGTTGCAGACAGCTCGATCGGCCACATTGCGGCTGGGATCCGAGGTCGGCGAACCGCCGTCCGCGGCGGATCTGGCCAAGCACAGCTCGGCGCTGGGTGCGGCCGACACCAGCGAGATCGACGACGCACGCCGCCGGCTGCGGCTGCCGGTCGAGGAGATCCTGCTCGCCGGGCTGAGCCGGGCGGTGGCCTCGGTCGTCGGTGCAGGAACCCTCGCAGTCGACCTGGCCGGTGCGGGCCGCTCGGTGCTCAAGCCGGAAGTCGACCTGGGGCGCACCGTGGGCGGCTTCACCACCATCTATCCGGTCGCCCTGGACTGTGCCACCGACAGCGGTGCCCGCCAGCTGCTGGACTCGGTTCACGAAACCCTGGGTGCGGTACCGCATTACGGGATCGGCTACGGCCTACTGCGCTACCTCTACGCGCCCACGGCACGGCTGTTCGGTGCCGTACCGCCCGCGGATGTGCACTTCGCCTACGCCGGGGCGATCCCGGAGCTGCCGTCGCTGGGTGACGCGCCGGTGCAGTTCGGCCCCGACCCCGCGATGCCGGTGCGCGAGACGATCCCGGGCCTGGGGCACGCGCTGGAGCTGCGGGCCTACCGCACCGCCGGTGTGCTGCACCTGGACTGGTGGTACGACAGCCGCCGGATCGAGGAGTCGGTGCTGCGCGCCATCGCCGAGGCATTCTCAGCGGCGGTGATGGAGTTGGTTCGCGCGGCGATCGCCGAAGATGAGCTGGCCTCGGAGGGGCAAGCAGGCGAAGGCGCTGAGGACGAAATGGCTCTGGTCGAGCTGTCTTGAGTTAGGAGTACTCCGAAAGTGTTCGCCACGTCGGTCATTCGCAAGCTCGCGATCAGTGAGGAGATGCTCGCCGAGACCCACAACTTCGTGGGTCTGGCCGCACACGTCACCGGTCCGGTCGACGTCGACCTGCTCTCGGAGGCCTACGAGGCGCTGCTGGAGGCGCACCCGATCCTCACCGGCCGCATCGAGCGCCTGGACGACGGCCGCCACCAGTTCGTCACCGACGACCTGATGCCCGAACCCATAGAGGTGATCGAACTCGACGGGCCGGATGCGCAGGCGCCCGCACCGCATTTCGATCAGACCGAGTCGCTGGTCGCGATGCGACTGATCATCCGGGACGGGCAGGCGCAGCCGACCCTGTATGTGCATCACGCGGTTGCCGACGGCCACCACATGTACGCGCTGATCGAAGAGATGCTGTCCTTCTACACCGATCTGGTCACCACCGGGAAGATCGGCGCGATCAACGTCGAGCCGGCGCCGCAGTCGATCGAGGCGGTGCTGGCCGACCGGGGGATCGAGAAGCAGAAGCGTTCCGGCATCGAGCGGTTCATGCCGGCGCTGTTCGCCTACGATCTGCCGCCCACCCGTCGGGCGGTCTCCGGTGAGACCCCGTCGGAGCCGCTGCTGGTGCCGATGGCGTCGTGCCGGTTGACCGAGGATCAGACCAACGCCGTCGTCGAGTTCGGCCGGTCGCACAACCTGAGCCTGCACGCGGTGCTCTCGGCGGCCGTGCTGATCGCCGAATGGCAGCTGCGCGGCAAGCTGACCATCCCGGTGCCCTATGTCTACACCGTGGACCTGAGATACTTTCTCTCACCGCCGGTTTCGGCGACCGGGTGCACCAACCCGATCGGCTTGGCCACCTATCTCGCCGAGATCGACGCCAAGACCGACGTGGTCGACATCGCCCGCGACATCGCCGAGAGCTTCCAGAAGGACCTCGACGAGGGCGTCATCCAGCAGTCCCGGCTGCATTTCAGCCCCCAGTACGTCGGGAATCCGCCCGGCATGCCGGATGTGGTGGTACTGAGCAACAACGGGCTGGTCCCGCCGGTGCGGACACCACCGGGTGTGGAGGTCACCACCACCCACGGCGAGCTGTACTTCGCGGTCAGTGCCGGGATCGACATCTACTTCACCCAGATCTTCTCCGGGCAGCTCAACATCGAATACCACTCACACGGACCCGAACCCGAGCGTTCGGTGGAGGCTATCCGCGCACTGCTGTGCGGCATCGCCGAACGGCACGCGGCCGCCGGCGTCAGCTGACCGGGCCGAAGGCGTAGCGGTGGTACTGCAGCATGCCGCGCAGCGGTCGCACCGCACGCGCCAGCCGGCTGGACCGCCGGAACCCGGCGGGTACCCGGGCGAAGGTTTCGGCGTCGAAAAGGTTGGCCGCGGCCAGCAGCCGGATTCCGGTCACCTTGTCCAGAATGTCGGCCGGGCTGTTGACCGCCCAGTGCAGGCTGGCGCCGGACTGCCGCTGCAGCCGGTGGGTCTTCTGCGTCTTGATGCCGAACCAGTTGTAGAAGTCGATCTGCAGCTCCCCGCTAGGGAAGCGGTCGACGATGCTCTGCAGCAGGGCCACGCCGTCGGATTCGGTGAGATACATACTGATGCCCTCGGCCAGGAACAGCAGCGGACGGTCGGTGGGAATGTCGTCGAGCCAGGACGGGTCGGTGGCCGAGGTGGCGATCAGGTGATAACCCGGGCGGTCGGGGTAGATCTGCTCACGCAGCGCGATCACCGGCGGCTGGTCGACGTCGTACCAGATGACGCCGGGGCCCGGATCGATCCGGAAGACCCGGGCGTCCAGGCCGCAGCCCAGGTGGATGACGGTCGCCTCGGGGTTGGCGGCCAGGAACTGACGCGCCCAGATGTCGTACTGGGCGGTGCGCACCGTCACCAGCGGCGCCCACCGGCCGGGGGCCTTGAGTCCATCCCAGTCGAAGTCGATGCGCTCGACCGCCTCCTTGGCGAACCGGTCGCCGAGCACCGGGGAGTCGAAGTCGGCGTCCAGCGCCTTGAGGTACAGCGTCGTCAGCATGGTCTGCGCGGCGCCGTGCAGGTCGACGGGGATCTTGTCTGCCACGTCGGCGAGCCTAATACGCTTGGTGGTCAGTCGATCGAACGGGGAGACACACATGGCCGATGAGAACACCACGGGCGGCGGGCACCCGCCGCGAATCCTGTTGCTGTACTACAGTTTCTCCGGGCAGTCACGCAAGGTGCTCGAAGCCGCAGGCGAGGTGTTCGCGCAGCGGGGCTGCGAGGTGGTCACCGCGGGTATCGAGTTCACCGATCCGCGGTATGCGCCGCGGTTCGCGCACTTCCCGATGCGGCGGGTGTGGCCGGACATGCTCAGCGTGCTCAAGGCACAGCAGAACGGCGAGACCGGTGAGATCCGCACCCCCGATGCGGTGCGGAATAGCGACTACGACCTGATCTGCATCGGTTCACCGACCTGGTGGAAGGCGCCCGCCATGCCGATTCGCTCTTTTCTGCAGACCGATGAGGCGCGAAAACTGTTGGACGGCAAGCCGTTTGCGGTGTTCACCGTGTGCCGCGAGTACTGGCAGGAGAACTACGCCGAAGTGGCCCGGCTGGGGGAGGAGTGCGGTGGCCGCTACACTGATGAGATCCACTTCACCTACCCGGGCGATCCGCTGCGCTCAATGCTGTCGCTGACCAGCTACCTGGGCAGCGGGCGGTACCGGAAGCGTTACCTGGGCCTGCGGCTGCCGCCCACCAATGTCCAGCCCGAGCAGCTCGACCGGGTCCGCACGTTCGCCGGGGGCCTGGCGAGCCGGCTGTTCGGCAGGGACAAGTAGATGCCCCGCTCATTCGACATCGTCTTCGAGTCGACGGCCACCGTCGAGCAGGTGCTGGCCGCGTTCGGCTCCCGGGACTACTGGCTGGCCCGCAACGCCGAGTTCGACGGCGGCGAGAAGGCCCTGGACTCACTGGCCGTCGAGCCGGACGGCGGCGTGCGGGTGGTCGTCACCGAGGATCTGCGGCACGGCGCACTGCCGGGGATGCTCACCAAGATCTACCGCGGCGACCTCAAGATCGTCACCACCGAGGTCTGGGCGCCCACCGCCGACGGCCGGGTGACCGGCGACATCGATGTCGCGGTGATCGGCGCTCCGGGCGGCGGGGGAGGCACCGCGGTGCTGGAGCCCACCGACAGCGGGTCGCGGATGGAGCTGACCGGCAACATCGAGTTCCGGCTGCCGCTGGTGGGCGGGCCCATCGAAAGTTTCCTGGCCAAGGAGTTCTCTCACGGCATTCCCGACATCCAGCGGTTCACCGCGCAGTGGGTCAGCGATCGGGCCGCCCAGTGACGGGCGCGCGCTTCACCCCGACCCACCTGCCGGCCACCGCCGACGCCCTGGCCGCCCTGAACATGCCGCTGGGCGAGGCGATGATGACCCAGCGTGCGGTGCGGCGGGTCTACTCCGACCCGGTCGACGACGCGGTGGTGCTCAAGTGCATCGAGCTGGCGCTGCGGGCGCCCACCGGCAATGACGGGCAGAACTGGGAGTTCATCGTCGTCAAAGACCGCCGGGTCAAGGAGGAGCTGGCCAAGCGCTACCGCCAGGCCTGGAAGCTCCAGCGCGACGTGGTGTTACGTCGCAAGATCAAGACCGACCCGACTATCGCCGGCATCGCCCGGGCCATGCAGTGGCAGATCGACCACTTCGCCGAGATCCCGGTGCTGGTGGTGGCCTGCCTGCGGCTGGGCGCCCGGGACGGCCGGCTGCCGGTGGTGCGGATGCCGCATATCGCCGAGTCCGCCTACTGGGGGTCTATCTATCCCAGTGTGCAGAACCTGTTGCTGGCCGCGCGTGCCATGGGGCTGGGCGCCTCGCTGATCACCCTGCCGCTGTGGAGTCAGCGTGCGGCGCGACGCATCCTCGGGCTGCCGCACGCCGTCACGCCGTGCTGTATCGTTCCGCTGGGCTGGCCGCGTGGCCGTTACGGGCCGACGAGTCGCCGGCCGGTGGGGGAGGTCGTGCACCTCGATGGTTACGGCAACCGGGCGTGGCTGAACGATTGATCCGAAAACAAACCTAAAGTTCCGCTTAGCGGACCTTATTCTGCAGGTCAATATAAATTGACTCGTACTCGCTTAGACACTGAACTGTTACACCTATATGCTGTCACGGTTCGGTCGGGACTCAAGGGGGACTTGTGAAGGATGTTGTGATGCGAGAGCGTCGCTCCGCAACTGGTGGTCGGCATCGAGCGGTGCCGCAGCGCAAGCTGGTGATGAGTGACCCGTTCCGTGCCCTGCAGCGTCAGAATATCCGGGGGGGTATCGCGGTCGCTGCAGCCGGCATCGTTGCAGCCACACCTGTCGTGGCGGTCTCACCGCTGGACGCCGCAGACTCAGTAGTCCGGCGCGCAACCCAGTTGGTGGCTGACGAGTCTTTGCTCAATGTGCCGTTGAACTTGGCTCAGGCGCTGTTCAACGCCCCCGCCAACTCGATCAATGGCCTGGATACGCTGGCGCAGTCCCTGCTGTTCAGCGGACCCTGGCTGGTCGGCAGCCCGACCAATGTCTGGGGTGAAGACCCCGGTGACCCGGCCCACTTCGAAGGTCTGGTGAACACGTTGGTGCCGTTCCCGGTGCTCTCCGGTGCGGGGCACGAGGATGACTTCATGTACCCCGGTCTGGGACAGCAGCTGTCTATGCTCCTCGCCGTCGAGATCCCGGCCGACAAGGTCTGTGAGAGCCTGTGGTGCTTGCCGGTCATGCCGACCAGCCCGATCACCGGCGTCACCGCGCTCGACCAGATGCTGTGGAGCCTGGCCATCATCACGGGGCTGCAGAAATTCCCGCTGATCGACAACTGGTTCCAGGTTCCGTTCTCGGAGATGACGGACGGCAACTCATACTTCTTCGACCCGACGTCGGTGCCCATGCAGGACGCGGGCATCGGGCACGACCAGTTCCTCTGGCAGGGCACCATCACGCCGGCGCAGGCACTGGAGAATCTCCAGAACAACCCGAACTACGACGAGATCATCGCTAACGATCCGGATCTCGTCTCCAGGATCGAAGCCATGGACCCTAACACGCCGCTGATGCCGTGGGCGGGTATGTCCTACTCGATGGACTTCCAGCAGCCGTTCGACAACTTCTGGGAGAGCCTCCAGCAGCCCTTCGACATGAGCAAGTTCGAGCTGCCCAACATCGTCGATCTGGGTCGCGCCATGCAGTCGCTTCTGGCCTCGTTCGCCATTGCGTTCAACCCGTTTGTGCCGGGCAGCCCGTTCTGCCCGGGTCCGTGTCTGTTCCCGGACCTCGACCCCGGCCACCACCTGCAGCCCACCTACTACATCGCGATCCAGGCGATCAGCGATATGTGGAAGGGAAACCCGGTGCTCGATGAGTGGCTGCACGACTATGCCGACGGCACCGCCAATATCTCGACACCGACGTTCATCTCGTCCGAAGCGAACCTCTGGCGCTGGAACCAGACCTGGTTCAACTTCGGCAACCCTGGGATGTCGGACCCCAGGGAGCTGCCGCCGTTCTTCGACTTCGGTCAGAACCTGCCG
Organism: Mycobacterium zoologicum; assembly: GCF_020181635.2. NCBI lineage: Bacteria > Bacillati > Actinomycetota > Actinomycetes > Mycobacteriales > Mycobacteriaceae > Mycobacterium > Mycobacterium zoologicum. The sequence continues at coordinate 33,672 of NZ_JAYJJS010000034.1, read as the reverse complement.
TCCCTCGACGAGATTCACCAGGGCATGAACAGTCTGCTGGGCGAAGGGACGGGCAACTACCTGTTCAACCTCTTCAGCAACGTCGGTATCTTCGCGCCGTTCGACATCGAGGGCACGTTGGCTGCACTGGCGGGTATTCCGCACGAACCCGTGGGGCTGCCCGACCCCGGTGAATACGTACTGGATGGCGAACCGTACACCCACCCGTACATCGGTGGGGCTGACGCTGACGCGTTCGACTGGTCCAGTTTGTTCAGCGGACTCGGCGTCTAGCGGGAGTTCTCCGTCCGGCAACGCATCGGTACGGGCGCATCACCGGCGGTTCGTCGGGTTCGCCACGCGTGCCCGGGTACGACGCGTTCGCGCGCAGGTAATGACGCGCCGGCCGTTCACCGCATTCTCAGCCTGCCGGTGAAGTACTCGAGCTGCACCGTCCGGCACCGATTTTGCGCTGTTTTGCCCCTGACGCCGTGCGATGACGCGGCCGGTGCGCCCTTCAGGTTGCGGTCTGACAGTTACCCGCTATGCTGCTGTCTGGCACAACTACGGAACTACTCAGGTTCCGGTTAGCTGAGTACCAGGACAAACCACTTCGGGGGGTAGAGGAACTATGAATCGCAATGTCACGTTGATTGGCGTGGTTGCTGGCGGCGTTTTGACGGCGATGGCGCTCTCGATGGGTTCGGCCAGTGCAGACGAGGTGCAGGACAGCCCGACCACCACCCCCGGCAACTACGGTCTCAACATTCCGAACCCGTTCGGCCTGACCCCGACCGCGGAGCCGGACATCACCGGGATGGTCGGCAACCCCTGGTATCAGCGCACCCTGTCGGGCACCCAGCTGTTCGACTTCGATTCGAAGAACATCGCGCCGTTCGTCCAGGACTTCATGACCAAGTACGTGACGGTGGACGGCGAACCCCTGGACCTGAAGGACTCCTCGTACCTCTTCGGTGGGCTCAATCTTCCCGTCATCGACACGATGGAGTTCTACACCTCGCAGCAGCAGATCATTCTGCCCCGGGAGTATTTCGAGAATCTGGACACCAACGTCGAGTGGGGTGTGATCAACATCCATAACTTCGGCAACTTCTTCGGGCCCTGGGGATACGTCTACATCGACCTGGTCGGCGCCGGTAATGTCGGTCCCACCGACGATGCGATCGGCACCTGGATCACCACGCCGTTCGGTGCGTTCGATGTCTCCTGGCTGGAGAACGGCTCGCTCTTCGGTTCGCCCTACATCGAGTCGCAGTTGTTTGATGTCTCTGACTTCAACCCCGGCGCCGGCTGGGCCGACAGCGTGGAGATTCCCGGCCCGCTGTGGCCGTTCTGACCTAGGTCCCGGTCCTCGGCGTGCTTGAGCTGATCGACCGGGGGCAGACCAGCGCGGCCCATCCGGTTCCGCTGCTGTTCGTGCACGGTGCCTGGCACGGCGCTTGGTGCTGGGCGGAGAATTTTCTGGACTACTTTGCCGACCGTGGCTATCGGGCGGTGGCACTGAGTTTCCGCGGGCACGGCGGCAGCGGTTCGGACAAGCCGCTGCGGGCCTGCTCGGTCACCGACTATGTCGCCGACATCGCCGAGGCCGCCGCAGGCCTGCCGGCGGCTCCGGTGGTCATCGGTCACTCGATGGGCGGATTCATCGTGCAGAAGTATCTGGAGACCCATGACGCGCCCGCCGGGGTGCTGCTGACATCGATGCCTCCGCAGGGCAACCTCGGATCCGCCCGGCGCTGGCTGCGGCATCGACCGTGGCACTTCATCAAGATGATGGTCACGGGTCGCGCGCTGCCGTATATCAGCACTCCTGAGCTGGCCCGGGAGCGGTTCTTCTCCCCGGGGACGCCGGAGGACATGGTGGTGAAGTACGCGGCGCGCCTGCAGGAGGAGAGCTCTCGGATCGGGGTGGACTGCGCGGTGCTGCGCTTACCGCGACCGGACCGCGTCGCCACGCCGCTGTTGGTCCTGGGCGCCGACGACGACGGTGCGCACACCCGCGACGAAGTTCTGGCGACTGCGCGGGCCTATGGGACCACCGCCGAGTTCTTTCCGGCGATGGGCCACGACATGATGCTCGAGCCTGGCTGGGAAGCGGTCGCCGACCGTATCGACGGCTGGCTGACCGACCGCGGGCTGTAACCGGAGCCGTCGGCCCGAATGCCGTTGTGCTGGTCGGCCGATCGGGTATTTCGCTCTCTGTATACTCGCTGCGTGTCAGTACCGTCCCCGCACCCGGATGCCCGGGCCGTAGTCACCGGAGCGTCCCACGGAATCGGTGAGGCGCTGGCCGCCGAGCTGGCGGCCCGTGGTCATAGCCTCATCATCACCGCCCGGCGCGAAGAGCTGCTCAACGACCTCGCAGCCAGGCTAGCCGATAAGCATCACGTCACGGTCGAAGTGCGGCCGGCTGATCTGGCCGACGCCGCTGCGCGAGCAGCGCTGCGCGACGAGCTGGCGTCCCGTCACATCTCGATACTGTGCGCCAACGCCGGCGCTGCCACCATCGGGCCGGTTTCGCAGCTGGACGCGGCGGGGGAGCGTGATCTGGTCCAACTCAACGCTGCGGGGGTCCACGACCTGGTACTGGCGGTCCTGCCTGGAATGCTCGAGCGAGGTTCCGGCGGCATCCTGATGTCCGGTTCGACGGCGGGCAATGCGCCGATTCCCAACAACGCCACCTATGCGGCCACCAAGGCCTTCATCAACAGTTTCAGTGAGTCCCTGCATTGCGAATTGCGAGGCTCGGGGGTACACGTGACCTTGCTGGCGCCCGGTCCGGTGCGTACCTTCACCGTCGAGTCGGTCGACGAGGCGACCACCAGCAAGCTGGTGCCCGACTATCTGTGGGTCTCACCCGAGCAGGCCGCGAAGGTCTCCCTGGACGGCTTGGCGCGCAACAAGATGCGCGTGGTTCCCGGCTTGCCCGCGAAGGTCATGTCGGTCACCAACCAGTACGCGCCGCGCAGCATCATTGCGCCGATCGTCGGGCGGGTTTACCGCCAGCTGGCCGGCGGCTGATGATACGGGGATTCGCGGGCAAGGTCGCCGCCGTCACCGGGGCCGGGTCCGGGATCGGCCAGGCGTTGGCCGTGGAACTGGCCCGCGCCGGAGCCAGGGTCGCCATCAGCGATGTCGATGCCGACGGATTGGCCCGCACTCACCAGCAGCTGACCGCGATGGGTGCCGACGTGCTGGCCGATCGGCTCGACGTGGCCGACCGGGCCGCCTTCCTGGCCTACGCCGACCGGGTCGCCGAGCACTTCGGCGGCATCAACCAGATCTACAACAATGCCGGCATTGCGTTCTTCGGCGACATCGAGATCACCAGTTTCGAGGAGTTCGAACGGGTGATGAACATCGACTTCTGGGGTGTGGTCAACGGCACCAAAGCTTTTCTGCCGCACCTGATCGCCTCCCGCGACGGTCATGTGGTGAATGTTTCCAGCGCCTTCGGGTTGTTCGCGCTGCCGGGACAGGCGGCCTACAACTCGGCCAAGTTCGCCGTCCGCGGATTCACCGAGGCGTTGCGCCAGGAGATGGCGCTGGCCAAGCATCCGGTGAAGGTGACCGCGGTGTTTCCGGGGGGCACCAAAACCTCGTTCATCGACAACATGGCTGCGGCCGAGTACCTGGGCGAGGTCGACCTGGTCAGCCGCTATGACAAGCGGGGCTGGACCACTTCGCCGGAGCGCGCCGCGCAGGTCATTCTGCGCGCGGTACGCCGCAATCAACCCCGCATCCTGGTCGGTCCCGACACCAAGATTCTGGACCTGTTGCTGCGGCTCACCGGGTCGGCCTACCAACGGGTGGTTCCGCCCCTGGCGGCACGGCTCGTCCCGCCCCCGACACGTTCGGCCCCCTAGCCCGGCTACCTGGTCGGCGCCGGGCTGCGTCGGTCAGTCCTTGGTGAAGCAGTACAGCCGGTAGACGAACTCGCCGTTCTTCAGTGCACCGTTGAACGTCCAGTCGGTTGCGGCGCTGGCGAATCGGGCCAGGCCACCGTGGTGAGCGATCTTCTCCTGCTTGCGGCCCAGGTTGTTCTCGTTGCCGCGCAGCACGTCCATGCTGATGTCCTCTTGCGTCACCAGCCGCAGTCCGGTGGCGGCCAGCTCGGCATCCCACTGCGGCAGCTCGCTACGCCGGCGGAAGTCGGTGTAGAGGAAGTGCCCGCCGGGGGCCAGCACGCGCGCCGCGCCGTTGAAGAACTTCGCCGGGTGCGGGTACAGGTGCGATGCCTCCACTTGGAACACCACGTCGAACGAGCCGTCCTCGAACGGCAGGTTCTCGGCATCGCCGAGCACGAAGTCCATTCCGGGCAGCTGGTGACGCTCCCGGCAGAACTCGATGGCGGTCGGGTTGAGGTCCAGGCCGGTGTAAGAGGCTGGCTTGAAGGTGCGGGCCACGTACGAGGCGCCGCCACCGTGGCCGCAGCTTACCTCGAGCACCTTCTTGCCGGCCATGTCAGCCAAGGCGGCGGTGCGGTGGTATTGCTGAATGAAGAACCGGTTGGGCTCGTCGGACGCATCCAGCGGAATCGCCATCGCCGGGTCTTCTTCGTAGCCGTAGTTCAAGAACAGCCAGTCGTCACCGCTGAGCAGCTTGGTCTGGGTGGAGAAGCGCTTGGTCACGAACGAGGTGAACAGCAGGTGGTAGACGAACGGGTTCGTCATGACGCGGTGGGAGACCGGATTGAATATCAGGCGGTTCATCGTGACCATCCGGCCAGTATTTCATGGCCGGGCTGCCGCAGCGGTGGGTGGGTGAGGGGGGTGGCAGCGCTCACAGGCCGCCCGTCGACCGCCCATCGGCGACGATCGACGTTCCCTCGCCCGCGAGCTCCCCGTCGGCGAGCACCAATTCGACGGGCAGGTGCTCCAGGCCACGCATGGTCGCGTTGACCAGGTAGCGATAGTCCCCGTCCAATCGGATGGCCTTGACATGGGGGATGAGCTGGGTGAGCACGCGGCCGACCTCGATGCGGGTCAGGTGCGTGCCCAGGCAGTAGTGCGCGCCGCCGCCGAACGCCAGGTGGTCGGTCGGATTGCGGTCCAGGTCGAACGTGTCGGGATCCGGGTAGTGCTGCGGGTCGCGGTTGGCGGCCGCGTAGAGCACCAGCACCCGCGCCCCGGCCGGGATGGTGTGCTCGCCGACCTGGTAATCGCGGGTTGCGGTCCGGTAGAACCCCTGCACCGGCGAGACCAGCCGCAGCTGCTCCTCGATGGCAGCGGGAATCAACTCCGGGTTCTCCCGCAGCCGGGCGTAGACATCCGGGCGCTGCGCCAGCGTCAGGAACAACCCGGAGATCAGGTTCGTCGTCGTCTCACTGCCGGCCCCGACCAGCATCGACGCCGTCCAGAACACCTCGTCGTCGGAGAGCGTGTCCTCACCGCTGGGAGCCGCCAGCATCGAGATCAGGTCGTCGCCAGGGGTGGCGCGGCGTTCCTTGATCATCGGGTCGAGGCTGGCGTACATGGCGTTGACCGCCTGGCTTGAGCGCATGTTCATCGCCATGCCCCGCGGGGTCAGCGGCGCGAACGCCGCCTCGTTGATGGTGTCCGCCCATTCCAGGAACTGGTGACGGTCCTCCTGCGGAATGGCCAGCATCATCGTGATCAGCCGGTTCGGCAGGGGCTTGGCCAGGTCCGCCACGATCTCTACCCGGCCGCGTTCGATCATCGCGGCGACGAGCTCGTCGGCGGCACGGTTGATGTTGATCTCCCACGACTTCATCGCGCGGGGGGTGAACGCCCGCGACACCGACCGGCGCAACCGGGTGTGCACCGGCGGGTCGGTGGCGTTCATGGTCTGCAGGCGCACCCGGAACCGGGCCTGGCTCTCCGCCGAGGACAACGCCTCGTCGTCACGCAACGCCTGGCGGACCTCGTCGTAGCCCGGCAGGATCCAGATGCCGCGTTTGCGGCTGTACCAGACCTTCGACCCGGACAGTAAGGTGCGGTAGCCGGGATACGGGTCGGCCATGGTCTCGGGCGCGAACGGGTCGAAATCGGTCAGCGGAGCCGTCTCGCGACGCGTCAGCACATATCGGTAGGCGGTCGCCCGGTCGCGGGCCACGCCGATCAGCCCGTCGGTGCCGATCTTGAGCAGGCTGGCGCGAAATCGAAGCCGGCGCCTCAACTGCTTCAGGTCCATGTGGCTAGCCCCTCGTCACGAATGTCAGGTCCCCACAGCGGATGACCGCAGGCCACCCTAACCCGGTCTTGTTCACCGGCTGAAGGGACGTCGGTCACCAAAAAAATCGCCGGAGCGGGGGGACTGGTGTCCCGGCCCGCTCCGGCGATCCGACGATTCGGCTACGTCAGTCCTTGACGAGGTCGAAGATGCGGTAGGTGATCTCGCCGCGGTCCAGGTCGCGGTAGAACAGCGAGCCCTCGACCACGGCGAACTCCCGGGCGAAGCGGCGCAAGAAGAACGGCATCCGCTCGTTGATCAACGCGTTGGAGCGCGGCGAGTTCGCCGCCAGGCCACGCACGACCTCACGGCTGATGTCGCGCTCGTTGACCAGCCGCAGCGGCGGGGTGGCCAAGGTCTGCTGCCAGGACTCGATTTCGTCCTTGTAGCGGAAGTCGGTGTGCAGGAAGTGCCCGCCGGGACGCAGCACCCGGCCCACCTCGCGGACGAACTGGGCGAAGTCGGGGTAGATGTGCGAGGCCTCGACGTTGACCACCGCGTCGAACGAGTTGTCCGGGAACGGCAGGTTCAGAGCGTCACCCTGGACGAAGTCCAGGCCCTTCACCTGGTGGCGCTTCTGGCAGAAGGCCACACCGTCGGGGTTGAAGTCCAGGCCGGTGTAGGAGGCGGGCGCCAGCGTGCGGGCCAGGAAGGATGCACCGCCGCCGTGGCCGGAGCTGCACTCGAGGACGTTCTTGCCGGCCAAGTCGATCTGGGTGGCGGTCTGGTGGTAGAGCTGGATCGAGTAGCGGTTCTCTTCGTCGTCGGCGTCGAGCTTGAGGCCCAGCGGAGGGTCCTGTTCGTAGCCCCAGTTGAGGAAGACGACGTCGTCGTGCCCCATCCGCTTGGTCATGAACGGGTACCAGTATTTGAAGGCCTTCTTGTACAGCGGCATCGCAGAGATCCGGTAGACCAGATCAGCACCGACTTTTTCCAAGGTTGCAGACGGGGAAAGAACCATACCGGAAGTATCGCATAGCTCCGAGGGTGCTTCAGACCACGGTGATCGAGGCCGGCTGCTGGGTGCGCTGCGGCTCGCCGCGGTAGCGCGATGCCGACCCGTTGATCCGGCACAGCCGCCACATCAGCCGCCCGGCGGGATTCATCAGGCCGATGTCGGTGCAGAGCATGCGAATGTCGGCGAACGTGTCCTGGAATGCCTGGCGCGTCTCGGGCGCGCCGGTCAGCAACTGCTTGCGCACCGAACGCGGCACCTCGAAGCGCCGGAAGAAGCTGCGCGGCGGCAACATCATCGGCTTGGCCAGCACCCGCATCACGAACGGTACGTACAGCGACATCCAGAACCGGTTGAGTCGCCACACGTTCGGGACACGCTTGCGCAGGTAGGCGTCGGCGAACGAGATGTGACGTGCCTCCTCGGCGACGTGGATGGCCATCACTCTCTCGACGATGGGATGCAGGGAATCCGGCCCGCGCAGGGCGTTGGTCTGCATGACATCCACCGGTACCTCACCGGCCAGCACGCCGAAGAAGAAACAGTTGGGGAACGGGCCGGCATACAGCGGCATCAACGGTGACAGCCACCGCATCCACCACTGCATCCCGGGAACGTCGAAACCGACGCGATTCACCAGCTCCTGGAACATCAGGACGTGGTTGCACTCCTCGATGGATTCGTGCATGCAGTAGCGGTGTTCGGGGGAGCCGTTGGGCACCCGGGACGCGTACTGGACCAGGCCACGGATCAGCATGCTCTCGAACTGCAAGGAGACCTTGGCGATATTGGCCTGCCGCCACATCCCGATGGCGATCTGCTTGTCCAGCGGCTGGCTGCGGTACCAATCGGAGCGTCCGAGCGGGTCATGAGTGAGAACCCAGCGCGGGTCATCGGGGGTGATGGCGTACTCGGGGGCGTCCCAGTCGATGTCGAGGTAGGGGTCGAAGCGGCGTCGCACGGAGCTTTCCGACAGACTCGTCAGCGTCGCCACGTACTGGGCATCGGCGGTGACATCCAGGTTGCGGCGGTACCGGGCAATCGCGCAACCAACTGTGGCCAGTATCAACCCGACAACAAACAAGCCGCTCAGCGGCCCGATGATGCCCATCCAGGTTGACATTGGCCAATCTCTCCGTCCGACCCGCGCCCCAAGAGTGCGCGGCTGGGCAGAAGCTTACAGTCGAGTTTGGCAAAACACTAAGGCCTGACTCGCCACTGTGGTGTGATTGCTGCCATCCTGCGGCCAATCCGCAACGATGCGGCGCCCGAAATTTCACCTTCGGGCGTGGCCGGTTGCGGTCCGGCTGAGCTGCTCGACCAGCGGGATCGTGCGCCATTGCGGTACCGTGTTGGCCTTATGGGGACCCAGCAATACGACGCCATCATCGTAGGCGCGGGCTTTGGTGGAATCGGTACGGCGATCCAACTCAACAAGCTGGGCTACGAGAACATCCTGATCGTCGACCGCCTGGACGGGCTCGGTGGAACATGGCGCGTCAACCATTACCCGGGGCTCTCCGTCGACCAGCCCTCTACTACTTATTCCTACTGGTTCGAACCCAACCCCACCTGGTCGCGGCTGTTCGCCCCCGGTAATGAGGTCCAGGCCTACGCAGAGCATGTGGCCGAGAAGTATGACGTGACGCGCTTCATGCGCTTCAACACCACCGTCGACGGCGCCCAGTGGGACGACGAGGCTCAGGCCTGGCGGGTGGCCCTGGCCGGCGGTGAGACATTGACGTCGCAGTTCCTCATCGTTGCCACCGGCTTCCTGTGCCAGCCAAAGATTCCAGATATCCCCGGTATCGAGTCATTCGCCGGCCATGTTGTGCACACCGCGGAGTGGGACCACGACTACTCGATGGCCGGACGCCGGGCAGCCGTCATCGGAACAGGTTCCACCGGGATCCAGGTGATCCCCGAACTGGCCAAAGAGGTCGCCGATCTGACGGTGTATCAGCGCACCCCGATCCTGGTGACGCCCAAGTCCGACGTGGTGTTCCCGCCGGTGGTGCAGCGGATGTTCGCCCGAGTGCCGTTCACCCAGCGCATTGTGCGGTGGCTGACCGACAACACCACGGACTTCATGATGGTCCTGACGATGTGGCGCTACCGGCGCTTCAAATTTCTCAACAAGGCGATGGCGGCCCAATCAGCGCTGCATCGGCGCCGCGCGGTGCGGAATCGTGAACTCGCCGACAAGATGCGGCCCGATTTCGACTTCGGCTGCAAGCGTCCGTCGATCTCCAACGACTACTACCCGACCTTCGCCAGGCCGAATGTGCACCTGGTCACCGAGGGGATCGAACGGATCGAGCCCGACGGCGTCGTGGCGCGCGACGGCACCAAGCGCGAGATCGACACCCTGGTGCTGGCGACGGGATACGACGTCTGGGAGGGCAACCTGCCGGCCATCGAGGTGATCGGTCGCGGCGGTCGCAACCTGGGCAAATGGTGGCGCGAGACCCGGTTCCAGGCCTATCAGGGCATGACAGCCCCGCAGTTCCCGAACTTCATCAACATGGCCAGCCCGTTCTCCTGGGTGGGGTTGTCCTGGTTCAACACCGTGGAGTATCAGACCCGACACATGAACCGGCTCTTCGGTGAGCTGCAGCGCCGGCAGGCGCGCACCTTCGAGGTGACCGAAGAGGCCAATGCCGCGTTCTACGAGCGGATGATGGGCCTGCTGGACAGCTCGGTGTTCCATTTGGGCAACTGCGCGACCTCGAACTCCTACTGGTTCAACCAGCACACCGGGGAGGCCCCACTGTTCCGGCCGACCTCGGTGCGCAGCGCGGTGAAAGAGCAGGATCGCTTCCCGCTGACTGACTACCTGATCGGGTAATTTCTGCCGTCGCGGTCCTGAACTGGGGGTTAAAGTGATCGCTTGGGTATTTCGTCTGATGAGGGGCCGATGAAGATACACCACCTGAGTCGTAGTCGGTCGTCCGCAGCAGAAGCGGTCCGCAGGTTCGCGCTCCCCATCATCCTGGGCTGGGTCGCGATCGCGATGCTGGTGAGTCTCGCTGTTCCGTCACTGGAGCAGGTCGCCAAAGAGCACCCGGTGTCTTTGAATGCCACGGACGCCCCCTCGGTTCAAGCGATGGCGCGGCTGGGGCACGTCTTCGCCGAATCCAACTCCGACAGTGGAGCGACGATAGTCATCGAAGGTGACGAGCCTCTCGGCGAAGCCGCCCACCACTACTACAACGAGCTGATCGCCCAGCTCAACGCCGACACCAAACACATCGAGCACATCCAGGACTTTTGGGGGGATCCACTCACCGCCGGCGGCGCCCAGAGCGCAGATGGCAAAGCGGCTCTGGTGCAGCTGAACCTGGCGGGCAATCAGGGCGGGGTTCTGTCCAACGAGTCCGTAAATGCAGTCCGTGACGTCGTGAATCGCACACCGCCTCCGGCGGGAGTGCGGGCGTACGTGACCGGCCCCGCGGCCTTCCTGACCGACATGAACGAAAGCGGCGACCGCGCCGTCCTGAAGATCATGCTGGCCACCATCTCGGTCATCACGCTGATGCTGATGCTGCTCTACCGCTCGTTTAGCACTGTCGCACTGCTGCTGGCCGTAGTCGGGATCGAGCTGGCCGCGGCGCGCGGGATCGTCGCCTTTTTGGGCCATGTCGGACTGATCGGACTGTCCACGTTCGCGATCAACATCCTGGTGACGTTGGCGATAGCGGCCGGTACCGACTACGGCATCTTTTACATCGGCCGCTATCACGAGGCCCGGCACGCCGGTGAGGACCCGGAGGCGGCGTACTACACCACCTACCGTGGAGTCGCCCATGTGGTGCTGGCATCCGGACTGACGATCGCCGGCGCCACACTGTGCCTGAGCTTTACCCGGTTGCCGGCCTTCCAGACCATGGCCATCCCTTGCGCGGTCGGCATGCTGGTCGCGGTGGCGGTCTCGCTGACTCTGGTTCCTGCGGTCATGACGGTGGCCAGTCGCCACGGACTGCTCGAACCCCGCCGCAAGATGTCGGAGCGTGGTTGGCGCAAGATCGGCACCGCGATCGTGCGGTGGCCGGGGCCGATCTTCGTGGCCGCCTGCGCGGTCGCACTCATCGGCCTGCTGGCGCTGCCCGGCTACCAGGTGAGCTACAAGGACCCGTCGTTCATCCCGCAGGATACTCCGGCCAACATCGGGTGGGCGGCGGCGTCGCGGCACTTCCCCGAGTCCAGCCTGCTGCCGGAGATAGTGCTGGTCGAAGCCAATCACGACATGCGCAACTCGGCGGATTTCCTGGTGCTCAACAAACTGGCCAAGAGTATCTTCGCGATCGAAGGTGTGGCCATGGTGCAAGGGGTGACTCGGCCCGAAGGCACGCCGCTCGGGCACACCTCCATCCCCTTCTTGCTCAGCATGCAGAACGCCGGGCAGATGCAGAACCTGGACTTCGTCAAGAACCGGGTCGCCGATATGCGCAAACAGGCCGACGATCTCGAGGGCACTATCAACTCACTGCAACGGATGTACGGCCTCATGCAGCAGATGGGCGCCAACGCCCACGACGCGACCGGTGTCTCGCGCGAGGCAATGGATGTGGCCGCCGAGATGCGCCAACACATGGCTGATTTCAACGAATCGTCCAAGGCGTTGCGCGAAACGGTTTCCCCGCAACAGGATTGCCGTACTGACCCGACCTGCTTGTCGTTGCGGTCGGCATACGCCTCGATGGACAGCGCCAATCAACTCACCGACAAACTCAACGAGTTGGCGCCGGTGATGAACAACATCGATACGGTGACGCCGCAGCTGCTGGAGATGATGCCGGCGCAGATCGCCGCGATGCGCAGTCTGCAGACCATGATGCTGACGATGAACAGCACCATGTCCGGGATCATGGCGCAAGCAGAGGAAGTCGGTGGAGACTCGGCGGCGATGGGCCAAGATTTTGACGCGGCCAAGAGCGACGACTCGTTCTATCTGCCCCGGGAGGCGTTCGACAACCCCGACTTCAAACGGGTGATCCAGCTGTTCCTGTCACCGGACGGCCACGCGGCGCGGTTCTTCGTCACCCACGACGGGTATCCGGGCACGCCGGAAGGGATGGCGCGGTCCGGCCTGATCAAGAAGGCTGCCACCGAATCCCTCAAGGGAACACCCCTATCGGGCGCCACGATCTCTGTGACCGGCACCGCCGCGCTCTTCAGTGACCTGCAGGGGATCGCCGACTACGATCTCCTCATCGCCGGAATCACTTCGCTGGCAATCATTTTCATCATCATGCTGTTGATCACCCGCAGTTTCATCGCATCGTTGGTGATCGTCGGGACGGTGCTGGCCTCGCTGGGGGCATCGGTCGGGTTGTCAGTATTGGTGTGGCAGTACATCTTCGGCGTCAACCTGCACTGGATGGTGATGGTGATGTCGGTGATCATCCTGTTGGCGGTCGGCTGTGACTACAACTTGCTGCTGGTTGCTCGTTTCAAAGAGGAGATGGGCGCGGGGCTCAAGACCGGCATCATCCGGACTATGGGCGGCACCGGCAAGGTGGTCACCGCAGCCGGGTTGGTGTTCGCCTTCACCATGGCGTCCATGCTGGTCAGTGACCTGAGGGTGGTGGGCCAGGTCGGTACCACCATCGGACTCGGCCTGCTGTTCGACACCCTCATCGTGCGTTCGTTCATGATGCCGTCCGTTGCGGCGTTGCTCGGCCGGTGGTTCTGGTGGCCGTTGAACGTGCGGGAGCATCCCGCACGGGCGCGGCGCCAGGCCGTGCCGGTTGCTGCCACTGTTCAGGCCGACGCGGAAGACCGGACGTTCGAGGATATGGTCGCCTCGGCATTCCCGGAATTGTCGGGACGGCCCGGGCAGCCGGCCGACGAGCGGCCCGCGGAGACCCTGTCGGTGACTCAACCGCCGGAGGAAGAGACCGAGCGCTGAGCTGCCCCTGATCCGCCTCTGGCCAGCGCACTGCACGATGGACTACATTTAGACAAGTCCTGATTGTAGAAAATAGTTGCGGGTTCCGGCTCCGGCGGTGTCCGCATCGGTGGAGGAGTCGGCGAATGAGCATCGCGGATCGGACTGTTCGGACCACCTGGGAAGGTGCGCTGGCCACGGGCGCGGGCACCCTGGGGCACGGCAGCAGTGGAGCGCTCGATGGACTGCCGGTGACCTGGGCGGCCCGCACCGAGCAGCCCGGCGGCAAGACCAGTCCGGAGGAACTCGCGGCTGCCGCGCACTCGTCGTGCTTCGCCATGGCGTTGTCGCTGAAGCTCGGCGAGAACAAAACCCCGCCCCAGCGGCTCGAAGTCACCTCGACGGTCACCCTCGACGAGGTCGCGGGACTGCCTACCATCACCACCTCGAAGCTGACCGTTCGTGCCGAGGTGGCTGATCTGTCCGCCGAAGACTTCGCCGACATCGTCAGCGGCGCCGCGGCGCTGTGCCCGGTGTCTCGACTGTTCGCCGGCGCCGAGATCAGCGTCGACGCGGTACTGGTCTGAACGGGGCTGAGCCATGACTGACGAGAACCTTTCGGCCGCACTCGAGCACGAGCACCAGGAAGTCGATGCCGGGATCGGTGTCTTCCTGGAGAAGCTGGACGGCGGCAGCGTGGACGCAGACGTCCTCGGTGCCACCCTGACCGCACTGCGCCGCCATATCTACCTCGAGGAGCAGATTCTGTTCCCGCCGATCAGCAAGGGCGCGCAGATGATGTCGGTGTTCGGGATGATCCGGGGTCACGGGGAAATCTGGCGCACCATGGACGCCCTCGACGAACTGATCAGTGGTGCAGGCGATCCCGCCGACCACGACGAACTGCGAGTGGCCTGCCGGCGGCTGCTGGACCTATTGGCCGACCACAACAAGGTGGAGGAGCCGGTGATCTACCCGGCCGCCGACACCGGCCTTGCGCCCGAGACCGCCACCGAACTGGCCGACTTCATCGCCAACGGCCGGATGCCGGACGGCTGGGTCTGCGCAAAGGCAGCCCTCTGAGCACGGATTGGAGATCGCCTGTGTCCGAAGAGATCTCATCAGAGGTGCCGCTATCGCTGTCGGCCGCGTTGGAGCTTGAGCACCGGCTGGTCGACGACGGGCTCGCCGGTTTCCTGGCCGAACTCGACGGCGGCCGGGTGGACGCCGACGGCCTGAACGCCGCCCTGGACGCCTTGCGCCGGCACATCTTCGCCGAGGAGCGAATCCTGTTTCCGCCGATTCGGCACGGCGGCATGGCGATGCCCATCACGGTGATGATGTCCGAGCATGGCGAGATCTGGCGGGCTATGGATGCGCTGGCGGAACTGGCCGGGGCTGTCGACATCGCGCGGATCCGGGCGGCCGGTCAGAACCTGTTGGGCCTGCTCGGCTCGCACAACGACAAGGAGGAGCAGGTAATCTATCCCGCCGCCGACCGAGAGTTGGACCCGGAGCAGTCCGCGGAACTCGCCGACTTCCTCGAGACCGGGCTGATGCCGGACTGCTGGGAGTGCCGGGAGGCCGGCTAGAGGCCGAGCCCGAGGGCCATTGCGATCGGGATCAGGGCCATATCAGCGGCGATGGGAAGACCGATCGCCTCGATGAGGTTGCCCTGCTCGAGCTGGTCGAGAAACACCGTGAGGTTGTAGGCCGGCAGGGTGACGGTCAATGCGGTGAACATGTCGGCCAGCGGGAGCAGTTGGGTGTAGCTCTCCGAGGGTGCCACCGATGATCCGAGGTCCAGCGCGTTGAGCACCTGGGTGAAAGTTGTCAGGTTCGGATCCGCCAGGAAGGCGGCCGGGTTCGTGGTGAGCTCGCCGGTCGCGTACGCGGCCCGCAATAGCGGACCGGTCACCGGATTGTCGGCGATCGAGGCGAAGACGTCGTAGTTCTGCGGGTCCAGCAGGGTATTGCCGGCGGCGACTATCCCCTCGGGTACCGCGTTGACCAGTGCGTTGAAGACCTCACCCCAATCGAGGTCCGGCGGGAAAAGGCCGAACGGGGTGTGCACGTCCGCTGGGCCCTGGCTCCAGCCGTCGGTGATGCTGCCGTATCCGAGGTTCACCAGAATCTTCATGACCGGCTCCACCAGGTCGGCCAGCGGGTTGCCGACAAAGGGCAGGAAGCGCACCACATCCAGTAACGGCAGGTGGTCCTGCGGAATCATATAGTAGTGGGCCAGCGAGTCGGATGTGGTCGGCAGCGGGATGGCGTTCGCGATCTGGTCGGGCTCCAGGCCCAGGTAGGTGAAGTGCGCGAGAGCCATCCCGACCATGGCGTTCAAGACTGCGATCGGATTCAGCGTGTACTGCGGGAAGTTGGCGAACCCGTCGTATTCGAGCGTGTAGACGTCGGTGGGGTAGAGATTCGGGGTGGGGTAACCGAACGTGATACCCATGCTCGGGATCTCCGGGTGCGAGCCGAGGGGGACGTCGAAGCGTTCGAGCAGCCCGCCGTTGGGTGCGGCGGTGTCACCGACCAACACGAAGTGGACGTAGTCGGCGGGCACTCCGTGTTCGGCGAGTTGGGCCATGGCCAACGACGACAGTGCAGAACTCTGCGAATAGCCGAAGACCACCACCGGATTTGTCGCATCAACCTGCCCGCCGGCGATCTCGCGCAGCACCGTCTCGGTGAGGATCTGTGCACCCTGGGTCTCGGAGACGAACGCCGGGAGGCTCTTGACGCCGGTTGTGGGGTAGAAGCCCGCCGGGGTGAACAGGGCCTGCGGTGTGCCGGTGAAGCCGTGCGGTTGCAGGTAGAGCGTGGTGGCGGCGTCGACGTAGCCCGACGTCGGCAGCGGGATGCCGCTGCTGCCCATGATCAGCGCGGTCCCGCCTCCCAGGCCGGTCAGCAGCACCTCTTTCATCGTCGGACCCGACGGAATCGTCGCCGCCGGAATGGCCGCGATCACCGCTGCTGTGGTCCCGACGGCAACCGGCATCCGGACCATCCGCGACCAAACCACATCGCAGGCGTCAGGAGAGCGGAAATCCACGGTCGAAGTCTAGGGTCAACCCGACGGCCCTGACGGAGGGGAGGCCGATCGGGGGTTCTAGAATCGGCGTGCATCGGCATCGATCCGGCCATCACCGGGGAGCCTTCGGAAGAACAGCCCGGTCCGCACCGCGGACGAGCCAAGTAGACCCGAACGGGACGGCCCGTCACAGCCGGCATCGAGCGGTCGCGCCCCGGGCGGGGTGCGACAAGCGGGGTGGTACCGCGGCGCTCGCGCAACCGCGCGGCGTCGTCCCCGGGCCGGGTCCTTGGGAGACGACACAGACGTGAGCGAACGCAGCTATCCGAAGCCGGCCGCCGGCGCCCCCGACTTCCCGGCGCTGGAGTCCGAGGTACTCGACTTCTGGTCCGCCGACGGTACCTTCCGGGCCAGCATCGCCCGCCGCGACGGCTCACCGGAATACGTCTTCTACGACGGGCCGCCGTTCGCCAACGGCCTGCCGCACTACGGACACCTGCTGACCGGCTACGTCAAAGACATCGTGCCGCGGTATCGCACCATGCGCGGTTACAAGGTGGAGCGCCGATTCGGCTGGGACACCCACGGGCTGCCGGCCGAGCTGGAGGTCGAACGCCAGCTCGGCATCACCGACAAGTCTCAGATCGACGCCATGGGCATCGCCGCGTTCAACCAGGCGTGCCGGGATTCGGTGTTGCGCTACACGTCGGAGTGGCAGGCCTACGTCACCCGCCAGGCCCGCTGGGTGGACTTCGACAACGACTACAAGACCCTCGACCTGCCGTTCATGGAATCGGTGCTGTGGGCGTTCAAGCAGCTGTGGGACAAGGGCCTGGCCTACGAGGGCTATCGGGTGCTGCCGTACTGCTGGCGCGACGAGACCCCGCTGTCCAACCACGAACTGCGAATGGACGACGACGTCTACCAGAGCCGCCAGGACCCGGCGCTGACGGTCGGGTTCCGTTTTGCTGAAGGCGAACTCGAAGGTGCGCACCTGCTGGTGTGGACCACCACGCCCTGGACCCTGCCGTCCAACCAGGCCGTCGCCGTCAACCCGGATGTGACCTACGTGCAGATCGCGGTGGGCGAGCGGCGGTTCGTGCTGGCCGAGACGCGGTTGGGTTCCTACGCACGCGAATTCGGCCTGGAAGACGGCGCAGAGCCAGAGATTCTCGGCAGCTACCGGGGTGCTGATCTGCTGGGCATGCGCTACCTGCCGCCGTTTCCGTATTTCATGGACTCCGCCAATGCCTTTCAGGTGTTGGCCGCCGACTTCGTGTCCACCGAGGACGGCACCGGGATCGTGCACCTGGCGCCCGCCTACGGTGAGGACGACAAGAACACCACCGACCCGGTCGGCATCACCCCGGTCACTCCGGTGGACGCCAAGGGCCGCTTCGATGTCACCGTGCCGGACTACGCCGGCCAGCATGTCTTCGACGCCAACAAGCCGATCATCGCCGACCTCAAGAACGGCACGGGGCCGGCCGCGGCCAACGGCGCGGTGCTGGTGCGCCACGAGACCTACGAGCACCCGTACCCGCACTGCTGGCGCTGCCGTAACCCGCTGATCTACAAGGCGGTGTCGTCGTGGTTCGTCCGCGTCACCGAATTCCGGGACCGAATGGTCGAGCTCAACGAGCAGATCACCTGGTACCCCGAGCACATCAAGGATGGCATCTTCGGCAACTGGCTGCGCGGTGCACGGGACTGGTCGATCTCGCGGAACCGGTACTGGGGCACCCCGATTCCGGTATGGCGCTCCGATGACCCGGCCTATCCGCGGATCGACGTCTACGGCAGCCTCGACGAACTCGAGCGTGACTTCGGGGTGCGGCCGGACAATCTGCATCGCCCCTACATCGACGAGCTGACCCGCCCCAACCCCGACGACCCCACCGGGCGCTCCACCATGCGGCGCATCCCCGATGTGCTCGACGTGTGGTTCGACTCCGGCTCGATGCCGTATGCCCAGGTGCATTACCCGTTCGAGAACACCGACTGGTTCGAGACGCACTACCCGGGCGACTTCATCGTCGAATACATCGGTCAGACCCGCGGCTGGTTCTACATGATGCATGTGCTGGCGACCGCATTGTTCGACCGTCCGGCGTTCAAAGCCTGTGTGGCACACGGCATTGTGCTGGGCAGCGACGGGCAGAAGATGAGCAAATCGCTGCGCAACTATCCGGACGTGAACGAGGTGTTCGACCGCGACGGCTCCGACGCCATGCGCTGGTTCCTGATGGCCTCGCCGATCCTGCGCGGCGGAAACCTGATCGTCACCGAGGCGGGAATCCGCGAAGGTGTACGCCAGGTGATGCTTCCGCTGACCAACGCCTACAGCTTCCTGACGCTCTACGCCCCGAAACCCGGTGTCTGGCGCACCGATTCACAGCACGTGCTGGACCGCTACATCCTGGCCAAGCTGGCGTCGCTGCGCGACGACCTGACGCAGGCCCTGGATGTGTGCGACATCTCCGGGGCGTGTGAGCAACTGCGACAGTTCACCGAGGCGCTGACCAACTGGTACGTGCGGCGCTCCCGGCAGCGGTTCTGGGACGAGGACTACGGCGCCATCGACACCCTGCACACCGTGCTGGAGGTCACTTGTCGACTGGCGGCGCCGCTGCTGCCGCTGAGCACCGAGACGATCTGGCGCGGCCTGACCGGCGGACGCTCGGTACACCTGACCGACTGGCCAGAGCCCGGCGTCATACCCGCCGACCCCGCACTGGTGGCAGCGATGGACCAGGTCCGCGACGTATGCTCCTCGGCGTCGTCGCTGCGCAAGGCGCACAAGCTGCGTGTCCGGCTGCCGCTGCCCAAACTCACCGTGGCCGTGGAGGATCCGCAACGCCTGGCCGACTTCACCGACCTGATCGCCGACGAGCTCAACGTCAAGGCCGTCGAACTGACCGCCGACATCGACAGCTACGGCCGGTTCGAGCTGGCCGTCAACGCGAAGGCAGCCGGCCCGCGGCTGGGAAAGGACGTGCAGGCCGCGATCAAGGCCGTCAAGGCCGGGGAGGGCGTCCTCAACCCCGACGGCACCCTGAGCGCGGGGCCGGTGGTGCTGCACGAGGGTGAATACACCTCCAAACTGGTGGCCGCCGACCCGGAGTTCACCGTGGCCCTGCCCGACGGCGCCGGCCTGGTGGTACTCGACGGCGAGGTGACCGAGGAACTGGAAGCCGAGGGTTGGGCCAAGGACCGGATCCGCGAGCTGCAGGAACTGCGCAAGTCCAGCGGCCTGGAGGTCTCTGACCGGATCAGTGTGGTCTTGTCGGTGCCGGCGGAGCGGCTGGGGTGGGCGCAGACGCATGCCGAGTTGATCTCCGGTGAGATCCTGGCGACCCGTTTCTCCTTCGGCGACCCGGGCCCGGGCGCCACCGAGATCGGTGACGGCGTGCAGGTGGCGATAGCCAAGGCCTGAACACGGACTGAATTGAGGGCTGGTTTTTCGCGCCGAGATTATTAATAGTCCGTTCACCGGCTGTTCCCCTGGTCACGGCGTTGGAGATGCGTCCACGGGGCGCCCTGAAAGTGCCGATTTCGGCGGCGACGGTTCGTGGTTGTTCGCCGGACTTCCTAGCCTTTGACCAGGAGATGAGCAGAGCTAACTGGTTCCTGACTCACGGATGTTTCGAAGTTGCCAGAGCGGGGGACAGTGATGGATTTCGGGGCACTGCCGCCGGAGGTCAACTCCGGGCGAATGTATGCCGGCCCCGGCTCGGCGCCGCTGTTGGCCGCCGCCGCGAACTGGGCGGCGCTGGCGGCCGAACTGCATTATGCGGCGACGTCGTATGAGTCGGTGATCACCGATCTGGCCGACTCGGCCTGGCACGGCCCCTCGGCGACTTCGATGGCGGCCGCGGCGACCCCCTACGCGGCGTGGATGAAAGCCACTGCGGTAAGCGCCGAGGAGACCGCGCTGCAGGCCAAGGCGGCCGCCGGGGCCTACGAGGCCGCCTATGCCGCCACCGTGCCGCCGCCGGTGATCGCGGCCAACCGCACTCTGCTCGCGACGCTGGTCGCGACCAACTTCCTGGGGCAGAACGCGCCGGCCATCGCGGCGGCCGAAGCGCAGTACGGCGCGATGTGGGCGCAGGACGCGGCAGCCATGTACACCTACACCGGTTCCTCGGCGGCGGCCACCAAACTGGACTCCTTCACCGCTCCTCCGGAGACCACCAATTCCGCCGGCCAGACCAGCCAGTCGGCGGCCGCCACCAACGCGGCGCAGTCCGCTGCCGCCTCCAATGCGCAGCTGGGCCTGTCCGACCTGCTCGCGCAGCTTCCCAGCACCAGCCAGGTGTCCGGCGACCTCACTGCGGTGACGAAGACGTTCAACACGGTGCTCAGCACGCTGACCGGGCCGTATGGCATCGGGATCGCCAACGCCGGCCGAAGCTTCTACCAGATGGCCATCAGCATCCCGTCGCTGACCAACGGCTTCAACAGCCTGACCTCCACCCTCAACCCCAAGCCGATCGTGGGCGCCTTGAAACCGCTGCTGGCGAGCCCGCTGCTCACCGGTGCGCAGGCCACTCCGGCGGCGGTGTCGGGAACGCTGGGGCGCGCAGGCCTGGTCGGCTCGTTGTCGGTCCCGACCAGCTGGGCGACCGCCATCCCGACCGTCAAGACCGCTGCGGTGGCGCTGCAGGCCAGCGTGCTGGAGGCCGCTCCGGCACTGGCGGTCAACGGCGAGGGCGTGCTGGCCGGCCAGATGGCACTGTCGAGTCTGGCCGGACGGGCGATCGGAACGCCGGTGCGCCAGGCCGCCGGTGCCGGCGTCACCCGCGCGATCAGTGCGATCTCGCACGTCACCAACAACCAAACCGGGCCTGATATCGCCACCACGGCCACCGTCATCGTCATCCCGCCGATCGCTAAGTAACGAAAGCAGGTCGCGTTCATGGTGTTTGGGAGCTTTGCGGCACAACCGCCGGAGGTCATCTCCGGGCAGATGTACTCCGGCCCGGGTGCTGACCCGCTGTTCGCCGCCGCGGCGGCATGGACGGGTCTGGCCACCGAACTGCATTCCAGCGCGTCGTCCTACGCCGCGGTGCTGGCCGGGCTGAGCGGGGGCTGGCAGGGGCCGGCGGCAGCGGCGATGGCGACCGCGGCCGCTCCGTACGTGAACTGGCTGTCCACCACGGCCGCGCAGGCCGAGCAGACCGCCGCCCAGGCGACGGCGGCGGCCAGCGCCTACGAGTCGGCGTTCGCCGGGATCGTGCCCCCACCGGCGATCGCCGCGAACCGCAGTCAACTGGCTTCGCTGGTGGCGTCGAACATCTTCGGGCAGAACAGCACCGAGATCGCCGCCGTGGAAGCCGAATACCTGCGGATGTGGTCGCAGGACGTCGCGGCCATGCTCGGCTACGCCGGTGCTTCGGCATCCGCGACCAACCTGACCGCGTTCAGCGAAGCACCGCAGACCACCAACGGGGACGTGGGATCAGCCGAGTCGACCGCAGCAGCGGCCGCAACGACCCAGCCCGACCTTCTGCAGCAGATCCTGAACCAGATCAATTCACTGGCCAACGGCTACACCTCCATGTGGCAGAACGGCCTCGACAGCCTGCTCGGTGGGCCCGAGATGAGGACGCTGTTCGAGTCCGACCTGAGCGCGGTGGCGGGAGTCGCCGGCCAGAGCGGTTGGGTGAACGGCACGCACGCGACTATGAACATGGGAATGACCCACTTCCGCGCCAGCTACAAAGCGCCGGTCGTGGAGATCTCGAAGTCCGCGCTCGGCGGTGGCCTGTCGAGCTCGGGATTGAACCTGGGCGGCGGGCTGGGTGGGGCCCCGCGCACCGCCGGGGCCAGCGCGGGCAGCGCCGTGCGGGTGGGGGCGTTGTCGGTGCCGCCGAACTGGGCCAGTGCCACCTCGGCGATCAAGCTGGCCGCCACCTCGGTGCCCGAGACCGCGCTCGCCGCGTCCCCGGCGGCCGGGGCCGTGCCCGGCGCGCTCGCACCGGCAGCGCTGGGCAGTGCCGCCGGTGGGGCGCTGGGCGCCCCGGGCGCCCGGACCCGCACGATCGCACCGGCGGCCCGGGTGGTGTCGACCAACCTCAACGACCGGCAGGCGCCGGTCCCGCTCGACCAGGTGATCGCCCAACTGCAGCAGACACCCGACGTCGTGCAACATTGGAACGTCGACCAGGCCGGCCTCGACGAGTTGGTCGCCAAGTTGTCGCTGAAACCTGGAATCCACGCGGTGCATGTGCTCGAAGACGAGGACAGTGCGCTCGCCGGGGCGAACTCGGCGCTGGCCTGAGCAAGGAGACCTCAATGCTTCTCATGAGATGCGCGATCGCCCCGCTCGCCGCGGCGGCAGCGTTTGCGCTTGCCGCACCCGGCCATGCCACTCCGGGCGTCGTGGAGGTGAGCGCGGTGGAGCGCGCCGAGTTCATCGAGGCGCTGCACCAGGTCGGGATCAGCTTCGCCGATCCCGCGCAGGCCGTGGCCGTTGCCGAAGCCGAATGCGGGCTGGCGGCCAACGGTGAGACCAGCCTGGAGCTGCTCACCGACGTCACCGAGGCCAACCCCGGGCTCAGCATGGCCGACGCGGCACGGTTCACGGCGATCGCAGCGAAATTCTATTGCCCGCACCAGCTTGCGGGCGGTGGCTCGAAGTAGCCTCGCTGCCGCCGCGGCAGGGGGGGACCGCCCTAGGATCTAGCGTTGTGGACGCCCGTTGGGTCCTGCATCTGGACATGGACGCGTTCTTCGCCTCCGTCGAGCAGCTCACCCGTCCCACCCTGCGGGGACGGCCGGTGCTGGTCGGCGGGACGGGTGGACGCGGCGTGGTGGCCGGCGCCAGCTACGAGGCCCGGGTGTTCGGGGCCCGCTCGGCCATGCCGATGCACCAGGCCCGCCGGCAGGTGGGAGCCACCGCGGTGGTGCTGCCGCCGCGCGGCGCGGTGTACGGGCTGGCGAGCCGCCGGGTCTTCGAGACGGTGCGTGCGGTGATCCCGGTCGTCGAACAACTCTCCTTCGACGAGGCGTTCGGTGAACCGGTCGAGCTGGCCGGGGCCGACCGCGCCGACGTCGAACTGTTCTGTGAGCGGCTGCGACGCCGGGTGCTCGACGAGACCGGCCTGGTGGCCTCGGTGGGTGCCGGTTCGGGCAAGCAGATCGCCAAGATCGCCTCGGATCTGGCCAAACCCGACGGGGTGCGGGTGGTCGGCCGTGCCGAGGAACGGATTCTGCTGGACGGCTTGCCGGTGCGCCGACTGTGGGGGATCGGCCCGGTGGCCGAGGAGAAGCTGCACCGGCTCGGGATCGGCACCGTCGGGCAGTTCGCGGCGCTGACCGACACCGAGGTCGCCAGCATCCTCGGGGCCACCATCGGCCCTGCGCTGCATCGGCTGGCCTGCGGGATCGATGACCGGCCGGTGGCCGAACGGGCCGAGGCCAAACAGATCAGCGCCGAATCGACCTTCGCCGTCGACCTGACCACCCTGGAGCAGCTGCGCGCCGAGGTGGGCCCGATCGGCGAGCACGCCTACCGCCGGTTGGTGCGCGACGGCCGCGGCGCCCGCACCGTGACGGTGAAGCTCAAGAAGGCCGACATGAGCGTGCTGACCCGCTCGGCGACCCTGCCGTATGCCACGACCGACGCCGCGGCACTGACCTCGGCGGCTGCTCGGCTGCTGCTGGATCCCGCGGAGGTAGGGCCGATCCGGCTACTCGGGGTGGGGTACTCGGGGCTGACCGACGTCCGGCAGGAGTCGTTGTTCCCGGATCTGGAATTCGGGGAAGCCTCGGCGTCCGAGCAGGCGGATCACTCGGAAATGTCGGTGGCGCAACTTATTTCACCCGAATCAACACCCTGGCGGATCGGGGACGACGTCGCTCACCCCGAGCTGGGCCACGGCTGGGTGCAGGGCGCCGGGCATGGGGTGGTGACGGTGCGATTCGAGACGCGTGGCTCCGGGCCGGGCCGAGCGCGGACCTTTCCTGCCGACGGGCCCGCGATCAGCCCGGCAGACCCGGTCGACAGCCTGGACTGGCCGGACTACGTCGCCGGTGCGGATCCGGGCTGATTCCGTCGCTGCCGTACTGAATTTCAAGTGGTACTGCCTGTTCGAATCGGCTATCGCCGGCGCTATCAGCTCGCTGACGTCACGCGCGCGGGTTAGGCGGCCAGGCGTACCACCGGGTCGTGCGTCACGGGGAAGTTGAGGTGTAGGTGTGTTGAGAGGACATGGATGCAGTCAACCCCACCGATCGAAGACGTCGCCGACCGCCTGCCCCGCGGCCAGGGCCGCCATCAGCAGGACCCGCGCCTGGGGTGGGTGCAGCCGCGGCACCATCACCGCGCCGGCGTCCACCAGGGCCCGGCCGGGCCCGTAGTCGGGGCCGACCCGCGCATCCGGCACCCGGCTGCACACCGCCACCGCCACCCCGGCGGCACAGTGCCGGCGCACCCCGTCGACCACGGCCGATCCGGCGTTGCCCGATCCGAGCGCCTCCAGCACGAGGCCGCGCGCACCGGCGGCCACGCAGGCGTCCAGCGCCACCGCATCCGCGCCCGCGTAGAGCGCCACGACGTCAACGCGAGGCGGGTCGGTCGCATCGAGCTGGGGCCGGATCTTGGTGTCGGTCAACCGCACCCGCCCGGAGCTCACGGTGCCCACCGGTGGCCCGTGGAAACCGGTCAGGTCGGTGGTGGTCGCCTTGTGCAGGCCCAACGGCGCCAACACCTGCCCGGCGAAGCACACCAGCACCCCCAGGCCGTGGGCTGCGGGGTCCGCCGCCACCCGCAGCGCGTCGCGCAGGTTGCCGGGCCCGTCGGCGTCGGGGGCATCCGCGCTGCGCTGCGCGCCGGTCAACACCACCGGAGGGTCCCCGGTGTAGCCGAGTTCCAGCCACAGTGCGGTCTCCTCGCAGGTGTCGGTGCCGTGGGTGACCACCACCCCGTCCGCTCCGCCGTCCACCGCGGCGCGCACCGCTGCCACGATCCGCCCCCAGTCGTCCGGGGTCAGCTCCGAGCTGTCGCGGGACATCAGGTCCACCACCGTGACGTCGGCGGTACCACCGCCGAGCCCGGCGACCAGATCCGCGCCGCGCCGAGTGGGCCGGCGCACCCCCTGATCGTCGGCGCTGGCGGCGATCGTTCCGCCGGTGGTGATGACCGTGAGCCGCTGGGACACCATGCCGCGATCATGCCGCACGCGCATTAAGGGATGATGGTGGCGTGACTGAGGAGACAACCGACTCGACTGAGCCGGTCGCGGAGACTGCGGCGGAGCCCGCGGCACCGCGCCGCCGACTGGGCCTGCTGATGTCGGTGGCCGCCGTCGTGCTGATCGCCGACGTCGTCACCAAGGTGCTGGCGGTGAAGATGCTCACGCCGGGGCAGCCGGTGCCGATCATCGGCGAGACCGTGACCTGGACATTGGTCCGCAACTCCGGTGCCGCGTTCTCGATGGCCACCAGCTACACCTGGGTGCTGACCCTGATCGCCAGCACGGTGGTGCTCGGCATCATCTGGATGTCGCGCCGGCTGGTGTCGCCGTGGTGGGCCGTCGGGCTGGGCATGATCCTCGGCGGGGCACTGGGCAACCTGGTGGACCGCTTCTTCCGCGCACCGGGTCACCTGCAGGGCCACGTCGTGGACTTCTTGTCGATCGGCTGGTGGCCGGTGTTCAACGTCGCCGACCCCGCCGTGGTTGGCGGGGCGATCCTGCTGGTCGGGCTGTCGGTGTTCGGATTCGACTTCGATGCGGTCGGTCGTCGGCGCACCGGCGACCAGGACTGATGCGGTTGTGACCGAACGGTCCATGCCGGTCCCCGAGGGGCTGGCCGGCATGCGGGTGGACGCCGGTCTGGCACGCCTGTTGGGCCTGTCACGGAGCGTGTCGGCCACCTTGGCCGAGAACGGCGACGTCGAATTGGACGGTGCGCCTGCCGGCAAGTCCGATCGGCTGGTCGCCGGCGCCTGGCTGCACGTGCGGCTGCCGGAGGCCCCGGCACCGCTGGAGAACACCCCGACCGAGGTCGAGGGCATGACGATCCTGTACTCCGATGCCGACATCGTCGCGGTGGACAAACCGGCCGGGGTGGCGGCGCATGCCTCGGTCGGCTGGAGCGGGCCGACGGTGCTGGGCGGCCTGGCCGCGGCCGGCTACCGGATCACCACCTCCGGGGTGCCCGAGCGCCAGGGCATCGTGCACCGCCTCGACGTCGGCACCTCAGGGGTGATGGTGGTGGCGATCTCCGAACGGGCCTACACCGCACTCAAACGGGCTTTCAAGGCCCGCACCGTCGACAAGCGCTATCACGCACTGGTGCAGGGGCATCCGGATCCGTCGAGCGGCACCATCGACGCGCCGATCGGCCGCCACCATGGGCGGGACTGGAAGTTCACCGTCACCGCCGACGGCCGGCACAGCATCACCCACTACGACACCCTGGAGGCGTTCGTCGCCGCCAGCTTGCTCGACGTGCACCTGGAAACCGGCCGCACCCATCAGATCCGGGTGCATTTCTCGGCGCTGCGACATCCCTGCTGCGGTGACCTCACCTACGGCGCGGATCCGACGCTGGCGGACAAGCTGGGGCTGGAACGCCAGTGGCTGCACGCCCATTCGCTGGGCTTCGCCCACCCCGCCGACGGGCGGCGCATCGAGATCACCAGCGACTACCCGGCTGACCTGCAGCACGCCCTGGACGTCCTGCACCGCTGAGGTGCAGGCGCCCGTTAGCTGTCGGGGGACTTCGGCGGCCGGATCTTGAACGAGATCCGCAGCTTGGTGCGATAGATGATCCCGCCCTTGTCATCGAGGGTGAGATCCTGCTCGACGACCTGGGCCACGCGGATGTCGTCGATGGTCTGCTTGGCCCGGTGCACCGCTTCGGCCGCGGCATTCTCCCAGGACGACGGGCTGGTCCCGATGATGTCGATGACCCGGTACACGCTCATGTATGTGTCTCCTCGCTTGCGCCGAACCTCAACGTAGTGCACGGCGGCGGCAGTTGTCTGGCGAAACGCCGCCGCGCAAGACACGGTTGACGACACGCCCGGGAAGCGTCGGCGGGCAGCCATAGACTGGCGGTCCTATGGACAGTTCAGCCGCGCGGTCCTTCGTGCACCTGCATAACCACACCGAGTACTCGATGCTCGACGGTGCGGCCAAGATCGCGCCCATGCTCGCCGAGGCGCAGCGGCTGGAAATGTCCGCGATCGGGATGACCGACCACGGAAACATGTTCGGCGCCAGTGAGTTCTACAACTCCGCGACCAAGGCGGGCATCACCCCGATCATCGGCGTGGAGGCGTATGTCGCTCCCGCTTCCCGGTTCGATACCCGCCGGGTCCAGTGGGGTGATCCCAGCCAGAAGAGCGACGACGTCTCCGGCAGCGGGTCCTACACCCACCTGACGATGGTCGCCGAGAACGCCACCGGACTGCGCAACCTGTTCAAGCTGACGTCGCTGGCCTCCTTCGAGGGCCAACTGGGCAAGTGGTCGCGGATGGACGCAGAGATCATCGCCGAGCACGCCGAGGGGATCATCGCCACCACGGGCTGCCCGTCCGGAGAGGTTCAGACCCGGCTGCGGCTCGGACAGGACCGTGAGGCGCTGGAGTCCGCGGCGAAGTGGCGGGAGATCTTCGGGCCGCAGAACTACTTCCTGGAGGTGATGGACCACGGACTGTCCATCGAGCGCCGGGTCCGCGAAGGCCTGCTGGAGGTGGCCCGCAAGCTCGACATCCCGCCGCTGGCCACCAACGACTGCCACTACGTCACCCGGGACGCCTCGCAGAACCACGAAGCACTGCTGTGCATTCAGACCGGCAAGACCCTGTCGGACCCCACCCGGTTCAAGTTCGACGGCGACGGCTACTACCTGAAGTCCGCCGCCGAGATGCGCGCGCTCTGGGACGACCAGCTCCCGGGCGCGTGTGACTCCACGCTGCTGATCGCCGAGCGGGTGACCTCTTACGCCGACGTCTGGGCGCCGCGGGACCGGATGCCGGTGTTCCCGGTTCCCGAGGGCCACGACCAGGGCTCGTGGCTGCGCCATGAGGTGCGCGCCGGGTTGCAGCGCCGTTTCCCGGCCGGGGTGGCACAGGAGTACACCGACCGCGCCGACTACGAGATCGACGTCATCTGCGGCAAGGGATTCCCGTCGTACTTCCTGATCGTGGCGGACCTGATCAGCCACGCCCGGTCGATCGACATCCGCGTCGGCCCGGGGCGTGGCTCGGCCGCCGGGTCGCTGGTCGCCTACGCGTTGGGGATCACCAACATCGACCCGATCCCGCACGGCCTGCTGTTCGAGCGCTTCCTCAACCCGGAGCGGCCGTCGGCCCCCGACATCGACATCGACTTCGACGACCGGCGCCGCGGCGAGATGGTGCGCTACGCCGCCGAGCGGTGGGGAAGCGACCGGGTGGCACAGGTGATCACCTTCGGCACCATTAAAACCAAAGCGGCGCTGAAGGATTCGGCGCGTGTGCACTACGGTCAGCCCGGCTACGCGATCGCCGACCGGATCACCAAGGCGCTGCCCCCGCCGATCATGGCCAAGGACATCCCGCTGTCGGGCATCACCGACCCGACGCACGAGCGGTACAAGGAGGCCGCCGAGGTCCGCGGGCTGATCGACACCGACCCCGATGTGCGCACCATCTACGAGACCGCGCGTGGTCTGGAGGGTCTGGTCCGCAACGCGGGCGTGCACGCCTGCGCGGTGATCATGAGTTCCGAGCCGCTCATCGACGCCATCCCGCTGTGGAAGCGTCCGCAGGACGGCGCGATCATCACCGGCTGGGACTACCCGTCGTGCGAAGAAATCGGCCTGCTCAAGATGGACTTCCTGGGCCTGCGCAACCTGACGATCATCGGCGACTGCCTGGAGAACATCAAGGCCAACCGGGGGATCGATCTGGATCTCGATTCGCTGCCGTTCGACGATCCGGCCACTTACGAGTTGCTGGGCCGCGGCGACACCCTCGGAGTGTTCCAGCTCGACGGCGGACCGATGCGCGACCTGCTGCGCCGAATGCAGCCCACCGAGTTCAACGACATCGTCGCGGTGCTGGCGCTGTACCGGCCCGGTCCGATGGGCATGAACGCGCACAACGACTACGCCGACCGCAAGAACAACCGCCAGGCCATCAAGCCCATCCACCCCGAGCTCGAAGAGCCGCTGCAGGAGATTCTCGCCGAGACCTACGGCCTGATCGTCTACCAAGAGCAGATCATGTTCATCGCGCAGAAGGTGGCCTCCTACACGATGGGCAAGGCCGATGCGCTGCGAAAAGCCATGGGCAAGAAGAAACTCGAAGTCCTCGAAGCCGAGTACAAGGGCTTCTATGAGGGTATGACGGCCAACGGGTTCTCCGAGAAGGCCGTGAAGGCGCTCTGGGACACCATCCTTCCGTTCGCCGGCTACGCGTTCAACAAGTCGCACGCGGCCGGCTACGGGTTGGTGTCGTACTGGACGGCTTACCTCAAGGCCAACTATCCGGCCGAATACATGGCCGGATTGCTGACCTCGGTCGGAGATGACAAGGACAAGGCCGCAATCTATCTTGCCGACTGCCGCCGGCTGGGCATCACCGTGCTGCCTCCCGACGTCAACGAGTCCGGGGTGAACTTCGCCTCGGTCGGCACCGACATCCGCTACGGGCTGGCCGCGGTACGCAACGTCGGCGCCAACGTCGTCGGATCGCTGATCGCCACCCGCACGGGTAAGGGCCGCTACACCGACTTCTCGGACTATCTGCACAAGATCGACATCGCGGCCTGTAACAAGAAGGTCACCGAATCACTGATCAAGGCAGGCGCTTTCGACTCTCTGGGACATCCGCGCAAGGGCCTGTTCTTGGTGCACACCGACGCGGTCGACTCGGTGCTGGGCACCAAGAAGGCTCAGGCGGTGGGCCAGTTCGACCTGTTCGGCGGCGGTGACGACGGCGGCGGCGACGCGGTGTTCACCATCAAGGTGCCCGAGGACGAGTGGGAGGACAAGCACAAGCTTGCCCTGGAGCGAGAGATGCTGGGCCTGTACGTGTCCGGGCATCCGCTCAACGGCGTCGCGCATCTGCTGGCGGCGCAGGTCGACACCCAGATCCCAGCGATCCTGGAGGGCGATATCGCCAACGACACCCAGGTACGGGTGGGTGGCATCCTGGCATCGGTCAACCGGCGGGTCAACAAGAACGGGATGCCCTGGGCCTCAGCGCAGTTGGAGGATCTGACCGGCGGTATCGAGGTGATGTTCTTTCCGCACACCTACTCCGCCTACGGCGCCGAGATCGCCGATGACGCGGTGGTGCTGGTCAGCGGCAAGGTCAACATCCGCGATGATCGGCTCTCGCTGATCGCCAACGAGCTTGTGGTACCCGACTTCTCGGGCAGCGCCGCAGACCGGCCGCTGGCGGTCAGTCTGCCGACCCGGCAATGCACGCTGGACAAGGTCTCGGCGCTCAAGCAGGTGCTGACCCGTCATCCCGGCACGGCGCAGGTGCAGCTGCGGCTGATCAGCGGGGAGCGAATCACCGTGCTGGAACTGGATCCCGCACTGCGGGTTACTCCTTCCTCCGCGCTGATGGGCGACTTGAAGGCATTGCTCGGTCCGGGCTGTTTGGGCGGATAGTCACCGGACGGGTGTGACGGCCACGATGACGCTGTCCGGCCACAGGGTGCGGGATCGCGCCCGCCGCAGCTTTTCTCGGATCGACAGGCTCCGATGCACATTGGTGACACCGGGGATCTTGATCATCGGTATGGCGTTCCACTGCCAGCCGTAGCGCCGGTGCAGTCGGTGGTTGGCGGCCTCGGCCTGTTCGCCGGACAGGATCGTGGCGACCCCGGCCATCGTCGGTGCGTCGCGTCGGGGCCGGCCGCGGTAGTCGCACGCGGTCAGCTCGACATCCGGTCGTGCCGCCAGGCGTTTGGTTTTCGGGCCGATCTTGGTGCGGAACAACACGGTGCCGTCGTCGACCGCGAACCACACCGGGGTGTCGGCGGGCGTGCCGTCGCGGCGAAACGACCGCAGAACTGCGTAGCGGGCACCGTGCAAAGCGTCGAGTGATTGTGCGGGCATGACATCAGGGAACCACTTAGAGTTGACTTTAAGTCAAGGGTCGGGAGGTCCGGATGTCTGACCGAATGACGATCGGCGAGGTGAGCCGGCGCAGCGGGGTCCCAGCGACAACCCTGCGTTACTACGAGCAGATCGGCCTGCTGTCTGCCCCGGCCAGAGTCAGCGGTCAGCGCCGCTACGGCGATGCGGTGCTGACCCGGCTCGGGGTGGTCGGCCTGTGCAAATCGGCGGGATTCTCGCTGGAAGAGATTGCGCTGCTGTTTGCCGATGACGCCCCGGGGCGTCCGGCCAGCCGCATGCTGGCGCTGGCCAAGCTGGCGCAGATCGATGCCCAATTGGAGACGTTGTCGCGCGCTCGTGCCGTGATCGCGTGGGGCATGCGTTGCACGTGTCCGTCCATCGACGCATGTACCTGTGGAATCCACCCGCCGCCGGGAACGGACGGGTTGTGAAGACGCTGGTCGGGCAGGTGTGGGCGGAAGCCTGAACCTCTACATAACGTTAACGTCCGTTCTTGGTAACAACAGTGCATCGCCGGAGTACCGTCTGAAACTTCCCACACATCTGGCGTGACGCAGGTGGGAGGCGAGACAGATGAAGCATCCGGTTAGAACAGACCGTAGGTTCACCACTAGCATGATTTTCCGTTAGATTCGGATGGCAATCCTAGGCAACACCGGTGTAACGTCTGAGCACCAGAGCGATCACAGGTGCGCATGTGCAACAAACGATCACGGAGGCAGTTATGTGGAAATCGCGTCGTTTTCTTACCCTGAGCGGGGTGGGCGCGGCTGGAGCGTTTGTTGCAATCGCCTTGTCGATGTCGACAGCAAACGCTGCTGGAAGTGAGAACGGCATCGCACCGGGCTTCGGGGGCGGCCCTTATGAGACCTGCGACGGCGCAGTCTGCCTGGTGATGGGTCCGGAGAACCTGAGCGACTGGCAATACGGTGGGGTTCGCCCATGGATCACCGACTGGAAGGGCGACCAGGTCTACAACGTCCAGTACACCTCGGACGACGGCACGGTGACCGATGCCGGCAGCTACAACATCAAGATCGATGACTTCTGGTCGACGCTGCTTACCAGTTCGACCTACCAATACGGAGACTTCGTGCCCAATGCCGAGGCCTCCAATGGTCTCGATCTGGGATGGTTCGACGACCTGTCCGGGGTTACGGTGCAGAAGCTCAGCTACTTCGATGGCGCCTTCACCAGCTTGACCATGGACAACGTCGGACCTCACGATGCGACCTACTGGGTCTTCTCGACCCCGGACTTTACGAACACCGTCGTAACGGTCGACGGTGTCTCCGCCGACTACATCCAGGTCGGTGATTCGAGTCCGATGTTCCTGTGGAACAGCCTGTTCCACTCCGGATTGACCGAAGCGGCGGTCCCCAACTACGTCCTTCCCGCCGACCCGTTCGCTGGGATCGACTTCGACCCGTCGCAGTACCTCGACGGGGCAGTGTCACTGTTCTGACACGTAAGCAGCTCGTCTCGATCGCCCCGATGTGACCGAGTTGGCGCCTCAGAATTTGTAGCGCAGCACCCGGGCCTTGCCGGCCACCGACTTGAATCGGCCGGCAAGCCGGGTCACCACCCGGGCCGCGCTGGGGAAGGAATCGACCTCGGCGGCATGCGCCAGGCAGGCCTGCTCGACCAGTCGCAGTCGAGGGTCCCAGCGTTGCGGGGTCCGCGGGTCGCTGAATCCGGGGTTGGCCCAGACCTGGCGCAGCACGGTGAACATGCCGCGCGGAGCCAGCTTCATCCCGAGCGAACTGAGCACGCCGACCTGGCCGTAATCGTTGAACGCCAACTCGCCGGTGCCGACGCGGTCGATGATCTGCCCGAACAGCGCTATGACCTGCGCCTCGGTGAGAAACGCGAACAGGCCGTCGGCAATCACCATGGTGGGCCGGCCAACCGGGATACCGGCGATCCAGTCACCCGACGTCAGATCGGCCGCCACCAGGTGCTCACCGTCGGGAGCCGTCAGCAACTTCTCGCGCAGCGCGATCACGTGCGGCAGGTCGATGCTGTACCAGTCGACCCCCGCCGGTGGCGCCACCCGCACCATCGGTTCGCCCAGCCCGGCGCCGAGATCCACCACGACGGCGTCGGGGTTGGTGGAGGTGAACGTGCGGACCCGGTCGTCGAGCAGCTTGGCCCGCAACGCGGTCTGGCGCACCACACTGGCCGGGATCCTGAATGCCGCGAAGTCGTAGTCGATGAGCCCGACGACCCGGTCGGAGAGCTCGTCGCCGAGTATCGGCACCTCCGCCCGGTTGTCCAATGCCCGGGCGTAGGCGGTCAGAAACGCGGTCTGCTCGAGGAGGCTGAACTCGGTGACGGGAATCGGCATGGCATCCACGGTAGGCGATGACCGCCGACCGACACGGGAACCCAAACCCGCATCGGCATCGGGGTGGCGCCGCTAAGTTCGATCACATGGAAACGCAGCAGGCGGAGGAATTGTCAATACCTGTGGATCGGGGTGTTTCAGGCGACCTCCGTTTCGGT